>JAPKDE010000024.1 GCA_028822675.1 Dehalococcoidia bacterium | reverse complement strand
CAGCGCCATCCACCAACGAGTCGCCATCTGAGTCGGGGTTCAAGGGATCGGTGCCGTAGCTATTTACCTCTGCTCCGTCAGACAAACCATCGGTATCCGAATCAGAGTCGTTGGGGTTGGTCCCGTGGATAGAAACCTCATCGCCGTCTGAGAGTCCATCACCGTCGGTATCTGGATCCAGCGGATCTGAACCAGCGGTTGATTCATCAACGTCTGAGAGACCGTCTCCGTCGGTGTCGGGGTCACAAGCATCACCCAAGCCGTCTCCGTCGGTGTCGAGTTGGCCTGCGTTTGGGTCGACTGGACAGTTGTCGCTCGGGTTGAGAATGCCGTCATAGTCAGCGTCATTAACTTCAAAGGAGCCAATATCACTAACAGAACTGCCGTTGGCATCGCCGTCCAGAGGTCGAGAAATACCGCGCTGGTCTACGGAGGTGAACACGCTGGCATGACCAGCGTCCACTGCCGGACTGCTGACTAACAGCGCATGTGTCTTGGTTGTTCCGCCGTTGTTAGCCAGGGAACCTAGTTTGGCGTCTGCGTTAACGACATCGCTAACATCTGCACTATAGCCACAGCCGATGGTGTCTCCAATCAGGTTGGTGCCATTGGAGTCGGACGAACCGACACAATCTGGACCGCTTGAACCGGCCGTATTGTCCGCAACTATCGTGTTGAACAAATCCACGGTGGAACTTGAACCGGTGTTGCCGATGCCTCCGCCATCGCCAAAGGCTACGTTGTTAGCAACTGAGACGTTTTTCAAAACGAGGTCTGAGGAATTCAGCACATTCATCCCACCGCCGGCGAAGTTGCTGCTGATAGTACTGTTGACCGCTAGACCAGCAATTGAACCCGTTAAAAATATCCCTCCGCCGCTACCGCTGGCAGAGTTATCGTTGATAGTGGAATCGGTGAGGGAAAAATCTGTGGTGCCAAGAAAGTCGAGCCCTGCTCCGTTTCTACCAGCGGAATTTCCTTCAATCGTGCTGTTACTTAGGGACCAAGAACTGTTTCCAATTGAGGAGACTCCTCCTCCATCATCGCCTGCATGGTTAAAGGTAAAGTTGCTGTCCGAGATAGTCACGGCTCCAGAAGACCACAATCCACCACCATCACTATCGGCAAAGTTCGTGTGGATGGAACCGCCGCTAATTATCACCGTCCCACCATTGATGGATGCAATTCCGGCGCCATCATCTACCGCCTCATTTCCACTAATCGTAGTGTTACTGATGGTCAGTGTTTCAAGGGACGAAGATCCGACTCCTCTTCCATAATTGGCGGCGTTGCCCGTCACTACGCTGTCAGACAAGTTTAGACTGGCCGGGAAACGCATGAGAATCCCGCCGCCAGTACCGGATTCAATGCCTCCGGTAATTGTCATTCCAGAAATGCTGACATCACCAGAGAACACGTGAAAGGCCCGGTTACTTCTTAGCCCATCTAGAGTCAAACTACCGGCACCCGGCCCGGTAATCGTCAGGCTAGTGTTGATAAACAATTCCCCGTCAGAGAGGTCAATTGTCCCCGTCACATTGAAGTCGATGGTATCGCCACTACTTGCAGCATCAGTAGCTTCACGGAGGGTACATTCCGAACTGTCACAAACACCGGTGCCCGGGTCATTGAGCTAGTTGACAGTAATTGTGGCTGCCTGGACATTTGGTACCAAAGCAGCCAGAAGGACCAGAAGGGAAGTGGCTGCCAACAATATCCAGATTCGAGGGAATTTCAGTTCAGTATAGAAGGCGTGTTTAAAAACATTATCGTTCTTGCTCACGGTTATTAGTATTTGAAGGACTGAGCCAGCGTGCTCACGTAGGGGTAGGTAGAGGGAGTTTAGGTTTTTTTCGCCAACCCCGTCAATTAACCGTTTTGTACATTGAGATGGGATATCCATGACTAAACCGCAGAAAACTGTTGTCGGAAGAATACCGGCGACCCACGATTACCTGCAAAAATGCCACGTTTAGTCGGACGTTACAAAAATATGGCCTAAGTTAGGGGTCCGATTCCGGTGAATACCCGGCTCAGACGCCGCTGAACTCGCGGAACAGCATCACACTGCCGGCAATGACGATCACTGCGATGACAGCGTGGCGAAACATCTGGTCGTTGATCCGGTTGACCAAGACGGCGGCCAGGCCAAATCCAATGACCAACCCCGGTATCAAAAGCCCGATGTTAATCAGCGTGTCTTGGTTGACCAGCCCAGTGGCGGCGTAGAGTCCAAAGGCGACGATATCGGACGTCAGGAAAAACAGGGCCAGGGCTGCCCTGACTGTATCTGGCTTCCAATTCTGGGAGATGGCGTAGATAGCGCCCAAAGGCCCGCCGATGGCAATGGTGGTCACCGCCAGAGAGGTCAAAAATCCAAAGAGCGGGCCGGCGGCCTTATTCTGGGCAAAGGGCAGTTTCACATTCTTCAGACTGAACAGGCCCAGGAAGATGATCACAAAGGCAATGGTTATCCGCAGCACGCTGGGGCTGGCGGCGTTCAATGCCAGGACTCCAATGGGGGTAGCGGCCACTCCGCCCAGCACCAATCCCATGCTGGCTCGCAGTTCCAACTGACGCCAGGTGCGCACCAAAACCATTACCAGCATCAGACCAATCAGGCAGTTGATCACCACCACCGCCTGCTGCGGCTCCAGGTAGATCAGCATCACGGGCGCCGAGACCAGGCCAAAGCCAAAGCCGACCGTGCCCAGGACGGTGGAGGCGGCGATGACGATCAGGATGCAGAAGAAAAGTTCGTAGCCGGTCAGCAAATCGGGACTTAATCCCCAGAGATCCGGTTGAATACTCCCTTGCTGGCCGCAACATGCAGAGCAAGGCTCACATCAATCACGGGAGGGCCATTGCGTCTTACTTCCATTTCCAACACCTGGGACTGCTTGACTGAGAAGGCCCGTTCGCCGTCCAGAGCAACAGTGCAGTTACGACTCTCAATAGTCAGCCGTTCGCCGTCAGCCATCCGCTGCCACGACGAGATGGACACCCGAGGCACCACGCCAGGGGCAATGGGTGCCAAGACGGTGCGAGTTTCAGTTCCTGGGTCGTCGGGGTCGGCGATGCCGTACTGCAGACCACCTTCGTCGGCCATCGAGACCGCCTCAAGTCGTGCGCCAATGGAAGATAGACCAATGGACGCAGGCTCTGACCTGGTGAGAAATACCTCAAACAGAGTTTCAATATCCCAGATGGCTTTGGAGGCGACAAAGCGTTCTTTGGAAAGTGCCACGTCAATCAGAGCTATGTCCCGCAGATCGCCGTCCACATAGACGTGCATAATCTTGCTGGCAACCGAAACGTCGGCCAGGTCCAGCCAACCTTCGGCCACCATGCCAGCCGCTAGACCGGCCAGGGTTCCCTCTACCATGGAGGGGAACACGTTATTGGTGCCGGTGGAGATGGCCACCATGGGGATGTTCTTGCTGCCCACCACTGCGGCTCGGTTGGTGCCGTCACCGCCCAGGGTCACCAGGCAGTCAACGCCCTGCTCGGCCATTAACCCCGCCGCCTTGATCGTGTCACCCTCCGAGTAAAAGGCCGGCATGTCCACCAGCTCCAGGTCTAAAGAAAGATTGGGGTCATCGGCAGCGCGCATCACCAGGTTGGAACTGTCTGGCATGGCTAAAATGCGAGTTGCGCCAACCGATTGCAGGCCCAACATGACCCTTCTGACCGTGTTGACCTTCTCCCAATCGGGCACCACCCGCCCCTGAGCGACGAGCCGCCTGATGTCTTTGCTGGCAGCCGGGTTTGCGATTATTCCTACCAGTCCCAAATCGATGTCTCCTGTATCTAAAGACGAGTAGTACGCCAACTGCATCGCCGTTATAATTGCGCCAATATTTCAAATCGCCGCTTTGTGACAAGTACGGAGGCATAGTTGCTCCGGTCATCAGGCAGGCCCGATTATAGCACCGGGAGGACTGGAATGAGCGCTGAACTAGCTTTCATGTCGGCTGTGGAACTGGCCCAAAACATCCGCAACAAAAAGGTCTCATCGCTGGAGGCCACCGAGAATTTCTTCCAGCGCATTGACCAGCTGGACTCCCAGTTGCATTCGTACTTAACCCTCTGCCGAGACCAAGCCTTGGCCGACGCCCGCGCCGCCGATGCCGCCGTACAGCAGGGGACCAAGTTGGGGCCACTGCACGGTGTGCCCATCTCCATCAAGGACCTAGAGACAACCAAGGGCGTGGTCACCACCATGGGCTCAGCCATCTTCAAGGACCGGGTTCCGGACATGGATTCCATTGTCGTGGAACGCATAAAAGCGGCCGGGGCAATCATCCTGGGCAAGACCAACACCCCGGAGTTTGGACAGTCTGGCACCACCGAGAACAAGCTGGGCGAGCCCTGCCGCAACCCCTGGAACACTGACAGAACTCCGGGCGGTTCCAGCGGGGGAGCAGCCGCTGCGTTGGCTGCGGGATTGTGCACGCTGTCGATGGGCACCGACGGCGGCGGCTCTGTGCGCATACCAGCCAGTTTCACCGGGTTGTTCGGCATTAAACCCACTCAGGGCCGGGTGCCCCGATTTGGCGGCTACGGCAGGTCCTCAGCCAACCATTTCTCCCAGTCGGGGCCGATCACACGGACGGTGGCCGACTCGGCCCTGCTGTTGCAGGTGATCGCCGGGCCAGACACTCGTGATATTACATCCATTCGTGAGACGGCTCCGGACTTCAGCGCTAATCTAAGCTCCGGGGTAAGTGGCATGCGTTTGGCCTGGAGCAGCGACCTAGGCTACGCGGCGGTTGACCCAGAGGTGGTGGATATCACCAAGCAGGCCGCCATGAAGTTCATCGGGTTAGGTGCCAACATGGATGATGCCAAGCTGAAGTTGGAAGACCCGTTTGAGACTTTCTGGAACATCTTCTCCACAGCGGCCTATACGTCTTACGGCCACCTGCTGGAGGAACACCGAAACGACTTGTCCGACATTGGGCTGATGTCCATTGAGCACGGCCAGCAGACCACCGGGGCAGACATGTCGCGCGCCATCTATGAGGTTGACCGCCTGGGACGACGCATGGAGGAGTTCTTCGACAACTTTGACTTGCTGCTGACGCCGACAATGGCCGTGCCAGCCTTCCCGATCGACCAGCGACCCAGTGTCATAGGCGGCCAGACCGTGGACCCGTTCTGGGGCTTCCTGCCATTCACCTATCCCATAAACATCAGCGGCCAGACCGCCGCCAGCATCCCCTGCGGCTACTCGTCAGACGGCATGCCAATAGGCCTACACATTATCGGCCCCAAGGGGTCAGAGGCCAAAGTCCTACAAGCCTGCGCCGCGTTCGAAGCAGCCAACCCGTGGGCGGGGGATAGGCCGGGGGTTAGTTAACGGGGAGAGAGGGTGGTTGCCTGTAAATCAATACTCTCTGGAATCTCACTAGCCTCGGGTTTCGTTCAATCCGACATTAGGCGATGAATTAAATTTTGCGATAATTATTCCCAATCCGGCCGCTATCAATAAGAACAACAAACCAAAGCCAACCTGGCCATCGTTGAAAAACCAAGCGCTTATTAAAAACGGTACCCCTGCTACGCCGATAGGTACGACAATATTTAATTCAAAAACTACCTCCGATTTCCGTAAAATTTAACGGTTTTCCGATGCATGGCGCTCTTAGTGGGCCACAAAACTCTTTTTGATTTCGAGTATCGGAACCCACATGATCAACTAAAGACCTCTGATACAGGCAGGGGCGTGGCTATAAAAAGATCCTGTGCTGGTGTACGCCTTTGTTTCGGAAAGATATAGGAAGAACCTATCGACCGCTGGCTGAGTTGGTCCAGCCATTCTCCTACCATTTCTTGTTCTTTTTTGTATCTTACTGGAACTAAACCTTCTTCTATTTCAGCGTAGCGACGAAGAAAAAAGCAAGAAAATCAGCCACTTGGATCAATGGAAAATCTTTTGAATCTCCAAAATGTGGAACATCCACAATTTGGTCAAGCTGACTTCGGTTTTTTCCTTTGCGTAGTATTCATCACTCCATTCGGGAGGTGTTTTAATCAATTGAATGAATCGTTTCTCTTCTCGCTCTTCATTATCGAATGTTAAGACAGTGTGACCTTTATTTCCTTTCTCCGGTTGAGAGTAACGCTGAATCGCCAAGACCAGATGGAAGCCTAGGTATTTCCAAATGGTGTTGATTTCTTTTGGCATTTCATCTGAAGCTCGGCTTTTAAAGCACAACTCTTTATTGATGGACGTATAGACAATTTGGTGTTTTCTTTCAGAAATCCACTCGAATATCAACGAAATTATCCGGGACCGCTGTGGCCTGTCCATTCCTCTCCAGACTCCATTCCCGCTGTAAAAATCAGCCGTATGCAATTCAGCAATCTGCTGTCCAGTGAAGTCACTTAGCGATTGAAGTAATCCGACCCACTCAGATTTGGTGAGATGCATCCGCCGGTAATCAACGAGAATTCAAACCATCGTCGCAATTGGCTCGCTTCCAGTTCCGCTTTCATCAACGTAACAAAATTTCACTCAACCCTTAGCCATAAGCATAGCAAATCAATATTTTTACTATTTTAGAATAACCAAAACAGCAGTATTATTTGCCTTTAATAAGGCTGAGGAATCTACGCCTACGCCTCCGCTATCTTCTGCTTTAGCAGCGGTATAACATCTTCGGCTACTCGTTGGCATTCTTCTACGTGAGGGAAGCCGGAGAGGATGAACTGGTCTACTCCTAGTTTGGAGTAGGTCAGGAGTATGTCGGTTACCTGCTCGGGGGTGCCGACGATGGCGGTGCCGCAGTTGACTCGCACCTCAGAAAGACCGTTCCACAGGTTGGGGGCCACTATGTGGTTGGGCGCTTCCTGAACTTGGGCGGCGGCTCCGACCATGGTTGTGCCGGTGACGGCTGCTTTGCGCTGCGCTTTAACCGCCGGGTCAGCGTAGTCAATCAACTCGTTGGCGGCTTTCCAGGCATCTTCCTCTTTGTCTCGCACTACCAAGTGGGTGCGTATGCCCAAGCTGGGAGTGCGACCCGACTTCTTGAACTCTTCCCGCACGGCGTCGAAGCGACCGCGCGAGTCTTCCAGCGGCTCGATCCAGTTCAGATGGACGTCGGCTTGGCGTCCTGAGAGGGCATTGGCCCTGGGCGATGCGCCACCCAGGTAAAACTGGGGAGGTGTTCCTTCGGGAATGGGGGAACAGTAGGCGTCCCGTAGGTTGTAGAAATCGCCCTTGAACTCCACTGGGCCGGGTTGGGTCCACAGCTTGCGGCAGGCGGCGATAAACTCCTCGGCACGTTCGTAGCGGGTGCTCTGGTCGGTGTACTCTCCGACCCGTTCAAAGTCGTTTCCAATACCACCGGGCACGATGTTGATATCGATTCGACCATTGGATATCTGGTGCAGGGCAGCGGCCATCTGGGCGAACAATCCCAGAGCAATAAAGCCCGGTCTAACGGCGATGAGAAATCGAATGCGTTTACTCACTGCTGCCAGAGCCGTGGCCGTGGTCCAGGTCTCCGCCAGTGGTGCGTCTTCAGCGAAGAGACCATTGGCAAACCTGGTCGGGATCAGCAAGGAGTAATAGCCCAGGTTTTCGGCCGTCTGCACAACCTGCTTGAGGTAATCAAATGTCGGTGGTCGTTCTGCCCTAGCGGTCCCGGCCCGTGCGCCGTCGCCGTCGATGGGTATGAACCAGCTAAATAGAGTCTCGCCGTTGCCGTTGGTCACGTTGCGCCTCCGCCTTGGAGTGGGCTCAGGTACATCCTAGGGACGGTGGGTGGGGCGGTCAAGGGCTAGGTGGCCGCAGCATGGGTGGTCTTGGATAATCGGGGTTGGTTGTGAATGGGTTGGCCCTCATCTCCGACTAGGTCGAGAGTCTCGACTTCGTCGGACCTAACCTTCTCCCTTGCGAGGGAGAAGGGACTATTTTACTGCGCCCAGAGGTGGATTAACTATTCGTCGGTGGCTGGAGTCGGGGGTATTGGAGGGTGAGATGGGTTTTCTCTTTCTTCTTTCTCGTACCACATAATCATGACAATCCCGGCCGCCAATATGCTCATCATGTCGCCTGGCACCCAGAGCACCAACCCGCCGATCTGTTGGTCGGTCAGGACGGACATATCAAAGGGCCGATAGACGTTTTCGTATTCCGAATAAATTACGGTCTTGGAGAAGGCGATCACCGCCCCCAACAAGGTGTTGGGCAAAACGATTAGACCAAGGTAAAGCACCCTTACGCCGTAGTGCACCCGGGAGCGGTGGGGCTTGGGATCGATGACCGCCCAGTAGAATATGAACCCGGACGACATCATGGTTATGTGCATGAGGGCGTGGATGAATTCGTTGCGCAGCGCCAGGTTGAACCCGCCGGGTACCTGCCAGAGGTACAGCACACCCATGAAGATGGATACGCTGATGACCGGGTTGGTCAATTTGTCGTAGGCCGCACGCGCTAACGGATGTCGCACCGTGGGGCGGACGATGCCTTTTAACGCCCAAGGCGGCAATCCCCGGAGCAATGGAGTCAATGGCGCGCCGAGCAGGATCAGCAACGGTGCCAACATCCGCAGCAAGAAATGCTGCAGTTGGTGGAATGTCAGCATATGCTCCGACAGATTGTCCAACGGCGACTGCAGGGCAATGAAAATCAGGAATAGCCCCGTGAAGAAGGAAGCCTTCTGCCAGCGGCTGATGGGGTGGGTTGGACGGTTCCAATTGCTGAGACCGTTCAGGTACACGTAGGCGACCATCAGTATCAGCAGCGTGGACAGTGGGTTCCAGTTCCAGGCTGTGAAGGGGTTCTGGCCAGCTTCTATGCCGGCGTGCGCATGCGCGGAAGGCACAACCCAAAGCAGTTGTAGCGCTGCCAACACTGGCAGAATCAGTAATATTTTCCTGGCTAATTTCATGCGCAGATAATCAAGACTTCTGCCTGCCTTCTGCTCCATCTAAAACAGCATCGGAATTAACCGAAGCATCGGCAAGCAAGACGGCAGCGCGACGGCGATTCTCCCGCTTTACGCTCCAGAAAAGGTAGGCAATCCCAAGCATCATTACGCCAAAAATGGCGAAGAACACCAGGCTTCCGCTGGTGTAGCGCTTGAGTGCTGGCACTTGAATGTTCAGGGCTTCCGCCCCTCCCTGACCCAGGGAACTGGACACATCAACATTGATTACCCAGTCGCCCGTTGAGCCCAGATTCATCCGTGCGTCGTACCGCCTGGGGTCGGCCGGTGAATTGTGGGCTGTGCCCCAACCTTCATAATCCTGGTCATCGTTGTTGGCCTTGAGTATCACCTGGGCGTCTGACACCGTATCTCCGTTGCTGGCGTCGGTAATGAACAAGGCCATCTGAAGAAAGCCAGCCGACAGGTTGGAGTTGATTATCACCACCCTCACGTTATGGGGACCGGCGATTACGCTCACACCCCGGTTTTCGTCCAATCGTTCATCTTCTTGAGCAATGACAGCGGCCGAGGGGTTTAGCGAGGCGAACAAAAGCAACGCCGTAAACAGCGCGCCAAAAACTACTATTTTATGTTTGATGCGGATCATTCCCATTTATATTAAGTAACACCCATGCCGTATACGGACAAAAAGCGAATCAAGATTCATCATGCCTATGACTGACAGCCGATTAACCCGACCCCTAGGTGGCTGGATGCTCTATGTGATGGTCCTCAGCACACCCGTCCATGGAATCTTCCAACTGGATGGTCACGTGGGCGATGCCAAACTCACTGGAGGCGATGTCTCGCAGCCGCTGCAACACCAAGTTTGGGTTTCCCATTGCCACATTATCGGCGGTGACGTGGGCGCTTAAAGCGTCGTAGCCAGTGGTGATTGACCAGGCGTGAATGTCATGGACTCCCGTGACGCCTTCCAGTTCTTCCAATCTCTGGCAGAGAAGGTGCAGATCCAAGTGCGCTGGTGTCCCCTCCATGAGAACATGGACGACCTTCCAGAGCAACCGTAGAGAGCTGGCCAATATAAATACGCCAATGACGATGCCAAATATCGGGTCGGCGATGTTCCAGCCAAAGGCCATCACCAGAATACCCGCCGTCACCACCGCAACCGAGCCCAGGAGGTCGGCTATAACGTGTAGGAACGCGCCCTCCACGTTGAGGCTCTCCTCGGCGGACCGGTGCAGCACCCAGGCAGCCGCCAGGTTAACGATTAGTCCCACGGCGCCGACGACCAGCATCAAACCGCCATCTACATCCTTGGCATCGTCGAACCGCCGAGAAGCTTCGAAGAGGATCAGAGCGACAATCAACCACAGGCTCAGGGCGTTCAGCATGGCTGCCAGGATCTCAGTGCGGTGAAAACCAAAGGTCTGCTCGATGGATGCGGGGCGTCCGGAGACCCAGATGGCAAGCAGGGCCAGACCGATGGCCGCGCTGTCGGTGAGCATGTGTCCGGCGTCAGCCAATAGGGCCAAGCTGCCAGAGACCAAACCGCCGACAACCTCTACCACCATGTAGACCGTGATCAACACCAACGAGATGCTGAGGCTACGCTTGCTGGCGGAGCGGTGGCCATGGCTATGCCCTGGTAATTGGTGGTCGTGCCCCGGTGGCTGGCTGGTATGGTCTTGGTTAGCGTTCATGGGTTTAACGTCGCGCATTCGCGGCAGCTACCGATTCTACTTGGCGCGGACCATGCTTCAATCTTGTAGACCCGTCTTGTAGCTCCGTCTTGCAACAAAAGTGAATGGCCCGACTCCAATGGCTTACAATTGGAAGGTCTTTTTCCAGATGCCGGGTGACTTATCTGCGTGGGTCATCATGTCCCGCATCCGGACGTTATCGGGATGAATCTCCCGCTGTTTCAGCCACTCTTCAGTCTCCGAAACATTCTCATTCTCAAACTCGTAAACCACCGCGTATCGAGGCTCACCGCGTACGCACTTCCAACGGCGTCCACGAATCACTCCGGGGCATTTTTCGTAGTTGGGAACGTAAACTCCACTGTACCATTTGTTCCAATCATCTTGGTCTGCATCAGGAACGTCCATTCGGCCAATCTGCAGCGCTGGGGCCATGCCGCTATTGGCAATTTCATCGGTCAGCAAGTCGGGATAGATCATCTCCAAGACCATGTTGATGTAGTTGGAGCCGATGATGCTCGGTGCCATGCGCTGACCCCGCTCAGTGAAGGGCCTCAGGGCTTTCATCGCGTCCGTGTTGATCACATCAACGTTTTCCAGTTCGTACACAGCCATATGCTTGGGGCCGCTCTTGGTGGCCTCATAACGGGCACCATCCAAGATGCCCGGGACCGCCAGCAGGTCTTTGAGGTGTTCTTCGTTGTACCAACGGTTGAACTCCTCTTCTTTATCGGTGGAGATGTCAGCGCCGACCATCATCAACGCGGTGCCTTTTTTCTTTGCCATAGTTGGTTGCGGTCCTTCGTGGGGTTAAGCTCTTCCACTGCTTTTTAGCAGTGGAAGAGCAATATTCGGCCTAGAGCCTAGAGTTGGAAGGTCTTCCTCCAGATTCCGGGCGAGCTGTCAGCGTGGGCCATGATGTCACGCATGCGGACGTTGTCGGGATGAATCTCCCGTTGTTTCAGCCACTCTTCAGTTTCCGAGACGTTTTCGTCTTCAAACTCGTAAACGGTGGCAAATTCTGGGGTTCCCTTAACGGCCTTCCAGCGACGGCCACGGATCACGCCGGGGCACTTCTCGTAGTTGGGTACGTAGACACCGCTGTACCATTTGTTCCATTCATCCTGGTCTGCGGGCGCGACGTCCATGCGGCCAATCTGCAGGGCCGGGGCCATGTCACTGTTGGCGATCTCGTCACTCAGCGATGTGGGGTGAATCATGTCCAAAACAATGTTGAAGAAGTTGGTGCCAATGAGACTGGGCGAGACCCGTTGCCCCCAATCGGTGCGGGGGCGGTTCTTGAAGGCATCAGTGTTGACCACATCAACGCTCTCCAACTCATAAACGGCCAGATGCTTGGGGCCGCTCTTGGTGGCCTCGTACCTGGCAGCATTCAAGATACCGGGAACACTCGTCAGTTCCTGTAGGTGTTCCTCTTGGTACCACTTATTGAATTCTTCTTCCATGTCGGCGGGTATATCAGCCGCCACCATCATCAGTCCGGTGCCTTTTTTCTTTGCCATTGCTGCCTCCGGTATTTGGGTTCAATTTTGTCTAGTAAAATTTCGGATTAAATTGCCGGGATTCAAACCTAATCCAGTCGGTGCCATGATAACTGTGGACGCCTGGTTTGGCTACGTGGACTCGTCCTAAGTCTAGCCTAGCCTAGCCGCTGGCCTAGATCGAAACTAAGTTCGCCACCAATTCAGCCGGTGCTGACAAGAACGGCGAGTGCCCCGTTCCCATGGTAATTGTCCGGTCACAGGGGACGTTTGCCTGCATCTCTCTCTGGTAGTCCAGCGGCAGAGCGCCGTCAATCTCGCATTCAATGTAGACCTTTGGCACGCGGCCAAAATTCTCCGACGTGGTTTGAATTGGGTCTATCAGTGGACCAGTAGGTTGGGGGACCAACATTGGCTTGACCCACTCAATGTCATCATCGGAGCAGTCGTTGTAGAACCGGCTTTTGAGCGACTCCTCATGAAAAATAACCGTGGCCAGGTCTTCAGAAAGCGCCCACGCATCGCGCTGTAATCCAGCACGTATTGATTCCGGGTCCCTTGCCGCCACCGGCATCATTGCCGTTCCATCGCGGAACAGCAGCGCGGTCAGATAGACCAGCGAGCGAATCTTGTCCGGGTGGTGCTCCGCGGCTTGGGTGATGGTCAGTCCACCAAGACTATGGCCGACCAGGACAACCGGCTCGTCCAACTCGTCCAGCACCTTGCAGACATAGTCGGCGTAGGAACTGAGAGTTACCTGGCTGGGTGGCACATCAAACTCGCCGTAGGTGTTACCCGGTAGGTCAACTGCAATCACATCATGGCCTTGTGACTCCAGCAGCGGAACTACTTTGTCCCAACACCAAGAGCCGTGAGATGCCCCGTGAACCAGTACAAATGTGGTCATTTCACACCCCCGTTGGTGGTCGTAAATCCTGGGCTGTAAGTCTTGGACTACCAGCCGGAGCATGATAGCAGTTTTGGTCGCAGTTCTTCCAAAAGCATGGTAGCCTCGGGTGGGAATTTTTTAATACAACCAGAGCGCTTGGAGCCTAAATTGACTACTTGGACCGCTGACCAACTATCTTCGATACATAACATGCTCAACCCCCGTTCGATCGCGGTGGTCGGCGCATCACCTAGGATGGCGTACGGTGGCCGCATGCTGGCCGCCGCACTAAAAGCATCAGCAAGGGTAAACGTCTATCCGGTGAACCCTCGTTATGAAGAGGTCCAGGGCGTCAAATGTTACCCAAGCGTGACCGCTCTACCAGAAACGCCAGACGTGGTCTGCGTGGTGGTCTCGTCCGGGCAGGTTTTGGACGTTTTGGCCGAGAGCCATGAAAAGGGCACCAAGGCCGCAGTTGTGATCTCCGCTGGTTTTTCTGAACGGGGCACCCAGGAAGGACGCGACCTCCAGGCGCAGGTTGCCACGTTTGCCAGGGAGTCAGGTCTCCGCATCAGCGGCCCCAACTGTCTGGGATTGGCCAACGTGAAAGACGATATTTGGGTTAGCGCATCTTCCCGGGGCGCAGATGGGCTGGGCGGATCGGTTGGTCTGGTTTGTCAGAGTGGCGCATCGGCGTTCGGCCCGTTCTTAAACCGGGCCATCGACAGCGGAATCGGACTCAGCTATATCGTCTCCACTGGCAACGAAGCCGATCTGGATTTTTCAGACTTCGTGCGCTATCTGCTGGATGATGACGACACCAAGGTGATTGCCGGGTTCGTTGAGGGTTTCAAAGACGCCAAGAAGTTCATCGAGGTTGCCAAGCTGGCAGCGGAACGCGGCAAACCGATTATTCTCATCAAGATTGGACGCTCGGAATTGGGTGCCAAGGCTGCCCAGTCACATACTGCGGCCCTTACTGGCCTGGACGCCCTCTATGACGCAGCCTTGGCCCAGTACGGCGTGATTCGGGTCGCCGACTACGACGAGTTGTTGGAAGTCGCGAACCTCCTGGCCAACTCCCCTGCGCCAGCCGCCAAGGGCTTGGCCGTGGTCTCCCATTCCGGTGGAATAAGCTCGCTGACTGCCGATATGTGCGGCCAGATCGGCCTGGACTTGCCGGTGTTGAACGACGCCGCCCGCGACGGCATCAATGGTGTGCTCAAAGGCTTTGGCTGGGCGTCCAACCCGTCTGACGTAACTGGCTTTGCCAACAGCGATTCTTTCCCAGAGATTATGCAGTTCATGGCCAACGACCCGGCCATGGGCACGCTGGTGGTTGCCAGCTCTGGCGGCGACGGCCAGGCAACTCAGGTGATCGCCCAACGCGATCTGGCCACAGAGATGCCGTTGGCGTTCCTCTGGACGGGTAGCCGCCAGGAGACGGCAGGTTTGGATCTGCTAAAAAAGGCCAGCATTCCGGTCTTTTACACGCCAAACCGCCTGGCTTCAGGTATCCGCAGCCTGATTGATTACCACGACTGGCTGGGACACCGTGGCACATCAGGGTTCCCTGAAACAACGGCCATTAATGCAGAGCAACAAGCAGCAGCCTCCAAACTGACTACCACCGGCGGCATCGCGCTCTCAGAGCACCAGAGCAAGGGCCTAATCGCGGAGTGGGGAGTCCCAGTCACACGTGAGTCATTAGTGCAAAACATCGACGATGCAGTGGCCGCAGCCAGCGAAATTGGCTACCCGGTGGCAATGAAAGCCGACGTAATCAACCTGCCCCACAAGACGGACGCCGGCCTGGTAATGCTGGGCCTGAGGGATGAAGCTGCAGTCCGGAAAGCGTTTGACACAATCAAAGCCAACGCCGCCCATGCCGGCGCGGTTGGAGATGGTCTCAACGGGGTATCAGTCCAGGAAATGATTGTGGACGGAGTGGAGGTAATCGTGGGCGTCAGCTACGACTCCCAATTGGGCGCAACGATTCTCTTCGGTTCCGGCGGCGTGATGGTGGAGGTCTACAACGACGTTGCCTTACGCCTCTGCCCAATCGACAAGAGCGATGCCCTAGAGATGATTGCCGATGTTAAAGGCGCGCGTTTACTGGAAGGGTTCCGGGGACGCCCTGCCGCCGACGTTGACGCCCTGGCCGATACGCTGGTGCGAGTCTCCCAGATGGCCGCCCAACTGGACGGCAGCCTGGCAGAGCTGGACATCAACCCGCTGATGGTTCTACCCAAAGGCCAGGGAGTGAAGGCCGCCGACGCTGTGGCGGTGTTCCAGGTCTAGCCAGTCTGTTTGTTAGCCCCGGCCCCGGGGTCTCAGGCATGACCAAAAGACCTCGGTAATCACCTGCTAGACGTCGATTCGGTAGACCTTGGTGGCTGTGTCATGGAACATGGCCGCCCGTTCAGTTGCTGAATAGCCTTTGGACATCAGCTTGAAGGCGTTGGTCATGACGTTGTAGGAGAACGAGACCTTGTCCGGCGGGAAGTTGCTTTCAAACATGCCGCGCTCCGGGCCGAACTGCTCAATGGCATAGTTCAGCCAAGGAGCCATGGCCTCGGAAAGTTCTTCGGAGCCGATAGGTTCCGCTCTCTGATGCCAGTCAAATCCCCAGCGGGGCATTCCCAGTCCGCCAAGTTTGACTGTGACGTTGGGACAGGCGGCGACGGCGGCGATGCCTTTCCGCCATTCGGCCTCAACCTCAGCTTCTTTCCCGACGTAAATGCCGATCCGGTTCACACCACCAACGTGGTTGAGGATGATCGGCAGGTCGGGCAGCGACTTGGCTAAGTCGGCCAGTTCCGGCAGTTGGGGGAACGAAAGCATGATGTCCAAGGACAAGCCCTTGCTGGACAGCACGGCCGCGCCCTCACGGAATTTAGCGTCGGCCATGATGCCCTCGGTCTCCCGGTCTTGGAATATTGGGTCGGCGTTCCAGGAAACGTTGTGGCGTATACCCCGGAAACGGTTGGGACTGGCAGCCTGTAGCGCATCCAAAACCGGAGCCACTTTACCTGCCATCTTAAGATCAGCATGACCGACAATCGCGGCGGCGGCCCTAGCGGGACCGTAAACACCGCTAGCGCTGGCAGCAGCCAGACCTTGGACGAATTCAACCTCGCCCACGGGACGCAGCTCCACGGGGCCACCTTCTCGGTACATCGACCGGGCTTCGACGAACACGGTTGAGCGAACGTTATGGCCGCTGTAGATGTCGGCGTTCAACTCGTGGATCAAGTACCGCTGGTAAGGGGTGCTGGCCGGGCGAAGATCCCAAAAATGGTGGTGGGGATCGCAGATCGGGATATCAGGCTCTAAGGTTGGCTCTACAGTTAGAGCCAGCCAGTCATTTCCACCAAATGCCATGATCGTGCCTCCAAATAGGTTCGGGTTTTATTCGACGCTAGATAGTATCAGCTAATAGCTGACAGCTGACAGCTATTACTCGAGCATCGACTCGCGGAATCCGTCGATGACGCTCTGTTGGACTCCGTGTCGCAACAGGTAATTTTCGGAGCCGCCAAATTCGCTTTGAGTTACGTCCAGAAATTTCTCGATGGCTGGCTGGGGAGCCATGATCCCGTCTCGGGTTGAATGCTGGAATCCTGGCATTTTCTTGATACGCGCCAAGATACCGTCAATCACCTCGTTGGTCAGCAGGAAG
This sequence comes from Dehalococcoidia bacterium, assembly GCA_028822675.1. The sequence continues at coordinate 2,862 of JAPKDE010000024.1, read as the reverse complement.
TCGGCCACAATATCGTCACGGCTAACGCCCAGTACCGAGAGGATTGTCGCTCCCAGAACCCCGGTACGGTCCTTCCCGGCGCTGCAATGGAATAGCGCAGGTTGGTTCACATCTTGGGCCAGTGTGTTGAACGCCTGGGCCATCAGAGTGCCCGAGTTGAACAGTATCCACTGGTAGATCGCCGACAGGCGACCTTCAGTATTCTCGCCGGAGGTTGGTGGTTCAATCCCGCGACGCTCCAAGAACGGGTAATTGTGGTAGGCGATGCCGGATAGGGCCAGCAGGCCGCGTCCATCTTCCAACACGTTGTTGGTGCTGCGCAGATCAACAACCGTGGTAAGGCCAAGTGTGCCGGTAATGGTCTGCACATCTGAGTCTGTCAGCGTGCTTGGGGAGTCGCTCCGGAATAGCCGACGCCATTTCACGGTGCGTCCGTCAGCGGTGGAGTACCCGCCCTGGTCTCTAAAATTGACTGCCCCATCTAGGGCAATTCGGCGTTCTATCTGTTGCGTCATAATCCAGGGCTGTTTAGGCCCCTTCAACTCCCATCTCTTTTGCTATTGCCAGCATCTTGCGGGCAGTTTCTTCGTGGGCAATGTCCACCATGTCACCGTCAAAGGTAACGGCTGCCTCGCCAGAGGCGCGCATCCCTTCCATGGCCGCAATCAGACCCTGGTAATGTTTCACATCCTCCGGGGATGGCGAGAACACCTCGTTCACGACCGGAACATGGGAGGGATGGATCAGGTGCATCCCGGTGTAACCCAACTGCTTCAATTGGATGGCCAGCTTGCGTAGACCTTCCAGGTTGTGGATATCCATCCAACCGCCGCTCATTGGGTAGGGCACTCCGGCGGAGCGGACGTCAATCAACACTTTGGATTTCAGATACAGCGTCTCGAGACCTTCCGGTGTCCACTCGAATCCAATGGAACGAGAGGTGTCTCCGCCTTTGCCACCACTGCCGCCCATGTGGGCCACGCGGGGCGAGGATGAGGCAATCTCATAGCTCAAACGGATACTCGTTGCCGTTTCCATACCGGGGTCAATATAAATGGAACCAACTTCCATCCCGGCTTTACGCTCAAAATGGGACAGCAGGTTATCAACTTCTATAACGTCAGCCGGGCTTTCAACCTTAGGCAGCAACACACAGTAGAGTTGGGGGCAGGTGACGGCTTCTAAATCGCCGCCGGTGAGACCCGTCTCCAGCCGGTTGACCCGGACTGTCAGTGTTGGCTTCTCGCCACCCAGTTCCTCCAACATCTTTCGGACCAGGCCTCGGGCTTCGGTCTTGTTGGGAACTGGAACGGAGTCTTCCAAGTCCAAGATCAATGCGTCGGAACCGTATTGGGGTGCCTTGCGCATCCAGTCTTCTTTGTTGCCGGGGACGTACATTGAGGTCCGCAGTGGTCGGGGAGTTGCCATGGTGAGGACTCCTTTGTTAGCTGACAGCCACTAGCATTCAGCGGTCAGCTTTTAGATAACTTTTTCTTCTTTTAGTTTTTCAATGTCTTGGTCATTTAAGCCCAAGAATTTGGAGAATATCTCTGAGTTGTGCATGCCCAGGGTTGGCGCTCCTTCAATGGTGGGTAGCTCTCCCCCGGAGAATTTAACCGGAAACCCGGAGGCGATAGCGTCTTCAACCGGCTTGCCAGTGGCCGCGTGCATCATTGGCAGCAGGCTACCCCGGTCCCAGAAATGCTGGTCGTTCATCACCTGTTCGGCGGTGCGCACCGGGGCGCAGGGCACGTCAAATTCTTCCAGACGTTTCGCAGCGTCTTCCAGCCTGTATTGCCCAATCAGACGCTGCACCTCTTGGCGAGCGTCTTCCACATTTACAGTACGGGCCACGTAGTCGATAAATTTAGGGTTCTCCAACAGCTCCGGCGCATCCAGTGCCCTGGATAATCGACCCCATTGGTCGTCGCTGGTCACAGTGATGGACAGGTCACCGTCCTTGGTCTCGTAGAGGCCGGTGGGCCCGCTGCGGCTGATATTACCCGTGCGCAGCGGCAGGCCGTCGGCGATGGCTTCTTCCAGGTTCTCCATGAACATCATCGACACCAATGTGTCCATCATGGAAACGTCCAGATACTGGCCCTTGCCGGTGCGGTCTTTCTCTCGAAGTGCGGCCAGTATGGAGTAACAGGCGAACATAGGCGTAACTAAATCGCCGATATAGAACCCGACTTTCACCGGTGGGCGGTCTTCCTCGCCGTTGATGTCCATCAGGCCGGCCATGCCCTGAATCTGCGGGTCGTGGGCGGGTTTGTCTTTATAAGGCCCGGTCTGCCCGTAACCGGAGATTGAGCAGTAAACAATGCCGGGGTTTACCGCTGAAACTTCTTCGTAGCCCAGGCCGATACGGCGCAGCGAGCCAGGGGCCAGATTCTCCACAACAACATCGCATTTTTTCGCCATGTCCAAGAACATCTGCTTGCCCTTGGGGTTTTTCAGGTCAATGGTCACGCTCTTCACGCCCTGGGTGCGCTTGAGGAACCTGGTGGAAATATCGTCGTCGGTCTGTCTTTGAGCGTTGGTACCCTGTGGCCCGGCAAAGGGGCCGTTGCCACGCACGGGGTCGCCTTTGCCTGGTATCTCAACCTTGATAACCTCAGCACCCATCCGGGCTAGGTTCATGGAGGCGAATGGTCCGGCCAGGTACACCGTAACCGCCAGGACCTTTATATCTTTGAGTGGTTCCATTTCTTCCTCGTTGGACACCGGATTCGTCACCGAACTGAGGGCTGGGCACGCTGCTCTTGGGTCGGGGTATATTCGACGGCAATTCTCTCACAGAATTAGCCTGCTGTGGTACAATTTTTTCAAATTCAGCCAGGCACTAATTTACGCGTGAGG
>JAPKDE010000212.1 GCA_028822675.1 Dehalococcoidia bacterium | reverse complement strand
TGGAGACGTTGGTGATTGCGTTGGTCAGCGCGCCACCGGTGCACATCTCCATGACCGCCAGCGTTAAACCTTTTTCTGTGAGCGATTTGCCAGCCGATTGCTCCGGGGTTTCATCGTCGTAGCCCCAGACGTAGTCTCCCAAACGCTCGTGGATGGCCTGCTCAACCGGCACAATCATGGCCTTAGCCGATTGGCTATCTTTGGCCCGGGCAATCACCCTGAGATGGATACCGTCAGCCTTGGAGTAGATGCCCAGATATGGGTTTTCGATACCAAAAAACTCGGAGATGACTTCATCAACGGCACCTTCAGACATGCCCATGGTCTTGATGTTGCGGGTGATGGTCACTTCGTCTTCGATCAGTTTGGCCAGTTCAGGTTCCACCTGTTCTTCCCACATGGAATGGTTCTCACCGGGAGGGCCGGGCATACAGATAATAATCTTGCCGTCGCGTTCTGCCCACCAACCTGGCGCGGTGCCGTTGTTGTTGATAACCCACTTGGCCGATGGGATCAGGTTGGCCTGTTTGAGGTTGTGCTGGGGCATGGGGGTGCCGCGGGCGGCGAAGTAGCGTTCCAGGTTCTCCACCACTTCCTGTTGTATAACCGGGGTCTCACCGAAGGCCGCGGCAATCGCTTCTCTGGTCAGGTCGTCTTGGGTTGGGCCCAGGCCGCCGGTGGTGAAGATGATGTCTGAGCGTTTCATGCCCTGTTTGAAGGCCTCAGTAAGCCTGGGAAGGTCATCACCGATGATGGAGACCCATTGGAGTTCTATACCCAGGGCCGGTAACCGACTGGCAATCCAGGAAGAGTTGGTGTCGGTTAGCTCTCCCATCAATAGTTCGGTACCGATACCCATGATCTCTGCTTTCAATAGTTCTCCCTGGGTTGCTCTCTGGGCTGGGCCTGGTCCTACGTGCTGGCCCGTACTACCAGGTTACTCCGCCAGTACGGGGTCGGTGGCGAGGGCAAGAATCGGGTCGATTCTGGAATTCAGAATACCGTAGAGGTTGGGGTCTTCACTGAGCAGGCTGCCCTGTTGGACCATGACATACCGGTGCTCTCCGTCAGGCGTTAGGTTTCCGATACGGAACTCTATGGTGTGCGCCCCGCCCTGCCGAACAATCACGGCTACGGTCATGTCTGGTTCTGTTAGCCCGTATTTGGCTGGGTCGTCAATGTTGTGGGCCAGAATTTGGTCCAGCCTGGGACTGCTCAACATCAAGAGTGCGTCCGCCCATGCTGCGGCGTCCAACAATTGGGGTGTCTCTCCGTCAAGGAACCACCTTCCGGTGCCGTCTTCAATGGCGTACCGGGTCTTCTGATCACCCTTGAAGAACTGGATGATCAAAGCCTCCTGAGGGTCGATGCGATAGAGGCGGCCAAACGGGGGATCGATGGCCAATCGGTTTACAACCTCAGCCCATTCAATGGGTACGGTAAACAGTGTATCGTCGCCGACCAAACGTGCGTATTGGTTCTCTTTGTCCGGAGTGGCGATGCCCAGATGGAAGGACACCTTGTTGCCGTACCGGTCGTGCACTGTGACGGCAGTTTCCGGCGGCTCAAGGCCAAATGCTGCAGGGTCGTCAATAGTGTCCGACAGAGGACGCGTCACTCTAGGCCCGCTGAGTAGCAGCGGCGTGCCGCCCCATCTTTGTTGAAACACGGGTACGTCTGCTTTGTCGTCGGGTCCAGCGGCGACGTACCAATCTAGGCTGGCCGGGCTCCGGTAGTAAGTGACTGGATCGCCCTTGTAAACCAATTCCAAACCGATGATGTCACCCTCGTCGATTCGGTACAACCAAGGGCTGGTCTGCTTGGCTTCGTTGGAATCGGTAAATCTTAGAACCAAGAAGGTTCCGCCGAAGATCACCAGAACCACCACTAGTAGGATTGAGAGTCTTAGATTCATTGGTTCGACCTGTTATGAGTGATATGGAAAGATTGAGACTGGTAAGCCGATCCCCCAGAACTGGCGCACCATTGCTAGGTTTATTGCCGGGTCTAAATTATTGCCGGGTCTACCGGCGCACCCACCAGACCAGAGCGGCCATCATGCCCATGAGTCCGGGCAGGAATAACCACGACGCCCAGTTGACGAATTTCAGCTCGTTTTTGTCCAGGTTAAATTCCCTGAAGGAAGTAACTTTGGGACGGATGGATACCAGGGAGAAGTCACCAACCAAGAAGTTGGCCGAGTTCAAGAATAGGTCACTGCCACCGCCCTGATTATAGGAGCTGTTGGACAGGAAGTCTGAGTCCCCAAAAACTATAATGTCAGAAATCTCTGACGGGTCTGGTTCAGAAGTCGGCGGTTGGCTTCCAACCTGTCCTACAGAACGGACCAAGACCGCTGGCACAAATGGGCCTACCGGGTCTGAATCAGCACCTGCGTTGGTGATGGGATCTGTCCGGTCAGGTTCAGAAATCAGGAAGCTGTTGCCAGAGGTTGCGGCCAGCGGCAACCCGCTACGCAGATCGTCTTGTAGCAGGGAGACGGCGGTTGCGCCCGGCATGGACACAGGCTGCAGTTGTTCGCCTTTGGGAAGTGTGATATCCAAAGGTGCATCCGGGTTGAAGTTCTCCAGACTCAGGGTCTGGGGCAAACCGGGAACCGAACTGCCAATGTCACGGATATATCCAGATGCGATTAGGATGCCCCAATCAGCAAAGAATCTCTTGAAAGATGCGGGCGAATCGGGCTCGGCTAAGAAGATCAATCGGCCGTTTTCCCGGCGAGGCGAACCATCTGGGGCTATGCCCTCCAGGTATTGGTCCAAAGCCGCTTCATGCGCTTCTGGTAGGCTGGAAGTTGGGCCGGCAATCACCACTAGAGCGGCGTCCAACGGCACTTCCACTTCAGTTTCAGTGGATCGCCAGAGCAACTCCTGGACCCGGTAGTTATCGCCTTCTAAGCCGGTGCGTGCGTTCAGATAACCATCTGAGGTCACGCCATTAATATCTCGTTCACCGTGGCCGGCCAGGAAATAGATGGGCTTCTTCTCGCTGCCGGTGGCCACCAGTGTGCTGGTTACCAAGTCTTGTTCCAACTGAGTGTAGGTGGCGTCGGTCGGCCGAAGTACGTCAAATACCTCGTTCTCCATGCCTTCCACCACCACAATCTCAGTGACGAAACTTGTAGGTCTGGCGCCAAAGTACTTGCTCACAATCTCTGGTTTCAAATCTGGATCGACCACGCGGTAGGTGAACTTGCTACTGCGAGAGTCGAACTCTTCCAGAGTGTTGAGCACTTTGTTGCGGCGTATGGCCAGTTCTGGGGTATCGATGTCTTCTTCGTCCTTGTAAAAGGCAGTGGCGCGCACGTTTTCAGACAGGTTGCTGAGAACGTCTTTGGTGCGATTGCCCAGGCTGAACTGGTTGGTAGCGGTAACGTCCATGCGTTTGCTGTTTTCAAACGACACAACGTTGGCCACGATTATTATCCCGGTGAATGCGCTCACTAAGATTATGGTGTTAACGCCGTAACGTCCGGTGCGACTCACGAAGGCGGTCAGGACGTTGCTGAATAACACTGACCCGACGCCCAGGAGCAATACTGCTCCAATGATGATGTCTATGACGCCGTAGAGGCGCATGGAACTGACGAATGCTACAACGGCGATACCGGAGACAAGCCCTATTATTCCGGCAAGGACCAGAGGGCCGCTAAACGCGACGACCAAGTCCAGAGCTGGCTCGAATATCTTTATCAGCGGCTGGGACAGTTCCTCATCAGAGGACTCACCCCTGGGCCTGGCGCTACCGGTTTGGCTGGTATCACCTGCCGGGGCCGGACGCTCCGACCGTCGGCGTCGACGCCAGTCTCTCGGCTGTTGGTTCCCCTGACTTTGATTTGCCTCATCTTGTCCTTCGTCCTGGTTAGATGGCGTGGTCATTTAACGCCACCTTCGGGATTCTAGAGTACGTATCGACAAGAACAGGAAGAATACGATAACGCTCAAGAAGTAGACGATGTTTGTGGTGTCTATGACACCCCGCGCAAAGTCGTCATAGTGACCGCGTAGTCCCATTTCTCCGACAATCTCCCCGGCGAGGCCGCTGACTGAGCCAAAGGCCCGGTCAGCGAAGAACAGGGCCAGAAGTATCCCCATGGCTACTACGGCAGACACTATCTGGTTGTTGGTCATGGTGGAGGTCAGCAGCCCAATTGCCAGGGCCGCCGAGCCGTAGAGAATCAGTCCCAAGTAACCGGCGTAAACGGGGCCGGGATCGGGACTGGCATAAATGAACAATAAGATGGCGTAAAAGAATGACAACGCCACCAGCACCAGGAAGAACACCAAGCTGGCAACGTATTTGCCAATGATGATCTCCCAGTCGCGCACCGGTGAGGTCAGTAAAAGTTCAATGGTGCCGAGTTTGCTTTCTTCTGCCAGCAGCCGCATGGTGAGGGCCGGAGCCAGCAGTACAAACACGATAATTGCGCCGTCAAAGAATGGGGTTAACGTTGCTTCCGGAAAGGGATCACCTAAGT
>JAPKDE010000211.1 GCA_028822675.1 Dehalococcoidia bacterium | reverse complement strand
CCATGCGCCTGGCCAACCTGGCTTTGGCGGAGATGACCGAGGCTATCAACCGGGGTTGGGGCGATCGCGACTCCCGGGTGGCCATGCTCCTGCAAGAAGAAAGAGCCGGAGTAGAAGTTCGGGCCGACGAAGCCGCAATCAAAGCGATTCTGGACGCTGAGAAGAACGCTTAACGAGAAATTGGTCCTTCGACTCCTTCCGCGGAAGGACAGGACAAGCGGGGGTGGTGGTTGCTGATGTGTGTAGCGCAACAGTCTTTCCCGCGAAAGCGGGAATCCAGAATGGTTGAGATGAGCAAGCTTGGATGCGCAGAAACGCCTTGGATTCCTGCCTGCGCAGGAATGACGATGGGTGTTGCTGCGTTGGGGATGGAATACTCTGCAACCGCTCATGGTGAGCTCCGAACGGGGTCGAGAGTCTTGGTGAATCGGACCTGTCGAACCACGGGGTCTTGCGTGAGCCAACTGGTCGGGTGCAAGTCCTTCGACGGGAATAAAACGAGCGGTATCAATTTTTGATACCGCTCGTTACGTTTTGTAGAAGACTAGTCGGCGGTTTCTGGTTGCCAGCGTAGGTCGGGTTGGCGGGCCGCTCTGGCTTCGTCCAGCCTGGCTACCGGCGTGGTGTGGGGGGCGTTATTCACCAACTCCGTGTCCTCGGTGACCTCTCGGTCAATGTCGATCAGGGCCTGAATGAACGCGTCAATGGTCTCTTTAGTCTCCGACTCTGTTGGCTCAATCATGAGCGCCTCGTGGACGATCATGGGGAAGTACATGGTCGGGGCGTGGAAGCCGTAGTCCAACAGCCGCTTGGCAATCTCCAACCCGCTGGAACCACGTTCCTTCTGGAGGTCGGCCGAGAATACTGCCTCGTGCATGCAGGTGCGGTCATAGGGCAGGTGATAGACACCGCGGAGGGCATTCATCATATAGTTGGCGCTCAACACCGCGTTGCCGCTGATGGACTTTATCCCGGCGTTACCCAGGGTCCTGATATAGGTGTAGGCCCGCACCAGTACGCCAAAGTTCCCATGGAAACCGCTCAGCTTCCCGATGCTTTTTTCTGGCGTGAATAGGTCGTAGGCGTCGCCGTTTTGGGTGACCATCGGCGCTGCCAAATAAGGGGCGAGTTGTTCAGTGCAACACACTGGTCCGGCGCCGGGTCCCCCGCCGCCGTGGGGGGTGCTAAAGGTCTTGTGCAGGTTCAGGTGGCATACATCAAACCCTAGGTCACCAAGTTTGACCCGCCCGAGCAGGGCGTTCATGTTGGCACCGTCGCCGTATACCAGTCCGCCGGCCTCGTGGACGATGTTGCAGACCTCTACGATATTAGTATCAAACAGACCCAGTGTGCTGGGTAGAGTTATCATCACGCCGGCCAGATCGGGTCCGGCAACACTGCGTAGGGCGTCTAGATCAACGTTGCCGTCCTTGTCTGATGCCAGCTCCACAACCTCGAAGCCAGCCATAGCGGCTGATGCAGGGTTGGTGCCGTGGGCGCTGTCTGGGATTGCCACTTTGAGGCGACCCGTTTCGCCGTTGGCCAGGTGATGCGCGCGAATCATCAGCATGCCGCCAAGTTCCCCGTGGGCTCCGGCCAGTGTGGCTAGGCTGATGCCGGGCAGTCCGGTGATCTCGCCCAAGAAGCCCTGCAACTTGTGTAGCAGCTCCAATGCGCCCTGGGATTGCTCAACGGGCTGCATGGGATGTATGCCGGCAAATCCGGGCTGGAAAGCAATTTCGTCGTTGATCTTGGGGTTGTACTTCATAGTACAACTGCCCAACGGGTAGAAATGGGTGTCAATCGAGAAGTTTTTCAGGCTCAGTCCGGTGAAGTACTGAACCACTTCCGGCTCGGACAATTCAGGCAACGCCAATTCGTTTCGCAGCATTGAATCATCGGGCATCGGCTGGGTTGGGACGTCTAGGCCTGGTAGCACCACGCCAACACGGCCTGGCACGCTCCGCTGTAGTAGCAGTTTTTCAGTCTTCCGGTTTCCACCTTGCTGCATTACTTGAACTCCGACAGGGCTGCCACCAGAGCGTCGATGTCCTCTTTGGAGTTCATCTCGGTGACGCATAGAAGCATGCCGTTGGGTACTTTTTCGCTTACGTCGAGGCCGCCTAGGATGTTCCGTTCCATCAACTTCTTGTTGATCTCGGTGGGAGAGGTTGGGCACTGGACGACAAATTCTTGAAAGAATGAGCCGCTTATCGGCAGGGAATAACCGGGCAGTTCGCCAATCTGGGCGGCGGCGTAATGCGCCTTGTGGTAGCACAATTCGGCCACCTGGCGCATGCCCTGTTTGCCCATGGCTGCCAGATAGATGGTGGAGGCCAGAGCGTAGAGCGCCTCATTGGTGCAGATGTTGGAAGTGGCCCGCTCTCGGCGGATGTGCTGCTCCCTGGTCTGCAGGGTGAGCACGTAGCCAGTCTTGCCGTTCTTGTCCACGGTCCTACCAGATAACCGACTGGGCATCTGACGAATGAATTCTTGCTTGGCGGCGAAGAGGCCAACGTAAGGGCCGCCGTAGCTGGCGGGAATGCCCAAGGGCTGGCCGTCACCGGTGACGATGTCCGCGCCGTAGTGGCCGGGGGTCTGCAGCATGCCCATGGCTGTGGGGTCACATGAGACCACTGCTAAAGCACCTTGAGCGTGGGCGGCGTCCACCAATTTTTGCTGGTCTTCTATGTAACCAAAATAATTGGGGTATTGGAGCACCAGACAAGCAGTTTCGCCGTCCAATGAGGGGTTGGTTGGGTCAACAACCTCCACCACAATGTCTTGGGACTGGCAGTAGGTGCGGATCACGTCGATGTAGGCTGGCGAGATGCTATCGGCCAGGGCTACTTTCTCTCGCTTGGTCACCCGGCAGGCCATCAAGGTGGCTTCGGCCAGGCTGGTGGCGCCGTCATACATGCCGGCGTTGGCCACCTCCATGTCATACAGGTTGCAGATCAATGTCTGGAACTCGTAAATCACCTGGAGGGTTCCCTGGCTGGCTTCTGCCTGGTAGGGAGTGTAGGCGGTGAGGAACTCCCCGCGAGTTATCAACGCTTTTACGATGGCGGGGATAAAGTGGTTGTAAGCCCCCGCGCCCAGGAATGAAGGGCCACTTCCCATAGGACGGTTCTTGCCGGCCATCTGACCCAGTTCCTGCTGAATCTCTAGTTCTGAGAGCGGTGCAGGCAGATCCAGAGTGGGGTTGCGGAACTCGTCTGGGATATCGGCAAAGAGCTGGTCAATGCTGTCGATGCCAAGGGCGGCCAGCATCTCTGCCTGTTCGTCGACGGTGCTAGGTATGTAGTGGGACTGGAAGTGGTCCCCGTTGGTCCCTGAAGTGTTGAGTCGAGTAGCGGTCATTACAATCCAGCGATGAAGGCGTCGTAGTCTTGGGACGACATCAGGGCGTCCAACTCCGCAACGTCTGTCATGGCAACCTTGATGAGCCAGCCTTCACCGAAGGGGTCTTCGTTGACTAACTCAGGATGGTCCAATAGTTTTTCGTTAATCTCAGTGACGGTACCGTTAATGGGGGAGAACAGGTCTGAAACGGCCTTTACTGATTCAACCTCTCCCATCTTGCCCAGATGGGCCACGGCATCACCAACCTTGGGTAGTTCAAAGAAGACAATGTCTCCCAGTTGGTCTTGGGCGTATTCGGTGATACCCGCGATGGCAGTGCCAACGGCGGCAGGGTCAACCATGACCCATTCGTGTTCTTGTGTGTATTTGCGGTCGTCGGGACTCATATTTACGATGCTCTCCTGGGGCGTTTGTAGAACGGGAGTTCCGTCACCGTCACCTGGACGGTTCGGCCTCTGATATCCAAATCCAGTGTGGCTCCGGGCTCGACATAACGTTCCAAAACGTAGCCCATGCCAATGCTGGTGTCAAGAGTAGGGGAATAGCTTCCGCTGGTCACGGTTCCAACGGTCTCACCCTGGTCCAGGATGTTGTATCCGGCCCGGGGTGCGCTGCGTCCGGGGAGGGTGATTCCGACCAGTTTTCGAGCAACACCATTTTCCTGTTGGCCCTTCAGTACGTCGGACCCCACGTATTCTTTGTCGAACCGCACAAAGCGGTCTAGTCCGGCTTCTATAGGTGAAGTCTCTTCGTCAATCTCATGGCCGTGGAGCGGCAGGCCCGCTTCTAAGCGTAAAACGTCTCTCGCACCCAGCCCGCAGGGTGTGGCACCGGAGTCGGCAAGTATCTGCCAGACTTTGACCACGTCATTGCCTTGGACGAGCATTTCAAAACCGTCTTCTCCAGTGTAGCCAGTACGGCCCACCAGCACGGGAGCGCCTTGGATGGCGGCTTCCGCCCAGGAGAATGGCCGCATCTCAGACAGAGGAGTGTCGGCTATCTTGTCGATGGCATCCACTGCGCCAGGGCCTTGGAAGGCGATCAGGCCGGTCTTGTCTGTTACGTCTTCCATTAAACAGTCTGGGGTGCCGCCAGGGGAGAATTTCTCGTCAATCCAACGCTGGAACCAGGCGACCACCACCGGTCGGTTGCC
>JAPKDE010000023.1 GCA_028822675.1 Dehalococcoidia bacterium | reverse complement strand
GCTGCGGTGTCTACCATCTCGTCAGTGGCTTGGCCTTCCGTGTCGATGATGACTTGTTCAGCCTCCATCTCCACCAGCTCTTCAGCCTCTGCAGTGGACATAGCCGCCTGTTCTTGGAGCTCCGCCATGGCTGCGGCGGTTGCTTCCTGAACCTTGCGACGCTGTACCGGGTTGAGTTCCTTAATCCTGGCTGCTCTGCCCTGCAAACCGCGCAGATAGTAGAGCCTGGCGCGGCGAACCGAGCCATAACGGGTAATTTCCAGAGACTCTACCAGGGGTGAATGGATCGGGAATATGCGCTCAATGCCGATGCCGGCAGTGATGCGACGCACGGTGAAGCTGGCGGCGGGACCCTTGCCGTTGTTCAGCCGGATAACCACGCCTTGGAAGACCTGGATTCTTTCCCGCTCACCCTCTCTAATTCGGAAGTTCACGCTGACGGTATCGCCTGCGCTAAATCTTGGAATTTTGGGGTTGGCGGCTTTTTTCAGTAACTGAGCGGCTTCCATCAGGTCTCACTAACTCGTAATTTCGATTTCAGTTTCGATTTCAATATCTAATTTAATATGGGCTGCGCTCTGGTGTTTTAAGCCACAAGTCGCCGCCGATGTATTATCAGGGATTGAATTAAGGTCTGCCGGTTTGATCCACCGGGAGGTCCGTGTGCGGTTGCCCTTTTTAGTGGTGGGCGGTAGTGGACTCGAACCACTGACCTCTTGCGTGTCGAGCAAGTACTCTAACCAACTGAGCTAACCGCCCGCACCTACGCAGTGTAACAAGGGCCGCTTTGGCCAGTCAAGACAGGCCCGGTCTCAGGCTGCATGACCATGCTAGTCGTCATGCTAGTATGAAGGCGCTATGACAATCAACACCCCACGCCTGACGCTCCGCCCGATGATTCTCGCTGACGCCCCGGATATCCAGCGTTTGGCGGGCGACAAAGACGTGGCATCCACCACTCTAAATATTGAACATCCCTACGAAGATGGCATGGCCGAAAAATGGATCACTTCCTGCCAGAATATGTCTGACGCAGGTGAATTGGTCAATTTTGCCATCACTCTCACGGCCGACGACAGCTTTCTAGGTGTCATAGGCATTCATTTCCAGGAAACCAAGGGGCATGCTGAGATTGGATATTGGGTAGGCAAGCCATATTGGAACCTAGGTTACGCCACAGAAGCAGCCAAGGCAGTTGTTAAATTCGGATTCAATCAACTTTCACAGGAACGGATCCACGCCGCCCACTTCACCCGCAATCCCGCTTCGGGCCACGTTCTGCAGCACGCTGGTATGCTCTACGAAGGCTCCCAACAAGGGCCAACCATCAAATGGGGAGTTATGGAACAGCTAGAGCTTTACGGAGTTTCGCGAGAGCAGTTCCTTGAGTCTGAATTAACATCCGTCTGATGAAGGACACCAACAGTAAGCCAGTGAGTACCTAGGCGCTGTGGATTCCTGCCTTCCCAGGAATGACGGGTATGGCAGAGCGAGGATTAGGGTGGGGGCGAACAGTCTTCAACAACCTTGGTCATTTTCAACAGGTCTCCTCACAGCACCCTATCGCTCATCCTGAGCTCTGACCAAGGTCGAGAGTCTCAATCTATCTATCGGACCTGTCGAAGGATCCAAGCACGCTAATCCCCTAGGAGTAGTGGGGCATCACCTCGTTGGTGAATAGCTCAATTGACCGCATGGCTTGCTCGTGGGATAGGTCTCCCCATTGGAACGCGCCAACAAAGTAGTTGGCCCCAGTGGCAACGTACTCTTCCATGTATTTCCGTATGGTCGCCGGCGAACCAGCCACGGATCCAAACCCCGCTCCGCCGCCGACTGGGTTGGCCACGTGGCCCTGCAGATTCTGACGCCGTTCGATACGCTCCTCATCCACCAGCGTGGCAGCAAGGTCTCGCCGTTCTTCCTGGGGGATGTCTCTGACGGGAACGGACGAGGGGCGAGGGTTCATGCCTTCACCCTGAAACTGGGTTAGGCCCCGCCTTTCGGCTTCCAATCTCCGGGGAGTGCCCAGGTTCCAGCTATAGTGGTCCCATGCTGGTTTAGCCTGCGCCATTGCCTCTTCATCGGTGTCTGCCAGCAGCAGATGGACCACCAGGCCAATCTTGGGTTCTGTGCCCTGGGCGGTCAGTGCGCCCACACCTTGATGCTTGGCCCATTCCTCGTGGTAGCGCGTAACGTTGGCCTCAAAACTGTCCAGACCACCAACAATGATGGTATTCATGCCGTCCATCGCTGCCGTCTCCACGTTCCGCATGTACCAGAAGGGTGGCATGGGCTGTTGCATGGGCCTAAGGCGCATGGGGAGTTCATCAAAATTGTAGAACTCGCCCTTGTGGGTCAAAACGTCGTTGCTCAGCCCGTTTTGCACGGCGGCCAGGGTCTCTCGGTAGCGAGCGTAGTTTGATTCAACGTCGGAGTCCTGCCCCCAGAAGAAGGCTTCAAACACGCCGCCACGGCCAACACCAATCTCTAACCGTCCACCGCTGAGGTGATCCAGCATGCAGTATTCCTCTATGAGTTGGACCGGGTGATGGAGCGGCAGCACGCAGATGCCAGGTCCAAAGCGGATGTTCACAGTGCGTTGGGAGACCGCGGCCAAGAAAACGTTCTGCGACGGAGCCAGGCTGTGTACCGCCGGGGTGTGATGCTCAGCCAGGTGGTAGGCATAATATCCGGCCTTATCGAGTACCTGAATCTGCTCCATGCGCAGGTTATAGGTTTCTTGAAGTCCCAAACCTGGAACAGGCTCTATGTGGTCGAACACGCCGAATTGAAGGGCCATTTGCCGAATCTCCTAGCTTTTTATGGTTGTTCCGTGGCAGTTTACTATTAGTGTCAAACCAATGATGTCCTTCTGGCAACATCAAATTAACGGTTCTCCAATCACCTAACCAGGTATTTCTTAGATCGACTCATCAGGTATCTCTTCAAGTACTTCTTCAGGCACAGCGGCTCTCGTCTGTCGCCAGCCGCCGACTAGAAACACGACCGCTCCCAGCAACCCGATAGAAGACCCAATCACAAAAACGTCTTTAAATGCTTTGATAAAGGCCAGGCCATCGGCGTCTGCACCAACTCCTAATCCCAGCAAATGATGGTCGGCTCTCCAGCCAAATATTCCGCCAATAACTGCCACGGACAGAACCCTGCCGCAGGACTGGGACAGCGACAAAGCCGCGCTGGCGGTGCCAAACCTTTCTGAAGGCACGCTCCCCAGCATCAGCGAATACGCCGCAGCTTGGAACAGTCCTAGGCCAGTGCCGACGATCCCAATGCGCAGAGCAACTTCCCAGGAGTCTGAATCGGTGTTCAGTAGACTCATTGCCAGCAGTCCGGAGGCCATTACCAGCAGTCCGGCAACTCCCACTGGCAGGTAATTGAACCGGTCGCAGAGCCACCCTCCAATGCCAGAGAATATGGTGTTGAAGAACGCCAAGGTGGCCAGCATCAACCCCAACATGAGCGCGCCACCTCCCACACTGTCGGCAACGTAGAAAGGGAAGATGAACCAGATTACAAAAACGCCCAGGTTGGCCAGGAACATGCTTACGCTGGAGGTTGTGAAGCCTCGGATGCGCAACAGATAGCCGGGCAAAACGGGCCAAGGGGCTTTCCGCTCTACCCGCCAGAATGTGGTGATGAAGATGGGGGCCAATACCAATAAGCCCAGCACGACCGGCGAGTCCCACCCAGCAGACCGGCCCAGCCTTAGGCCAATTATCAGAGACAACAGCCCGCCAACCAACAGCGCTGCTCCGGTGACATCAAATGCCGGGCCGGCGTTTTCGCCGTCTGATGACTCTTTCCGTTTGCCCTCCAAGAAGTAAACGCCTAGTACGATGGCGATTACTGCAAATGGCGTGCGACCCAGAAAGATCCATTCCCAGCCGATCCAACCCACCAGGAACCCGGCGCCAATGGTGCCGGCCAACATCCCCAATGCCTGGCTGCCCACCGTGAAACCCATGCTCAGCCCACGTCTGCTGGCTGGTAATACCCTGGCAGCAAGGGCGGGTGACACGGCGAATAGGCTACCGGTGCCCACCCCCTGCAACACCCGAAAGCCCACCAACGTCTCCAGGTTGGGCGAGAAGGCGATAAAGAACATGGAGGCCAGATAGGTGGTCGCGCCAAATATATAGATGGGCCGCAGTCCAAACCGATCGCCAAAACTGCCAGCGCCCATGACAAACGCCGCCTGGGTGGCTATGAAAGCTACGATCACCCACTGGATGCTCTGTAGATCAACACCTAGGTCGTCGGTCATCGCTGGTAGGGCCACGTTTACCGAGGTGTCCAGAGCGGCCAAAAACATGCCCAGGGTGGCAGCAACGGCCATCGGCATTTTTGACCAGTTAGACGTGCCGTCTGACGTAATTAATTGTGGTTGTTCTGGTGACGCACTCATGAGTACTAAATTCTACCCTTTCTAGTTTGAAAGTGGCTACGCCATAGCCTTGATAGCCAAGTATGCTTTTTATTGCAATGCCCTGCCGGTTGTCTTAAAATTCCGGTGGTGTTTTGCCTGTAGACAATTGGGTTAGCACGCTCTTTTTTAATGCGCTCGGCAACACGTTTTGCGCACAGATCATCCCGAAAATAATCAATTCAGGTCGTTAAGTAGAGGTCGCCAAGTGGTAGAAGATTCCGGTAGATTCGACGCCCTGCTTCAAGAAGATCGAACTTTTCCTCCCTCAGAGGCGTTCAAGGCTCAGGCCAACATCTCTGACCCAAATGTTTACGAGGAAGCCAACCGTGACCCGGAAGCGTTTTGGGCCAAGTTTGCCGAGGAGTTGGACTGGTTTAAGAAGTGGGACACGGTGCTGGACTGGAAACCGCCTCACGCCCTGTGGTTCCTTGGCGGCAAGCTAAACGTCTCTTACAACTGCCTGGACCGCCATCTGACCACCAGCCGCCGCAACAAGGCGGCCATCATCTGGGAGGGCGAGCCTGGAGACCGGCGGGTCTACACCTACTGGGACTTGTACCGAGAGGTCTGCCAATTTGCCAACGGACTGAAGAGCCTGGGGGTTAAGAAGGGAGACCGGGTCACCATCTATATGCCCATGGTCCCAGAGTTGCCCATTGCCATGTTAGCCTGCGCCCGTATAGGCGCTGTCCACAGCGTGGTATTTGGCGGGTTCAGCGCCGAGTCGCTACGTGACCGGCTGAACGATTCTCAATCCAAGATAATGATTACCTCTGACGGCGGCTACCGACGGGGCGGCATTGTCCCCCTGAAGCAGAACGCCGATGACTCTCTGAGCCAAGAAGGCGGCGCGCCCACAGTCGAAAAAGTGATTGTGCTGCGTCGGACCGAGTCTGCCGACGACAAGATGGTGGAAGGCCGCGACATCTGGTGGCATGACCTGATGGAGGGACAACCCCTAACCTGTGAACCGGAAGAGATGGACAGCGAAGACATGCTGTACCTGCTCTATACTAGCGGCACCACCGGTAAACCCAAGGGCATCGTCCACACCTCCGCAGGATACCTGTTGGGCACCTACGCCACATTCAAGTGGATCTTCGACATCAAAGAAAATGACACCTACTGGTGCACCGCAGACATTGGCTGGGTAACCGGCCATAGCTACATCGTCTACGGCCCACTGTCCAACGGCGCAACCTCCGTGATGTATGAAGGCTCGCCAGATTACCCGGACAAGGACCGGTTCTGGGAGATCGTCGCCAAATATGGCGTGAGCATCCTCTACACCGCACCCACGGCCATCCGAACCTTCATGCGCTGGGGTGAGAGCTATCCGGAGAAGCACGACATGTCTTCCCTGCGTCTGCTAGGATCGGTCGGGGAGCCAATCAACCCAGAAGCCTGGATTTGGTACCACAAGAATATCGGCGGCGGCAGATGCCCGGTGGTGGACACCTGGTGGCAGACAGAGACCGGCAGCATCTTGATTGCACCTCTGCCCGGCATAACTACCCTTAAACCCGGTTCTGCCACCCGAGCCTTCCCCGGCATTGAGGCGGAGATTCTAGACGACCAGGGAAACTCCGTTGGCCCCGGCGGCGGTGGTTATCTGACCGTCAAGAAGCCTTGGCCATCTATGCTCCGCACTATTTACGGTGACGAAGAACGGTACGTTGAGCAGTATTGGTCTCGCTACCCGGACATCTATTTCACCGCCGACGGCGCCAAGCTGGACGAGGACGGCGACTTCTGGCTGTTGGGCCGGGTGGATGACGTAATCAACGTTTCCGGCCACCGCATCGGCACCATGGAAGTGGAGAGCGCCTTGGTGGACAACCCCAAGGTGGCCGAAGCTGCCTGCATCGGCAAGGCCCATGAGATCAAGGGCCAAGCAGTGGTCGCCTTTGTCACCCTGAAAGATTCGGTCGCCATGTCAGACGAGGTAATCGTAGAGCTGAAAGCACACGTGGCAAACAAGATCGGCGCGATGGCCCGGCCTGAAGACATCATCTTTGCCGCCGAATTACCCAAAACCCGCAGCGGCAAAATCATGCGGAGACTGCTACGTGACGTAGCCGAGGGACGAGCCTTGGGAGACACAACCACCCTCGCCGACCCGGCAGTGGTAGACTCTTTAAAGGAACAATACGGCGACGAAGAATAGTCAGCCGTTTCAATAGCAGCAGATAGTCCCTTGATGGAGAGCGGAATCAATGGCGAGTTACAAGAAACAAGAGGCTCAGGAATGGGCTTGGGAAACGCTAAAAGGGCAGTGGACCACCCTGATTACTCCCTTTACTCCCGACAACCAAATTGACGTTGAAGGGATGAAGCGGAACGTTCGCCACGTTCGCAGCCTGGGCACCGTTGGTGCTGGTTGCACCTGGAATATGGGCGAATTCTGGGCCCTATCCCAAGATGAACGTTTTCAGGTGATGGACGCCGTTGCTGAGGCCGCCGAGGGCACCTGGCCCATTGGTGCTCACGTAACCAGCACCAACGCCAATGAGATGATCTCATTGGCCCAGCACGCAGAGGCCCAGGGTTTTGAACTGCTGATTGTTGCCCCGCCCTACATGGCCACCAAGACCGAAGACCAGGTGGTTGAGTACGTAAAGCTGCTGGCCGAGAATACAAACCTGGCCATTATGTTTTACAACTCACCCCAATTTGGCATCATCATGAGCCCCTACGGCATGGGCCAGCTATGTGCCATACCGAACGTGGTCGGGGTTAAAGAAGCCAGCTTCAACCAACAGATATCCATTGAAACCCACTTGTCCTTGGGGAAGGACCACGTTATCAGCACGCCTGATGAGTGGATATATTTCAAGGGCCAGGAACTGGGCATTCAGCAGCAGGTGATGTTTGCCAACACCTCTGACTGGAGATTTGACGTTCCCGGCGTAAACAACTACGTCCAGTGGATTGACCGTGCCTGCAAAGGCGACCTGGACGAAGAATTCTACGACACCAAACTCCGCCGTCTGAAGGAGCTTTCAGATACTTGGTGGACAAAGACTCAGACCAAGTTCAACGGCGCATTACCGGTAGCAATGGTCAAACATTGGGCCGAACTCATGGGCATGTCTGGCGGTTCGGTCCGTCCGCCATTATTCAATTTATCACCAGTGGAGAAGTCAGAGTTGAGAGAAGAATTGGAACCCCTCAAGCCAAAACCCGCAGTAATCCCTGCCGTGCCAACCAAGTCACGTGGCGCATGGCTAGATGGAAACAACAACTTTGCTTCTGGCATGTTGCTAATGGTGAGCGTGCAGAACATGGAAGAAGCTATGGAAGCCGAACAGGGCGGCGCCGACATCGTTGACGTTAAGAACCTGCAAGAGGCTTTGGTCGGCTCCGGCCACCCCAACATCGTTAAAGCGGTGCGCGGCATCATGCCGGTGGAGAAGCACGTTAGCGTAACCCTGGGCGTTGTTCCCAATCAGCCCGGCACAGTGGCCATGGCCGTCTATGCCGCCGCCATGATGGATGCCACCTCAGTGAAGGTTGGTTTCCAGGAAGCCAACTACGACCAGGCAGTGGAAGTTCTCAAAGAGTCTCGCATGGCGTTGGAAGGCTTCAACTGTAAGCTGGTTGGTTCGGTCTTCGCCGATAACGTGCTCTTTGAAAAGGGCCTTGACCCGCTGTGCATGATTGATCTGGCCAAAGACGGCGAGTGCGACGGTTGGTTGATTGACACACTGACCAAAGATGGACGAAACATATTCGACTTCATGCCGGAACCTGTACTGAAGGACCTAGTCCTCCAGGGCAAGGAATTGGGCATGAGCACCGCATTGTCTGGCCATTTGAAACTGGCTGACCTAGACGAACTGGCCCGCATCAACCCAGACATAGTGGGCGTTAGGGGCGCAGTCTGTGGCCATGGTGAACGGGATCGGGCAGTAGCCTGGGAAGCCGTGGCCGAATTCAAGCGCCAAGTTGACCTCCGCAAGAGCGGCGAGGTTGATGTCCATGACGGCGAGGTTGTCCCCGTGAGCGGCTCCAACGGCTGGGTTGTCATCGATGGCCGCGGCAAGAGCTGCGCTGGCGTGATCGCCGCCCTGACCAAGCAGGTGGACGCAGACAAAGAGTCCTTCGTTGAAGCCATCCTGGCCGACGCGCTGAACATCTACGACGTAAGCCTATGGGCCGAGAAAGCCGGACACGAGGTCCTAACCAAACGGTCCGACCCAGACGGCACAACTAGGGTTCTAATCCGCCCATAAAAACCGACCACTCAAGCAAACGAACGAAGCAAACAAAAAGAGAGTCCTTCCTGGTTGGCCGGGAAGGACTCTCTTTTTATTTACGTAATTAAACCAGCCTCAAATGTTCCAACACTCCCAAAGACCGGCAGGTATCCGCCCCGACGCAGTCGGTTAGATCATGAAGACTGGGTCTGAGTCCTTGTTGATCCTAGTTTCAGTTTTTAGGCCGTCTCGTTGAAACTTAGGTAGGGAGTGCATATTGCTGTAACTCTCGCCGTCCAAGTACTTCAACTCCTTGGTCAAACGCCGGGCCAACTCAGCTTCAACCTCATCCTCTGAAACCTGAGGGAAAGCAGCGTCAGAAGCGATCGTAAAGCCCCACAGAGTCTGGAAAGCCGGCACGTGCACCTGGACCGCCTTGGTGTGCTCAAAGAGCGTGCCTAACGTGTTGAAGATAGTCGTGAAGCATTCGGTAAAGCTAAGCAATCCGGCTGGGCCAGACTGGGTGACCAGCACGCCGCCGGAGGTCAATCGAGCCTTGGCAATCGCGTAGAACTCCTGGGTATAGAGCAGGGCGGCCGTACCTCCCTCTAAGGGATCAACCAAATCCAAGACGATTACATCATAGGTATCTGAAGTGTTTTCCAGATAGCCGCGGGCGTCTTCATGGAGCAGGTTAGTACGGGGGTCTTCAAAGCTGCCCATATGGTGATTGGGGAGATACTTGCGGCAAAGCGCAACCACCTCCGGATCCAAGTCAACCATGGTCGCCCGTTCCACAGATGTGTGGGTCAGAACTTCTCTAAGGGTGCCGCCCTCTCCGCCGCCGCCAATGAAAACCTGCTTGGGGTTTGGGTGGCAGAGCATGGCTGGATGCACCAGCGTTTCGTGGTAGATGTGCTCGTCGCGTTCTGTAGACTGCGTCTTGCCGTCTAGAACTAGGCAACGGCCAAACAGTTCTGAGTCCAGAACCTCCACTTTTTGGTAGGCCGTTTTGCCTGAGTAAAAGACCTCACGCACCTTGAGCATAACGTTCAAGTCTGCGTAGACGCCTTCAATAAACCAATTTCCAGACATGTCCATATTAAGCTGGGAACCCGGTTAGAGCCCCACAGCCTCCTGAACAACCAATCCCCGCTGAATTTCCTGGATCTCCGGGTTGCGGCATTCCAGGGCTTCAGCCAATTTAGTAGCAGCTTCCATGGGCCGGAAAGAACTTCCGCAGGAGAAGATATCCGCCGCGGCATAGCCATGTTCAGGCCATGTGTGGATGGATATATGAGATTCGGCGATGGCCAGAATTCCAGTAACGCCTTGGGGTGAAAAGTGGTGGAAAGATTCGCCAATAATCGTGGCGCCAACGTCTTCAGCCGTCTCTATCATCGCTTTACGGATGTAAGAGAGGTCATTAAGCAAATCGGGATTACAATCCTTGAGTTCCAACAAGAGATGAGAACCTAGTACTTCCAATCACCTGTCCTCCTAATATTCATAGGTTGGTTTGAGCGCAACAATAAAACATTCTATATGCCCATTCATGGCTAGGCAAGGCCCAACCCAAAAAGACCGGATTTCCAGGCACGTGCGGCCTGTTTTTTATCCGAGCGATACAGGCATTTAGTTGGCGTTCCCAATAGGGGTGTTATCGGTTCTATTTTATTCCAGGCTGACGGCTCTCTTTTAATCTAGACCCATGCTAGCGTTGAATCTAACCGAATTACCCAGAGGTTAGACGACTATGGCGTTGGGAAGTTCTGAAACTGGCGGCATGATTCTCGGGTCGAGGACGACGATCGAATCTCCCGGTTAGAGCGCGTTGTTCTGGAGCAGGTCGGATATCGGGTTGCCTGTGCCGGCACCGGTGAAGAAGCCCTGGAGATGCTGCCCAATACTACCCCATCGTTGGTCTTGTTGGATGTCATGCTCCCGCAGATGGACGGGTTCACCACCTGCCAGAAGATTCGCGAGTCTTCAGAGGTACCCATCATCGTGGTCACAGCCATGGACCGTGATGAAGACAAAGTCCGGGGGCAGGAGGTAGGGGTAGATGACTATATAACGAAGCCTTTCTCAACCCACGAACTTGCTTCAAGGGTAAAATCGGTACTGCGCCGCACCAGGGGCGGTCGCAATAAAAACACTCCAGCTACAACCCCAACCGCTGAGCCAGACATGTCTTTTCTCCATCAGCGAGATGAGACGCTCACCTTCCCCACTCAGGCACCAATTACCGGTACAGTGCACCTCACCAACGGCTCGGCCGGCACAGTCAAAAAAGGTTGGCCGACCGTGTACCGGATACCGCCACCATTCCGATAAAACACGAGAACTATGAAGGCGCCGTTAAGCTGGCCGTCTTAACCACTGGTGCGATTAACGGGATGATCAAATTCGTAGAGGCCCTGCGCGAAAACCGGCAGATACACCTTCTAAAAATGATATCCAACACCAAAAGAGACGGCATGGATGTTTGGCTCCGTTTGCGTAGTCCAAACGCCTTGCAGACCACCCTTTTGGCGCTTTCTGGTGTAACAAAGGTTGAGATAGGCAAACAGTCGGAATCCGAGGCAAGCACCCCGGCCTTAAAGGTTTTCCTGAACTGATTTCACCTCAATATCAGCCCCAGGGCGCTAACATTTAGCAACCGTTCTTCCAGAGAAATCCTCTCCCTTCTCCCGCAAGCTACCCTTTTACTACTTAATTGATCCCACTGCAAAACCATTTATTTTCCCTAGGCATATTCAGGCACGAAATTCACACCCTCTTCACACCTAATACAG
Organism: Dehalococcoidia bacterium; assembly: GCA_028822675.1. The sequence continues at coordinate 8,267 of JAPKDE010000023.1, read as the reverse complement.
GCTTCCATAACGCAATAATTATTGGCATCTTGTACTTAAGAATTGGCTGTCCTAGCATTGGTATGTAAGCCCAGTCGGAAGGTCTAAGAATCACTAATTCAACCAGCAAAATTGGCCCATTCGGAAATGTGACGCACGTCATAGTTTATTAAAAATAGCCGAACCATTATTAGGTCAATACACAAATTAGTTGACCCCAGGCAAGGGTCCCGGCTAGGAGCAACACAATGCGAAACATGTTGAAGAAAGCCCTTGGTAGAGGTTCAAAGGGTGAAAAGGGATTCACTTCGATTGAACTGCTGGTTGTTGTGGGAATTATCGTGGCGCTGGCCGAGGCGACACCGGTGCCGCTTCCGCAGAGTGGGACGCGATTCAGTCCGCAATTGACACGATGATGGCTGACCAAGCCCTGACCACGGTTACCGCTGTGGCCACCGCAGCTTTCATCACAGACAGCTTCGATTTTGACGCTGGTGCAGGCTCTCAGAACCTATCGGTTTATGTACGCGATTCCACCACCACCTACTGTTATACGTGGGCTACCACCGGCAGGATACTCACTAAGGTGGCTGCAGTTTCTGGCGCTTGTCCAACCTAATCAGCTAAATACAGGGTAAAAGGCAATGTGCGCCGAGGGGTGGTGAAGGGTTAGACCTAGTCATTCCTCGGCGTTTTTTAATAAAGACAAACCCAATACTGACCGGGCACCGGTCAAAGCCAAATTAACAAAATCAAATGAAACAGATGAACCGTTACATCACACACATCAATAACCGGGCCAGAAAGTTGACAGACCGAATCCGGTCCGCCTTCTCAAACTCGCTGGGAATCACTTTGATGGAAACGGTTATCGCCCTTGCTATGTTCTCCTCTGTGGGAACGGCAGTGTTGTTGGGTGTGGGCGCCGCTCACAAATCCAGCGACGTAGTAAATACCAGCGCGATTGCAGAGAACTTGGCCCGCAATCAAATGGAATATGTAACCTCTTTCACCTACGTAAATCCTCCCGGCACTTACGCCTCAATAGCCGACGACACCATTCTGAACATAGACATCCCTACCGGATTCGACGTTCGTGCAGCGGCACAGACTTACGTGGCAGACGACGGACTTGACGGCGTCATTGAAAAGGTTGTTGTCACCGTTACAGAGATGGGCAGAGCATACTCATCCTAGAGTCTCTGCGGTCAGGTTCTTGATGTTTAAGTTGTTGCGGGCAATTACTGCCAGATTAAAGGGAATGGACCAACGGGGCGGAATCTCCATCCTAACTTCATTGGGATTCATGCTCTTCTCTGTTCCGCTGATCACTGGCTCCCTTGATTTGGCGCAGAACACCAGCATCGATTCCAGGGTAAAAACAGATATCACCCACAGCCAATACTGCGGCCTGGGCACCCAGGATTACCTGGATTATCTGTTGTCAGACAACTCCCGTTGGTTGAATTGGGTATCGGCTAACGTTGACCCCAACGATCCCTCTGGCGCAACGTCTACAGAGATTGTTGACCCTTGTGGCAGAGATATCACCATCACAGTGGCCCAACAATCCATTCTGCCTACAAACTCAACTGACCCCGATGCCGGTGGATTTGGCGGAGACATTGATGGCGATTATTCAGACGAGCTAGTTGGCTTTATTCCGCCCCTCTCCGCTTACGGAAACCGAAGCTTGCAAACGACCAAAACTGTGTCCAACTCAAACCCCGAGCCCGGCGAATCCGTGTTATACACCATCAAAGTAGTGAACCGAGATGACTCCAACACTGGGTTGACCAAGATAAAAGAAAGCCTACCGCCCGGTTTCTCTTACGACTGTAACGGCCCGGACAACATACTGTCGCTTCCGGGTGTCGAATCCCAGGTCATCGTCCCTTTCCATGATGAATGCCCGGACGAGGGCGAAACGGATTTTGACTGGCACATGCCATCGGGGACTACCCTTCCCTCCGGCGGTGTTGCCACCCTGACCTTCACGGCCATTACCAGCGTGCAAAATGGGACCTACTGCAATAGTGTCCATGTTGATCCCGGTGGAACCAAAACCACCAGCGGCAAAACCGCAATCGTGCAAATAGGTGATCAAGCAGGCCTGTGCTCCGGTGACGCAGTATCAGTCAGCAAGACGGTGGATACAGCGGTACTGGTTTCAACCAACACCCTTTCCGGCGACTACGTATACACCTTTGACATAGACTTCAACATTACGTCGGAGAATATTGGTTCTACTGCTTTCTCCATCAAGGAATACAAAGACCTGTTGCCCACAGGGTTCTCTTACGTGTCCACCAGCCCTAACGGTGACATCACTGAGATTCCGCATAACCTGCATCATGAGAGCCAGGTTGACCGCCAACGGGTGACCTGGAAATTTGATGAAGCAATTGTGTTGTCTCCCGGAGAGTCGCAATCCCTTATTTTTGAGACCACCGCGTCACTCACCAGAGGAAATTACAGGAGCGACCTATTGGTCGACTTTGACGGTGGAACCTTCGCTGAAGACCGGTATAGCTGGCCCACGGCCTTGATTTCAGTCAGAGACGTCTACACGGTGACGGCAACCGATGATCAAGGCAATGAACAGGTCATTGCAGCAGAAGTGTTGGGGGACGAGAATGGGTCCATTGCCACTTGGGCTTTGCCCTAGGTCGGGCATAGCGCCAAAGTAGTAGCTCATAGATCATGTAACCCGGCTCCGCTGTCAGTATGGTTTGGCCGGGCAGATACTATTACTACCGGGTGTTATTCGTCCTCAGACCAGCTCGATTCCAACACATCTTCATCATCGTCGTCTTCTTCCTGCACTGACAGGGCCGGTTTATTATTCAACATCCGGCTAGCCCCATTTGAATTCGAAGCAGACTGAGACGGGAATGAGCCCATGTTCTGCAGGCTGGAGTGTTTGAAGGTCTCCCTAATCATGATGGAGACACCATCATCGCTCACAGACACCACCACTGCACTGTACTTGTTGCCTCCGTCCATCAGCCGGGCCAGCCTATTGCCCATCTTGGGCTCCAACTGACCCAATTGCTGTCCATCCAACGTTTTAACCATCACTGTGTTCTTTTCACGTGATAGCGCCACAGGGTCACTAGGGGCGAGGTGGGCCGTTGTTCTTTTTCCATTTGAATTACGAATCACGGTCGTCGCAGATTTGCCGCTCTCTTGTATAAACGTCTGCGATGGCAACGTCTGCGATGCGCCAACCGTCTTTCTGGCCTGTTTGGAAGACTCAGGGTTCGCCAATTCTGGGTTGGCGGTCAACCGATCAAGCCTGACGCGGTTCTTCTTGGCTATGCTGTTGTACGGGGCAACCTCGCAGACTTGGTTCAACGCAGCCTGTGCGTCCACGTAGGAACCCATCTCAATCAGCGCTTTCACCAAGCGGTTCATTGCCTCAACGTCGGTGGGAAACAATTCTAGAATTGCTTTGTTGACCTCAGTGGCCCGTTCCCACTCGCCGGTTACGGCAAGATTCACGGCTTCGTGACTGAGATCCCGCTTCAATTTTAAGCTGCCCCGTGTACTTAATACTTCAGAATCCATTCCATATCCTGTTTGGTGTTGCTTCTCCGTGATTATGCCCAAAATAAACGGCCATTACGCGGTCGGGCTAACCCCAACAAGCTTGTTAATATTATTGATAGTGATACTGTCTGCTTGACCCTATTATTAACGGGTTGCTCGGTGGTTACTCAGTGGTTTTCCGAGGCTCGTTTCATGCCTAGGGTCTATCTAGTTTTTACAGCATCGCTTTGCCAAAGGTCAAGCCTAAAAAGAGCATGAATATGTTAATTTGAACCGGCTTGTATCTGGTGTCTTCTATCCATTGATACCAAAAGGACATGCCACCGATGCCAAAGGGGCATGCGCAGCCCATTGATGGGTCAGAAATCAGTCAATAAAAAATCCAAGAGAGGGAGGCGCTTGAGAAAACGAAGGGCGGCTACTGGGTGTTGCGGTGCCGCCATCTAATTTTCACCAAATCCACGGTCATGGTCAGTGAGTCCTGGACCGGGCGCACCTTGCTTTGAGACCGGTAATACCAGTCCACACCCACTTCAGAAAAACTGCGCCCAAGTTTGCGGGCCAGATGTAACAGTTCCACGTCGAAGGCAAACCCGTCGATGGTCAGCCGAGGGAAAAGGACCTGCGCAGCCTCACCCCGAAAGCATTTAAATCCGCACTGGGTATCCGCAAAGCCGGGCACTGCCAGGCGGCTGACAAACAGGTTGAACAGACGCCCCATGAAATGCCGGCGGGCGGGTTCATCGTACCGTGAGGCACCGGGGGCCTCTCTGGAGCCCAATACAATATCCGAGTCTGGCCCGGTGGGAGGCAATAGACGCTCTACCTGCTGGATGGGAACGGATAGATCGGCGTCACAGAGTAATCGGTATTGGCCTTCTGCAGCCAGCATGCCGTTCTTAACCGCCCAGCCCTTGCCGCCGTGGCGCAAACGCAAGATGCGGACGTTGGGGTGTTCTACGATGACCTGGCCAACCAACTGGGCGGTATGATCCGTACTGCCGTCATCGGCCACCACAACTTCCCACTTGTAATCCTGGGCCGCAAGGTATTCGGTCACTTTCGCCAAGGTTTCTGCGATCCGAGGTTCTTCGTTGTACGCCGGAATCACAACTGATAGAAATGGCTCGGGCAAGTACTTACTCCCTGTGTTTTAGAGCCGAATCGCGTTGTACGAGGGCCGCATCAATAAAGACTACGAGGCCAAAATAGCGGATTTAGTCCACCGGGTCTGGTTCATCAAGTTGGAATCCCCGGTGCAGCAGCCTGACTGCTTCCTGTGCCTGTTCTTCCCTGATGATGCAGGAGATGCGTATCTCAGAGGTTGTGATCATGTCTATGTTCACGTTGCCGTCAGCCAGCACACGGAACATACGCGACGCATAACCGGGGGTGTGCTGCATACCAGAACCAACCACACTCACAGCCGCTAGGCCAGCCTCGCTGATTAAATCACCGGCGCCCAGCTCCTTGGATAGTTCTTCTACTTTGGCGATGGCGGCAGGCAGATCGGTGCCGCTGACGGTAAAGCTGATGTCCGTGGTCCGGTCTTCACTGGTGTTCTGGACAATTGTGTCCACGCTGATCCCAGACTGGGCCAAGGGTTCAAACAAGGCTGCCGCCACGCCGGGCTGGTCGGGAACGCTACGCACGGTGATTTTGGCCACGTTGGTGGTGCAGGCAATCCCCGTTGCTTTGATTCTATTTTCCATTTGAACCTCGTTGGCATTGGCGCTGTAAGGTATGCCGTGAATGAGAGTACCCGGGGTCTGGTTAAAGCTGGAAGCCACGTAGATTGGGACCTTGTAAACAGCGCCCAGTTCTATGGACCTTGGGTGCATCTTGGCCCCGTAATTGGCCAACTCTAGCATCTCGTCGTAATCGATCTCAGTCAGCTTTCGGGCTTCGGGGACTATCCTCGGGTCGGCGGTATAGATGCCATCAACGTCCGTGTAAATCTCACACCGGTCTGCGCCCAGGGCCGCCGCCAACGCCACCGCCGTGGTGTCGGAGCCGCCGCGTCCCAGAGTTGTGACGTCATTGTCCTCGTTGATTCCCTGGAAGCCCGCCACCACAACTACGCGACCTTCTTCCAGTTCCTTCTGCATCCGCTCCGTGTCCACTCTATGTATCAACGCCCGGCCGTGGCTGGTGTCGGTATGAATCCCCGCCTGGGAGCCAGTTAGGCTGACTGCTTCCAAGCCCAAATCAGCCAAGGCCATGGTCAGCAGAGTGCAGGACACCAACTCGCCAGTGGACAGCAGTAGGTCCATCTCCCTTGGATGAGGTTTGTCTGAGACCGAGTGGGCCAGTTCAATCAGGTCGTCGGTGGAGTCACCCATGGCCGAAACCACCGCCACAACGCCGATGCCTTTTTGGCTGACATCTGCAATGCGTTTGGCAACGCCCTGAATTTTCTCAGCGTTAGCCATAGATGACCCGCCGTATTTATGGACTACTAAAGGCATGACTAGGCTTCGGTCAATTGGGCGTTGCCCCCAGATGAGCCGCTGTATTTATGAACTACTAGGAACACGGCTAGGCTTCTACTAGATGCGCGCCGCGAACTGTGGGCTGGGTGACGCTGACTATACCCTCAGTGCTGGCTTGCCGGGCCGCTTCCGCCATCTCATAGGCCACGGTCATCTCTCGGCCTTTGGTCAATGCCAGCACCGTGGAACCGCTACCGGAAAGGAAAACGCCTAATGCGCCAGCATCCAAGGCAGCTTTGAAGATCACCTTCATCGGCGTGAACAATGGGTGCCTGTAGCGTTGGTGCAGCCGGTCTTGTGTGGCGATGTTCAGGAACTCAGGGTGATTAGTGGCCATACTAGCCACCAGAAGCCCAACGCGGGCCATGTTATGCACTGCGTCGGCCATGGTTACGGTTTCAGGAAGAACAGCCCGTGCGTCTTCTGTGGAGATTCTAACGTCGGGTACAAAAATCACGGCGTGCAGGTCTGAAGGCACGTTCACCGGTACAGTGAAGAGACGTTGGCCTTCTTCAGTCTGGTCGGAGATGACCAGCTGCATGCCACCCAAGACCGCAGCGGCAACGTTATCCGGGTGGCCTTCAATGGTCGCGGCCATCTCCAACAGGTCTTTGGCCGTGTAGTCTTCAGAGCAGAGCGCGTTGGCTGCTACCAACCCACTGGCGATGGCTGCTGCGCTACTACCCAGGCCACGGGCCAATGGAATCGTGTTGTCACATTTGAGGCGGACAGAGGGCATTTCCTCACCGGCATCATCAAACAGGAATGCCATGGACCGGTAGACCAGATTGTCGCGTCCGGTCCCAAGTTCGCCTTCACCTTCGCCGGTGATCTCAACCACAGGTTCGCCGCCGTCCAGAACCTCCACTTCCAGAGTGTTCCAAACGTCTAGGGCCATCCCCAGACAATCGTATCCGGGACCCATATTTGCGGTTGTGGCTGGTGCTTTGACGCGGACTGTAGTCATCTAAATTCTTTCAGGTAAATTCTTCGGCTAAATTCTTTTGGGAGAGCGTGTATCGCCGTTGGCACCATCTTAGCCGTGGGTAAACAGTGCAAGCTCAGGCTGCGAATTAAACTCTACCCTAAGATAGAATCGCCAACAAGCCCAGTCGTGACTAGGCCAGGAAAGAGGAACGACTGATGCAGGCTTGGATTCAGTCTCTACTGGCCGCTGGAAACCGCGAAATTATTCTACGGTCACCGACTTGGCCAGGTTACGTGGTTGGTCCACATCCCGTTCCCGAAGTAGGGCAATATGGTAGGCCAGCATTTGAAGCGGCACAGTGGCGAGCAGGGGAATGATGTGCTCCGGGGCCTCGGGTATATACAAGGCGTGGTCAACGTCGGCGGCCAATTGGTTGTCGCCCTCAGTCAGCACGGCCAACACCTGGCCGTCCCTGGCCTTTACCTCTTTGATGTTGTTCGCAACTTTATCGTAGAGGGCATCTTTTGGTGCCAACGCAACGATGGCCATGGCGCTGTCGATCAGGGCGATGGGCCCGTGCTTCATCTCTCCCGCGGGATAACCTTCGGCGTGGATGTAGCTGATCTCTTTGAGCTTGAGCGCCCCTTCAGAGGCAATCGCCGAATTCATACCCCGGCCCAAGAACAAGAAATTGTCGAAGTTTGCGTACTCCTTGGCCATCTGCTGGTAGACAGAACTGTCTGTTATCAGTTCACCCATGAGCCTTGGCAGTTGGGCCAAGCCGTCCACCAGTTCCTGGAACTTGGCCGGTTCCAAAGCCCCTCGAGACTGGCCCAAGTAGATCGCCAGCAGGTTCAAGATTGTCAGGGAGGCCACAAAGGTCTTGGTGCTGGCCACGCCAATCTCTATGCCAGAGCGCATGTAGAGGGAGCCGTCCGCGATGCGTGACGCCTGGCTGCCCTCAGAGTTGCAGATGGTGATCAATCTCCCGCCCCTGTCCTTGACCATCTGCATGGCCGCGACCGTGTCGGCGGTCTCACCGGACTGGCCAATGGATACCACCAGCGTGTTGGGGCCAATAAAGGGGTCCCGGTAGCGGAACTCGGATGCGCTCTCTGCCTCCGCCGGCAGGCCACTGTAGCGTTCCACCAGATGACGGCCCACTTGGGCAGCGTTCAAGCTGGTGCCGCAACCGATCAGCATCACCCGGTCTAGGTTGGAAATTTCTTGTTCGGACAGTGGGAAATCTGGCAGGTCAACACGGCGGGTATCAAAATTGATCCGCTCTCGCATGGCGCTGGCCACGGCCTGCGGTT
>JAPKDE010000210.1 GCA_028822675.1 Dehalococcoidia bacterium | reverse complement strand
GAATTTCCGGATACGGTGGTTCCAAAAATCTCCAACATAAACGCTGTCGTCTGCCCCCCTACTGCGACGCGAGTTGGGGAGCAGAGCTCCTCTTGCCAGTCCCCCTCACTCCTCATTCGAGTGCAAGCTCATACGTACCGCCGTTGGAGACAGTACTTGGCAAATCAGAATCTATTCGAGTGTTGGCAAGACCTCTTACGAAACGTGCTGCTCCACTACCACGCTTGGCAGTTTCTAATCTGCGGCTTATACCGCCAGGTTCTCCGCGCTATATCTGGTTGTCTTGTTCTTAAGGCATATGCAACTAGGAGACCGGCGAGAAATCCTGAATGCGGTGGTTGCCTGCATCTGAAACGTAGACGCTGTCGTCGGGTGCCACTGCTAAACCAAGCGGGGAGTCTAACTCCCAGTCGCATGAGCCAAATGTGCCCCATTCGCTAATGTGCCCTATTTGCTAACAAACACGCCTTTGGAGGTGAATTTCTACATGCAGTCGACGCTATAGGTTGAAACGTAGACGCTGCCATCGGATGCCACCGCTACGCCATTCGGGTAGATGACTTGGTTAGGTTATATCGCCTTTCCTCTGCCGGGCCCCAGGTCGTTAACTCACTACAAATGGCGTATTGAGGAGCAAAATATTCATTTTGAAGCCACCCGAAGGACCGTGGCATCGGGGAGTTGTGTGGACAATAAGTCGTCAAGCGGTCGAAAACAATACAAGAACCGACGACAAACCCTTAATTGCAGGCACGGCACGCTCCCAAAAAATTCGAATATCCGACAGGCTCGTAACCCATATGTAATTTTGACGTTTTTATCAGGGCTAGAGTCTTATAAATGCCCATTCATTTCAGTGGGTTTTTCTCGTTTCTGGGAAACCCCCATCGGGAAGCGGCATGAGGTGAGTACTGGTGACGGTGGGGTGCTCGCATGGCGCTTTCCGTCATATAATTCTGTTGTTATAACAGAGACTCTATTGAAGCCAACCAGTAGCCTTGATTCTTTACTAGAACGATAGTCATCAGATACAAACCATGGCCACTGCTAACAACCCTCTTCACAACCTAAGTCCCTGGCAGCCAGGCCAAAGCGGTAACCCTATCGGTAGGCCCAAAGGAACTAGAGACCTAGCAGGCTAGGTACTTGAGAACACTGAATAGTGGCAAGGAGTTAGTCGATGCCCTAGTGTCTATCACCAAGGGTGTCATGCTAAACGTACCGGTGCAATAAGGTTCTAGGCCACGTAAGGACCAGCAAATGCGGCCAGCAGACCAGCTAAAGGCTATCGAGATGCTGCTAGACCATGGCTTCGGCAGGTCGATACAGCAGTTGGATGTAGCCCATAATGTCTCCAGCAGGCCGCTAGAGCATTTGTCTGATGATACATTGCGGTTGCTGGTGGAGAACGCCAGGCAGCTTGAGGAAAGTGGTAGTGTCGTGGTCGATAATGACGGGAAGGTAGTTACGGAGTATACGGAGTATACGGAATGAGGCTATCAGTAGTTCTAGCGATACTAATGGTAATCTTTGTACTTGCTTGTTCTAGTGCTTCTCCTTCACCGGGTGAACCTACTCCCAGTATTCACACAACCGGCGAACCGGCGGGGAATGGGAAACCAAGCGCGGCTCAATCCACTGGTAAGGTTCATCAAACGAATGTTCCACTTCCTACAGCCACATCCGTGCCGCTGCCCATGCCAACAGCTACCCAGGCCCCAACCGCGACGCCTGATCCGACGTTCACATCTACGCCTACACCGGCCACTACGCCAACCGCAACACCTACGCCGACTCCCGTTTATTCGGCGGAGACGGTTCCTCTCATTGATGCCCACTCGCACGTGGATAAAGGCATCTCCCCCCAGGAGCTTATAACTCGGATGTCGGATAATGGTGTAGTCGCAGTTATGTTGTTTGGTAGTTTCACTACCCTGCGAACCCTACAGCGCGAAAATCCAGACTTCGTGTTCCCGTTCTCCCCAATTCGGAGGAACTCCTCCACCAAGGAGTTAGTATTAAACGATGCCACTCTTAGTTCATTAGTAAGGGAGCTCAAAACCGGCGTAATGCGTGGCATTGGTGAGATTTCATTGAGACATCGGCGATTCAGCAACTCTCCAACTGGAGGTGATCAGAATCCCGCGGATGGGCCCGTCGTCCTTCAAATCTATGACCTGGCCGCGCGCTACGACATTCCAGTGAACGTGCACGTCGATCATGAGTTCAGCGATGAACTGGAGCGCGCTTTAGAGCACAACCACAATACTAATATCATTTGGGGTCATATGGGCGACGGCCCAGCGTCTCTCATTCGGGGGATGATGGGACGGCACCCCAACTTATACGCGGATATTTCGACCCGCAACCCAATTTATGATAGAGGGATTCCGATAGACGAGCAGTCGTTAACTCACGGAGACGGCACGATCAAGGAAGAGTGGCGGACCCTGTTTGAAGAATTTCCTGATCGTTTCTTATTCGGCATCGACGTGGGAAATCAGGACAGGCATGACATGATCGGCGAAGTAGTAGCCTATTACCGTTCTGTCTTCGGCCAATTGACTCAAGCGACCGCGGAGGCGATTGCCAACGGAAACGCCAAACGGTTTCTGGGACTACCATGATTCCAGGGCATTGCGCAGCGTAAATAGGCAATGAGGTAACTTCTTAGTACTCTGGCGATATCATGACGCGATAAATATGGGCTTAGACCAGGCCAAACGACAGCCGTGTTTGAGTGAAAAAATGGAAAGGTTGCCCCGGATACCTCAGAGGAGTAACAGACCTGCCGCCCCCAACTACCTCTGGACCAAAACTGGCTAATAGAATTGCGTAACTATTGCCGATATTTTGCCGACAACCTCGCAGTAACAGGGTAGTACTGGGTAGTTCTCGATTACGAGGTACACCAATCAAGATTGGCATACGGAGGTTGGCCGTTTAGCAACGTGGAGACGCTGGACCTAGTGGTGAATACCTCAGCCTCTTCGGGCGACCCGACTATCCTACGGCACCCGTAGCCCAGATCTCGAAACCGGAACACTTCCCCGAAAGCCAGCTTCGGTATGCTAGCGGGCCGTGCCGTTACTTTCATAGCCTGCATCATTTCCGCATTGGGAAACACGTCCCAAAACTATCGTCACCTGTCACGCCGTGAGGTCTCAGCCTGGTTGGTTTAGTTCATGGCCCAGTCCAACCAAGCGTTGAATGTATCTGAGTCCGATATGTAGTTCACCAGCCGAAGAAGTTCTTGTTCCAGCGGTACCCCACGGGAGCGGGGTACTTAAAAGGCAGGGGTATGCTCACCTGGTCTGGCTGCAGTGCTGGCCTTAGGATATCGAATCCTTTTAAGGCAACACCGAACTTAGCCTGAAACTATGGACAGATATTTTGGGAATATCAGGGTTCGATGACTAGGTCGTCTCCCGTGGGAGACAGGTCAACCATGGTTGACGAGTAACAAGACTAATACAAAGGCGAGTATTGCCAAAACGAGATAAAGCATCAACTAGCCGACACCACAGTAATAAAGCCAGTCTGGCCCAAACGCAGCCGGAATAGTTAGTTGGGCCAGCCCCATGAGGTCGAAGATTAGTCCAAGTTTGCGTTTAAGAGTCATAGGGGTGTGGGCGGTAGTCTGCAAAGTTAACTAAATGTGTAGACTACCGCCACGCGCTACCTATTTTTCGTATCACTAGCGCTTATCGTGCACTCACTACTGTCCATCGTGGTGCTGATGTCGTTGGCTTGTACTGCGGCCGCCAGCGACTACTGCCCCAACGCCTCTATCGACGCCGAACGTGCCATTGCTCGATGAGGAAACGGTTAGCGGACTAGTTCTAGCACACGCAACCGGACAAAACCATTTATGCGGGAAAGCATATCTCGAATCTATCGAATTGGGGCAGATTCTCCGTCTGGATACACAGTACGTGGGCAGGGATATATGGGTGGTAAATATTGAAGCGCCAATGTGCATATAAACCGTCCACGACAAATAAGCGCACGTGATTTTGCCCCAGCAAGACAAGAAAACGGATTAAATAGAGGTCACGCTATGAAACTGATCTTGATTACTTTAGTCGCCGTGATTATGGAGCTGATGGTTGGTTGATCAAGCGCCGGTATTTTAGCGACGGTAGAGGCTTGAGTTGCGCAAGAACGGGGAATAGAGGTAACTGTAGAAATCAGGGTTGCAGAATATAAAGCCGCCCAATCTACTTGTTAAAGAAGATTAAAGGGTATTTCCGCAGTCCACCAGCACCAATCCCCAATACAGGAATCTCCTAACGCATCACCCACTTCCCAGTTTCCACTGCTATTAGGAATTTAGACACGGTCCGGTTATAGAGATCTGGTTCCTCTAGGTTTATGGTATGCCCTGCCTGCGGGAACACAGCCAGACCGGCGCCCGGAATATTTCGCTTCATGAAAATGGCAGGATCCACGCAAGGGACATCTTCATCTCCAATCATCACCAATGTTGGAATTTTTATATTTTGTAATTCTTTTTCCAGCTGGTAAATGGTCTTCCGCTTCATTGGGACAC
>JAPKDE010000209.1 GCA_028822675.1 Dehalococcoidia bacterium | reverse complement strand
GCCGTCAGCGGCCACAGCGTCCTTGGTGCCATTCTCAACCAACGCCCAGTTATGGGAGTTGACGCCAGAGGAGTTGGTGAAGTTCACCATAACCTCGGTGCCGGCTGTTGCAGACATATCTGAAAGGCTGAACTGCAGGGCGTCGCCGTTAACATCGATGTCCAACGTGGTAGCATCGCCGCCGCCGACGGGTGCCGGGGCTTTGGTGGCTGGGACTGAAGTCGGGGCGGCCGTGGGCTCAGCAGCTCGGTCTTCCGCTGGTACCGTGGCGGGCGGCGCCGGAGTGGAGGTGGCATTGGGATCCGCTTCGTCGCTACCGCAGGCAATGGCTAAGAGCATTACCGCGCTCATCATTGCAACGAGAATCACTAGTGGTTTTTTCATCTATTCAGACTCCATATTATCCAGTTTAAAAAGGTAATTCTAAGCAGGGAATTACTTTGTTATTTTTATCACAAGCTCTGTTTCAGTGTCAACGCACAGGCGTGATTTTTAGTGCATCTGCCGCCCCCGTCACTCGCATTAAGGACGCGCATTTTGTCGCTTTAATAGTACTGTTCTGTGGGGTCTACGCTCCGGGTGCGTATTTGGGTTGGTGTTGGTCTGGAAAGGTCTTATCAATTTGGACTATTATACCCTCGCATTCTTGGTGCAGAGACTGGGCTGAGAATAAGAACCTGGAATAATAAAACCCGGCAGGTAGGCCGCTCAGGAGTTCAAGTGGACATTGGAAAGTTCCCACCCTCATTACTAGAGAAGCTACTGCAAAAAAAAGGAGTCACCGACCCCAGGGTCCTCTTGGGCCCTGGCTTGGGCGAGGACGCTGCGGTCTTGGACTTGGGCGATACCCTGCTGGTGGCCAAGAGCGACCCCATAACCTTTGCCACCGACCGCATCGGCTGGTACGCAGTCCAGGTCAACGCCAACGACATTGCCTGCACTGGGGGCACTCCCCGCTGGTTCTTAGCCACGCTGCTGGTCCCGGAACAGTTCACGGAGGACCAGGCGGAAGAATTGTTCAACCAGGTATTGGACGCCTGCAACTCGATTGATGTGGCGCTGATCGGCGGACACAGCGAGGTTACTTACGGTATTGACCGTCCGATTGTCTCCGGGACCATGCTGGGCGAGGTCACGAGAGAACGTCTGGTCAGAACGGGCGGCGCACAGGAGGGTGACAGCATTATTGTCACTAAAGGCCTCGCAATCGAAGGCACAGCGCTTTTAGCCTTGGAACGGGCACAGGAGCTTCGCGACGCGGGCGTAAGTAATGACACTATTACACAATGTACTAATTTACTTGATTCACCTAGTATAAGTGTACTTACTGATGCGAGTACGGCTTGCACTGTTGCACAAGTACATTCGATGCACGATGTCACCGAAGGCGGTCTGATTACCGGGTTAAGGGAGGTTGCTACAGCGTCGGGTCTTGGTCTAGCCATCGAAGAAGGTAGCGTTCCGATACTCCCGCCGACTGCAGAGGTCTGCCAAGCGCTGGACCTGGACCCCTTGGGACTGCTGGCTTCCGGTGCACTTATTATTACACTTTCACCTGAAGACGTTCCCTCTTTACTCTCTGGGTTAGAAAAAAAGGGAATAGACGGCTGGGAGATCGGTCGAATGATGCCCAAGGAAGAAGGGCTGATATCCATTGGCCGGACGGGTGAGGTAGAGCTACCACAGTTCAGTCGAGATGAGTTAGCCCGTTATTTCAGCCGTCCGCAGGCTTAACCAGAAACCGTTGCGTGTAATGCCAATTAAGGGGTCTTAAAGCTTTCTAGTGAGTACAAACCCCTGTCGGGGGCTTGGGGACTCAGTTTGCCAGTTCTTTGATGGCTTCAGCCGCCCGTTGTTGGGCCGGCACGGTTAACGACCAATCGTTCCCCTGGGCGATGAACATGTCCCGCTGCTTTTTCATGTGGGATGCAAAGTTGGGTGCATCATAGGCACCATACTCGCGGCACGCCTCTATAAGTCTTTCCTTGCTGAACACTGGTGACCCACTGGCGAGAAGACCACCGATACCAAGCAACAAAGCCAGTTTTACCTGCTTCTTGGAGTTGGTCTTTTCTTTCAGGTCTTTGACGATAATACGATATGAGTTGCCGTCCAAATGATAGACCCGTGAGATGAACGCCTCAGGTATTTGGTGCTGATTCATAAATATGGGTCCGCGTTCACCGGACTGCTGCTGACCATTATTCGGGGCTGGATTAAAGGCAGGGTTGTTGTAGGGGCCGCTGGAGATGCCGGTGGTGCCGCCGTTGGAACCGTTCCCATTGATTGAATGAGAATCATCGCCGTTCTGCGTCGGCAATGAATCAGACTGGGCCAGCACGCGAATCAATGCTTCAAAGCAAGGGATCTGATATTTCTCCGGGCACCGCTCTGCCAGCCTTACGGCCTCGTCCAGGTGCTCAGACACGTTATCGAACACTGCCGACCCTCCATATACGCCTACGTGGCCCACGGTGAATTCCCAAGTAAGTCCACGGGCGATTGGCTGAGTGGCACCGACCAAACCCCAATAAAATCAGCCTGGTTGTTAATCGATTCCACCATGTTCAGTATATCTCCGTGAATATCCTACATCAATTATTTATGAGTGCGGATATGTCCATAAATAACGGGGCCGCCCTTCTCTTCAAGGACGGCCCCGTCTTGGCATCAGGCCCATTAAACGTTACATTTATTCTTGCCAGAAAGTCAGGTACTCTAACTACGGTAGACTTCCAACGACTTACTGAGCTGGTCGGCGGTGATGTTACCACCGCTCACAGTTATCGCTACCTTTTTGCCTCTGACCTTCTCCGAGTACCTTATTGCTCCAGCCAATGCAGTGGCACCAGCGCCCTCAGCCAGGGTGTGGGCCTTGTCCACCAAAGTGCCGATGGCCCGGTGAATTTCCTCGTCGCTCACCAATAAGAAATCGTCCAGCAGCTCGCGGATGATCGACTGGGCCAGTTCATATCCTGAGCGTGTAGCAACACCCTCGGCGAAGGTGTTCATCTCCGCTTCGACGATTTCACCCTGCTTCCAGGAGAGATAGCCGGCGGGTGCCTGTTCCGACTGCACAGCCAGCACTTCTATAGAAGGGTCGATTCCCTTGGCGACGATACAGGCGCCGGACACCCCCGAGCCGCCACCTAACGGGAGCATCAGCACCTGGACGTCGGGAAGGTCTTCCAACGTCTCAAGGGCCTGAGTGCCCACACCGGCAATGAGCAACGGGTCGTTCACTGGATGCACGAACCGGTACCCCTCCTCCTTCGCCAACGTCTCACAGTGCAACCGGGCGGCATCGAAGTCTGCGCCGTGGAATACAAGCTCAGCGCCCAGGGCACGCATGGCTGCAACCTTGTTGGGATTGGCATCTACAGGCAGGCCGATAATCGCTTTCACGCCGAACAACTTGCAGGCACTGGCCATCGACTGTCCATGGTTACCCGAGGACGCAGTAATCAGACCGCGGTCCTTTTCTTCATCGCTGAGATTGGCCAGTAGATTGATCCCGCCGCGACCCTTGAATGCGCCCAAGGGGAGGTGCTCATCGTGTTTCAAGTACACTTCTGAGTCCAGCATCTCGCTGAGTCCAGAAGAATAATGTAACGGTGTACGCGGGATATGAGGGGCGATGGTCTTCTTAGCTCGGTAGACGTCCCGTAGTGTGGGAGCCTGCATATCGCGCCGCCTTTTTTTCGTAATTTCTAATCGGGTTGTACTGGGCAGCTTATGGTCCGGATATGACCGTGTCAACGACACTTTCTATTAAATGGGCCGGTTAAATGGGCCATAACGACTGGATACTCCACAAAATATGTGTGCTGCTATTGCCGTTCTTCATTCCTGATAGTCTTGATGCGGTGATAGATGAACCAGGCCACCACCACAATGATTATTCCGGCAATAGGAAAATCAAAGGGACGCATCACCCTCCTCATGTCTTCCCAGTTCTCCCCCAGCTTGAAACCACCGTAGGCCAGCCCCAGACTCCAAGGGTAGGACCCAACGAACGTGTAGAAGCTGAACTTCCAGAAGTTCATACGCGCTATTCCGGCAGGGACGCTGATAAAGGTACGCACCACCGGCAACATACGTGAGGCAAATACCGCCAGCTCGCCGTACTTCTTAAACCAGTCCTCAGCTTGATCCACCTCGTGCTGGGTAACCATCACGTATTTCCCGTACTTCTTTAATAGAGGGCGTCCGCCTTTATAACTTATCCAATAGGCCACCCAGGATCCCAACAGGTTCCCCAGAGCACCGTAGAAGGCCGCCATCCACAGCATCCAGGCTGAATCACCTTTGGCTTCTATTAACAGCCAACCGGCCAAGGGCATGATCAATTCACTGGGAAAGGGGATGGCCGCGCTTTCTATCCCCATGAGGAAGACCACACCAGGCCAACCCATGACGTCGTAGACGTTTGTAATTATGTCCAAAAACCAGTTTTCTATGCCTGCCATATATCTAATACCCCTTCGGTTACGTTTTTAATGAGTAGCACCTGTTGAACTTATGTATGCGTTGTTTAATTTAATGTCTGACT
>JAPKDE010000208.1 GCA_028822675.1 Dehalococcoidia bacterium | reverse complement strand
CCGACTCGCCCAAAGCCACTGCTTCCACCTGTGTGGGGCCAGGCAGCGATGTGAATACGATCTCTGATTGTTCTGCTACTTCTTTCGGGCTCTCCGCCCAAGTCGCGCCTGCTTCCAGATGACGCGTTGCCGCCGCTTGGTTGATGTCATGCACAACCAACTCGTTGCCGCCGTTCAGGGCGTTGTAGGCCATATGCCCACCCATGGTACCTAGTCCAATAAATCCTACTTTCATTGTTCCTCCGCAGCGGGTAACACCGCGCAATTTATTCCTCATTTATCGTGCCTAACATAGCACGGGTAGGCCACTACATGGGATTGTAGAACAGCTAATCGCGTTCAATGTTGAATACCAGTGATAGAAGGTCCGCCTACTAACTGCTATCTGGTGCGAATTATGTCAACTGGCTCTCTTGAATTTTGGGACAAAATTGGAGTCGGTCACTCCAATTCGGACAATTCTCTCTGAGAACAGATGGGGCACCTTAAGGCAGGGCGCGCCCTCGAGATTGGCTGTGGATTAGGGGGAGAGGAAATGCGGTTTGGCTCGCCGGGAACGGCTGGCGAGCCAAACCGCATTCGATTATTCTTGTGAGTGTTAACTTCACTGTTGCGTACGCCTCAATACACGAACCAAATCGGTGCTTCGACCTTATCATCTGTTTCTATATCCCACTGTTTCCTGTGCATCGGGTCGGTTTGCTAAGAAAAATGTTCGGGGTGCTGTCCACTGGCGGCACATTCCTTTTCGTTAGCCATGATGCCTCTGGCTCTCCTTCTGGTTGGTTAGGAGAGGACTTGCTCAGCCTGACGAACCCACAAGAGATTGCCGAATATTCCCGGACTTACAGATTAAGCACAAATTGGTACTAGAAGATTAAGAAGAGAAGCAGCACGGAACACAACGAACCCATGAGTCTCAGGGTTCCGGAACCACATTGGTACGAGCAAGGAATAGTTTTTGATTGATTAGGAAATCTTTGCTGATTTGCCGAACGAACCTCGGAAGATTTTTCTGACTCTAAAATGATACCGTCTAATAAATATTCCTCAACCTAAGCTTCTGTCTTGGGTTAGAATATGGACGCATATATTCAGGCTAGACGGGAGCGTAATCGAGCATGGTGGATCAGCAGGAAAAACTCTGGACTTATGACGCAGTGGAAGCGGGGCAGGTTGGCAATGAAACGACGGTGCATATCACTGCGAAGAACATCGCTGAGTACGCCCGTCTTGCCTTGAATCCTGATTCTTATTACCAGTCTGGCGTCAGCGACCTGGTTGCCATGCCGACCATGGTAATGACTTACGCGCCACTGCTGCGAGAAGAGATTGCTGCCGCCAACGGGTTTGTTGCCTTTGAGGTTTCCAAGTCGGCTCGGAGGCAGACCCCGTTCGCCAAATGCGAAGCCCGCTGGTTCCTGCCCGTGGTTCCTGGAGACGTAATCACCGGACGCCGAAAAGTGCTGGAGAAGTACGAGCGCCGAGGCAGCAAGTTTGTCACCTTCCGAGTAGAAGCCATCAACCAGCGGCGCGAAAAGGCTGCCGAGTACGATTACACCTGCATATTTGAGTACGCCAAAGGGCAACGCACTGTACCTGTTAAAAGCGACAGCTCTCAATTTAATTCAGCTCCGGAGATTTCAAAAGCTGCTCACCCCGGCTTGTTGGAATTCAACGCAGCGTCCATCGGCGACATTTTAGCCAAGTTAGCTATCACCGAGAGTGAAGAAATCATGATTCGGAAAAACGATTTTCGCTTGGCCGGCCGCAAGAATGATAGCAATATCCACACCGACGAGAATTTTGCAAAACAGAACATCTTTGCCGGCGTAACTAACTCGGGCCCCGCCACAATGTCCTACGTCGACCAGAACCTGGAGATGTCCTTCCCAGTAAGCAGTTTTTACTCGGGCGGCAGCCTGCTCATGCGGGCCATCACACCCTTCCGTGGTGGTGACACGGTCACCTTCCAAGGCGAGATAACCGGCAAGAGCGAAGAAGGCGGCAAAAAGCTGCTAGAAGTCCGCGTCAAAGGCATCAACCAACGGGGTGAACTGGTTATCCTATCAAATGCTAAGATGCCGTTCGTGTAACCCTTAGCGCAGCTTCCCGTATACGCGGTCGGGTTTGACCAGGACTATTACTGCGTCTTGTTTGACCATGGCTTGGTCGTATTCTTCCCAATCGGGGTGGTCTTTGTCGCCACAGGCCCGGAAGACCTTCCGCAGTTCAACTCGCATTTTTTCCGGGTCGGTATTGCGGTAATCCATGAGCGTAGCCTGGCCTTCTACCGCGGCACAGGTCCGCCAGTTTTCAGTTACCGACAACACAGTACACCGAGGGTCCCTTCGCAGGTTTCGAGCCTTCGCCGATGTACCATGTACAATCACGAAGGCGGCGTTTCCCTGGTAGGCCCCACAGACCACAATGCTGGAATGCCCGGCTCCATTGGCTTGAAAGGTTGTTATAACCCCCCGGTGGTTGGTCTCAAAATGGGACTGGACATCTATGAACTCCATGGCTGCACCTCGCTGGCGTATTCTCAAAAAGTTATTGGTACCACTCTACGGTATCTGGTATACCATAGCAGCCACTTATTCAACACGAAGGCATTCACTTGAGATATCGAGAACTGGGCAGTACCGGCGAGATGGTCCCTGAAATCGGACTGGGTACCTGGAAGTACCTAGGCGGTTCAGAACCTCTGCGAAAAGGTATAGAGTTGGGGGCGTATCTGATTGACACCGCCGAGATGTACAAGACAGAAGACGCAGTTGGAGTGGCCATCAAAGACCACCACGACAAGGTCTTTCTCGCAACCAAGGTCTTGGGCAGCAACCTCCGCTACGACGAAGTGCTTAAAGCAGCTGAAAAAAGCCTACGCCTGTTGGAACAAGACGTAATTGACCTCTACCAAATACATTGGCCTAACCGGTCAGTACCTATAGCTGAGACTATGGGGGCCATGGAGGAATTAGTTGAACGCGGCATGATTCGCTACATCGGCGTCAGCAATTTTTCCGTCGCAGAAATGAGAGAAGCTCAACAGGTCATGAGTAAGAACCCGTTGGTCTCCAACCAAGTTCTCTATAACCTCAAACAAAGGGAAATCGAACGCGACCTGATTCCCTATTGCGTAGAAAACAACATTACTGTCATTGCTTACACGCCCCTCGCTGACGGCTCCCTTTCGGGAAAATCTAACTATCGTTCCGACAAAGGTGGCGCAGTTCTAAGGCAGATAGCTCAGAAAGTCGGTAAAACGCCAGCCCAAGTAGCCCTCAACTGGTGCCTTTCTCAAGCTAATGTCATCGTGATTCCCAAGAGTAATAGTGTGGACCGGACCATTGAAAATTGCGAAGCCTCCGGGTGGTCTCTTAGCCCACTACAGGTTACAGCTCTTAACGCAGTCTACTCCGACTGACTCTCTTCATAACAAGAATCACGCCTGCTAATTTGACATATTCAACCATTGATTATAGTTTGTGAGCGTTCGTTCACTTACTTAAATTGGCGGTGTTGTCTTGGTACGTCAAACCACTACCATACGCAAACAACAAATCATAGAGGCCACTCGAAGGTTGATCACCGATAAGGGAATGGAAGCGGTAACCATCGATGCAATCGCCGAAACTGTGGGTTTTAGCGAAGCAGCCATCTACCGTCATTTCTCCAGTAAACAACAGATTCTTCTAAAATTGATAAGCGACTTGGAACATGACCTGTTGGCATGCGTTGCATCGGCGCAAACAACAGAACCCAATGCCCTACGAGTTCTAGAATGTATCTTGGAGGCCCACCTAGCCGACGTAGAAGGCTCAAGGGGCGTGTCTTTCATTGTCGTAGCAGGCGCTATGAGCTTTGAAGGCATCGGTCTGTCACACCGTATACGTGAAATGCTAGATCGGTACATAGAATCAATAAAGGAAGTGATGCGTCGAGGTGTAGGCGAAGGAGAATTTCATGAAAACCTAAATGTCGACGCCGCTGCTTTCACTTTTCTGGGCATGATACAAAGCACTGCCACAATTTGGGCTCTTAATGACTATAGTTGGTCCCTTGATCAGTGGCGCAATCAAATATTAGAGATTTATAAAAAAGGTGTTACGGCATCGCAACAGATGCCGGCCTAACTTGGGAAACTCGCAGCCGGAGAAGCAAATGAATAACGATAGAATATACGGAACCACTCCAATAATATCTGTAAATTCATTGTGGAAAGTATTTGGTAAAAAGCCCCAAACTGCTCTTGAGGAGCCTTACATTAGCCAAACCCGCGCTGACATACAAGAAGAATTAGGCTTAGTAGTAGCTCTTCGCGATGTGTCTTTCGAGGTATATCCCGGAGAAACCTTTGTCGTTATGGGTTTATCTGGAAGTGGTAAATCTACATTAGTTCGTTGCTTGATTGGATTGATCGAGGTTACGTCAGGCGAGATTAGTGTAGACGGCGATAATATAACTGATTTCGACGCTCGGGATCTTAGAGAATTTAGACGATCTAAAATGGCGATGGTTTTTCAAAATTTTGGTTTGTTACCACACAAGAATGTGTTAGACAACGCAG
>JAPKDE010000207.1 GCA_028822675.1 Dehalococcoidia bacterium | reverse complement strand
TGGTGAGCTCCGACTGAGGTCGAGAGTCTCGATATATCGGACCAGTCGAACCACCGCTGCGCATCAGGCATGCCTCACCTAAGCAACCCTTCGGCAGGCTCAGGACGAACGGAAACGGGGAGCCATGCCTCACCTAAGCAATCCTTCAACAGGCTTTGGATGAGCGGATGCGGAGAGAATTGATTAACCAAGTGATCCGTGGATTGGCTCAGGACAAACGGATGCGTGAAGATTAACCGCGCCTAGGTTTCTGCCGGTCGGCACTGTCGAGCATCAACGTTACCGGGCCGTCATTTTGCAGCGAGACCAGCATGTGCTTCTGAAACCTACCTGTGGCCACGGTCAGTCCGGTTTCCTGGAACAACTGCACGGTGTGCTCGTATAGACGCTTGGCATCGTCGGCGCTTGCTGCTTGGTTGAAGTCTGGCCGGCGTCCCTTGCGGGTGTCAGCGTAGAGGGTGAACTGGCTCACAACCAATAACCCGGCGTCGATGTCCAAGGCCGAGAGATTGAATCGGTTGTCGTCGTCGGCGAAGATCCTCAGGTTGGATATCTTCTCTACTAGGTATTTGGCATCAGCTTCGTCGTCTTCTTTGGAAACACCCAGCAATATCACCAGGCCCGGACCGATTGCCCGGATGGTCTCATCGTCGACGGTAACCGACGCCTCAGTGACCCTCTGTATCAACGCTCTCATTAGCTATCTGTCTACCGGCGTTCCCGGTTTAATTTTGTGCGCAAAAATCCCATGGAGATACTATCTGCACGTGGGGACAATAAAGAAAAGGCCGCAGAAACATCTCGCGGGACAACTCCTCGGGCAGTTGGGCTAGAAAATTGGCCGAGCTGGAACTGGCTGGAGTGGAGGAAGTGCTACTGCTGCTGGAGTCAGAAGATGGCTTGGCCGAGCTATCACTGCTAGAGCTAGAGTTGGATGCCGAGTCTGACTTTGAATCAGTAGATGACTTGGAGTCTGTGGAAGACTTGGAGTCGGAAGAAGAGCTCTCGCTCTTGCTCTCTACCGGGGGTTTGGGTCGTCCGTAGTCGGTGGTGTAGAATCCGCTGCCTTTGTAGATGACCGGCACTGCGTGGTATACCCGTTGGCCTTTGCCTGAGCATAGGGGACAGGTACCTTTGCCAGCTTCAGCGAAGGTCTGCCGCAATTCAAATTCTTCTTTGCAGCTTTCGCAGCGGTAATCGTATCGAGGCACGGGTACACTCCTGAATGTGACTACCCTTGGCAGTTCCAATGGGTAAGTGCTAAGGGCAACTAATCCAATTTAACAGCGGCACATATAGCTGTCAACGCGCCTAAATAAGTCCTCACCCAAAAAGGTATTTAAAGGTGCGGGAAGGTTCGTTGAGGCTTGATTGGCCACCAATGAAAAAAGGCCGTACTGTGGCCTTCAGGAAAACAGGCGGCTCAAATGGCCGCCTGGTAAAGACATCTGATTGTGACAGTGTCCAGCGGTACATACTCAGGCATGAAACACGCCTGGATGTGGACTGATGAACTTGTCTTAGCGTCGGTTTTGGCGACGACGGCGTCTCGCGGCCCGCTGCGCAGCCAAACGCTCTTTTTGAGCCTTGGAGCGGAAGAAGCGGCGGTCCTTAAGTTCGCGCAATATTCCCGAATGCTGTACCGAAGCTCGGAATCGGTTTACCAGGCTCTCCGGGTTCTCGCCGTCGCGAGGTGTGACATAAGCCATGCGAATCTCCAATAAATGCCGGACAAACTATTACAGCTAATCTAACACAGGCACAATTTCCAATCAACCTGCCTGTGAGGGCCGTAGGCGTGGCCCCGGGTTTAGTTGCCCCGTTTTGCTCCCACTTCACCTAAATATTCCAGAACATCTGCCAAAGGTAAGACGTCTGCGTACTTCTGGTTCATGTCAAAGAGGTTGATGGCGTGGGTGGCTTCATGCCGGTCAAACACACCTTCTTCGACCACAACCATGCGGAATCGGCTGGTGCAGCCGTCCAAGACACTGGCTCGGACGCAACCACTGGTGGATTCACCCACGGCGATGATTGTGTCCACACCAAGGGCGTTTAGGTGTCCCATGAGGGGGGTGCCCCAAAACGCGCTAGGGGAACTTTTGCGAATAACAGGCTCGCCGTCGATCGGCGCTACCTCGTCAATTATGTCAAAGCGGCGATTGCGGCGTTCGACGGCTTCCGGACTTCGATCGGAGTTGCCGTAAATCTCGCGTCCCACGCTCCAGCCGGCCAGGCCGTCATCTTCCCGACCAGTAGCGTGAACCACCGGAATTCCGGCGTTCCTTGCCGCTGCCAGTAATGTTTGGAGCGCGGGTATTGCGTCCCAGGCTGCCAGGCCGCAACTGGAAGGCCATTCTTTGGTTGCTTCCATGATTGGCTGAGGTTTGTCACCAAACACCCAGCGGTAGAGGTCAATCAACAGTAGGGCCGGTTTTTCGCCAAACCCAACCTGCGTATGGCCTCCCATTGCTACATGGGCCCTATCCTGGTCCGTAAGAAACTTGTCCCAGACTCGCTCAGCCATAAATCACCACCTAAGTTCGCCGGCCCCATGGTGGGGCCGGACATTAGTTTGGTTTAAACCTATTCTTTGGTTGGGAAGCCGGCTTCTTTCCAGCCTTCCATTCCGTCTGCCATGTAGGTTACGTTGCTGAATCCCATTTCTTGAAGTATTTGGGCGCCAACGGCTGCCCTATTACCAAGTCTTCAAGTTGTGATAATCTGAACGTTTGGGTCTGCCAGGCGGGGGTCCAGCTTGGAGCGGTCCTCTGCGGCAGCGTCCAGTTCTTCAACAGAGATAAAGATTGTGCTGTCTACTTGCTCACTCAGAGGAACATTTTCCTTGAGTCGAGTTTCAATCAGTAATACCTCAGGCTTGTCGTCAATCTGTTTTTTGCTATCCACGGCGCTTACGGCCGTTGTCTTGCCCTTGGCAGCTTCTACTCGCTGTCTAAAGTCATCGGTCATTGATGTTTTTCTCCCCATTCTGTCTTAGTGTCTATCAAACTAAGTACCTATCATAAGCTAATCTGCCTGCATCGGATACGTCCGCACCAGATTGGTAGGTTGCTTCATGGGATTAAACGTTGTGCTACCATCTCTGGGCGCGTTTGACCGCGAATTACACAACACGGAGGCAAAGATTCATGCGCTGGCTTTTGATACTGGTGTTCTTGGCGACTCTTGGAGTAGCGTGCGGGTCTTCCTCCGATTCCGACTTAAGTACCAATTCTGATACTGATACAGAGGTAAACATGGCAGAAGAGACAGTCACAACGGCTTCCGGGTTACAGATTAAGACGCTGGTCGTTGGCACGGGCGACAAGGCTGAAGTGGGTAAGACGGCAGTGGTCCATTACACGGGCTGGCTGCTGGACGGCACCAAGTTTGATAGCTCAGTTGACCGGGGCACACCCTTTGAGTTTCCCCTGGGAGGGGGCCGGGTCATCAAGGGCTGGGACGAAGGCGTCGCAACCATGAACATTGGCGGCAAGGTGGAGCTGATCATCCCCCCAGATTTGGCCTATGGTGCCGGTGGCGCTGGCGGAGTGATTCCCCCGAACGCCACCCTCAAGTTTGAAGTTGAGTTCCTAGACCAAAAGTAGTCGGCCAACTAAACGGGCCATAACCCAAACTTTAACCAAAAAAGTCAGCTCCAGTAGTCAACTCAACAAGACAGACTAAAGTCTAGTCTCTGAAATTAGGTGCGACTTTCTCCGCGAACAGCTTCAGGCTGTTGGCGGAGACTTCGTACGGCATGGAACCCAGGCGGAAGTGAATGATGACGCCGCCAACTCCGGTCTCGTAAGCTTTCTGGATTCTCTCCGAGACGGTGTCCGGAGAACCGAAGATTACTCCGTGTTCCAGAGAGTTTCGGGCTGAGCCGACTACCCCAGAGGCCTGGGCACTCAACTCCTCAGTGGTGTTCATGCGGTCACGGTTGGTCTGCAGGTAGGCCCGCATCTCTTGGAAGTAAGGCACGCCAAGCTTCTCAGCTTCCGCATCAGTCTCAGCCACGAATATGTTGCGCCAGACCCATGAGTCTTCCACGTTTTTGGCCACTGTCTCGTCGGAGTGCCCGGACGCAGACATGGTCTCGCGGTATTGGTTCATCCGGTCTTTGGTTACTTCATCACTCTGCACGTTCATCATGAACGGACGCCCCTCTCGGGCCATCTCCAGAGTCGATTCTAGACCAGAGCAGGCGCGAATCATGGGCGGATGAGGCTTCTGGTAAACCTGAGGGCGTAATATGGGCAATTCTATCTGCCAGAATTTACCCTCGTGTTTGAAGTTTTCGGTGGTCCAAGATTTGACCAGGATATCTTCCACTTCCAAGAGCATGTCATGGGCTTCGTCCGGGTTGATGCCAAAGCCCCTAAACTCGTAGAAGTTGTAGGCAGTGCCTCGGCCCACTCCCACGATCATTCGGCCCTTGCTGATGTTGTCCACCAGCGCAATCTGCTCCGCGAACCTGATCGGGTGGTGCAGAGCCATCTGAGCTACGGCAAAGCCAATCTTTATCTTTGTTGTCCGTGCAGCGATGGCCGCGGCAAAGGTGGTGGGATCGACGTAGGCGCCGCCGCCGTCAAA
>JAPKDE010000206.1 GCA_028822675.1 Dehalococcoidia bacterium | reverse complement strand
GCGTCCTAAGACGCTGGATGATTTCGTCGGCCAGGCCAACACGAATGAGAACCTTTCCATTGCCATTCAGGCGGCAAAGATACGTGAAGAAGCCCTAGACCACGTTATCATCTACGGCCCGCCCGGACTCGGTAAAACCACTCTGGCCAACATCATCGCCTCAGAGATGGGCGTTGCCATTCGTGTTACTTCTGGCCCTGCCGTGGAGCGCGCCGGTGACATGGCCGCCATTCTCACCAGCCTCCAACCCGGTGATGTGCTCTTCATTGATGAAGTGCACCGTCTAAACCGGGTGGTTGAAGAAGTCCTGTATTCCGCAATGGAAGATTTCTTCCTGTCGTGGATGGTTGGCAAGGGCTTGGCCGCAAGAAACGTGAACCTCAGGATTAGCCCCTTCACTCTGGTTGGCGCGACCACTCGGTTCTCAATGGTCAGCGCGCCCCTACGCGACCGGTTTGGTTCGGTCTGCCGTCTCGACTACTACGAGCCCAGCGATATGAAAGTCATCGTTGACCGCTCTGCCCGAATCATGGACATGGAAGCCGATAACGAAGGGCTGGACCTGATTGCTTCCCGCTCCAGAGGGACTCCCAGGGTGGCCAACCGTCTGCTGAAACGGACTCGCGACTACGCCCTGGTCAAAGCCGATAACAAGGTGGACGGCCCGGTGGCTAAGGCAGCCTTAGAACAACTCAATGTGGACGCCCTAGGTCTGGACCGATCTGATCACCGTCTGCTAACCAGCATAATTGATAAGTTCTCCGGCGGCCCGGTAGGCCTTGAAACTCTGGCCGCATCGATGAACGAAGACGCGGACACCATCATGGATGTCTGGGAACCGTTCCTGCTTCAGTTGGGCTTCCTGGAGCGGACTCCAAGGGGCCGTGTTGCCACGCGGAGAGCCCACGAACATCTGGGTCGGCCATTCGCCGCTCTTGATACGTCAGATCAGAGTCGCTTGAACGGTTTATAGCCTAGCTGACCACCCATATGCATAACTTTTTGCCTCTCCCGCTGCTATCCCTTATTGCTCGCTCAGTTCCGACAGTTTAAAATAGTCTCACATTCTGATTGTTTGGCACTTATTCATAGGCAGCAGGCTGTTCACGCGCTATTCTGATGTTGGATCGATGGAGTTCAATTGACGGCATTCGTCCACTCTGGCGACGCACCTCAACTGCCAGACAGCACTATCCCTTTGGGTGAAGTGATTGCCAAAGCCACGGCAGGCACTGCGCTGACTGAAGCCGACGCCCTCTCGCTGCTGGATTCTGGATCGGATTCCATCCAGGAACTCTGCGCCGCCGCCGCGTTCATGCGCGACCAGTCCAAGGGCACCGTCGTCACTTTTTCGCCCAAGGTCTTCATTCCTCTGACCCATATGTGCCGCGATTTCTGCGGCTACTGCACCTTCCGAAAAGACCCACAACAAGCCGGAAAAGACCTATACATGACCCCGGAACAGGTTCTTGATGTGGCCAATGCCGGGGCTGCCATGGGCTGCACAGAAGCGTTATTCACTCTTGGCGAACGGCCGGAGCAGCGTTATCCGGAGGCCAAAGAATGGCTGGAACACCGGGGTTTTAAGACTACGTTGGAGTACCTGACCCACGTCAGCGAACTGGTCGTAAATGAGACCAAGATGCTGCCCCACGCCAATCCGGGCACCATGGCCCGCCGTGAAATTGCCGCATTACAGCCGTTCAACCCTTCCATGGGAATAATGCTGGAGAGCACTAGCGAGGCTCTTTACGCTGAGGGAGGCCCTCACGAGTTCGCTCCAAGTAAGCGTCCCCGTGTTCGACTGCGCACACTTGAGATGGCTGGGCAGTTGCGAGTGCCATTCACCACTGGTATCCTCATCGGCATAGGCGAGACCCGCCGTGACAGAATCGAATCGCTGTTGGCCATCGCCGCCCTCGACGCACAGCACGGTCACGTCCAGGAAGTGATAATCCAAAACTTCCGAGCCAAGCCGCTAACTGCGATGGGGGAAGCTCCAGACGCTGAAACTGAAGAGTTTCTCTGGACGGTGGCCGTGGCCCGACTTATTTTGGGTCCAAATGCCAATCTCCAAGTTCCACCTAACCTAAGCGCCAACGATTACCATATATACTTGGATGCCGGGATCAATGACTGGGGAGGCGTTTCACCGTTGACTATCGACTTCGTCAACCCGGAGGCACCTTGGCCAGCACTGACCGACTTGAAAGACAAAACCGAAGCTGCGGGGTTTGAATTGAAACCCAGGCTTCCCGTTTACCCAGAGTATTTTCTAAACACAACAGATTTTCTACCCGAGGCCCTCCATCAAAAAGTCTCAGCCTTGGCTGATTCAGAGGGATATGTTCAAGGGGGAATGCAGAGATATGCCAGCAAATTTTGAACAGCGACCATCGTTAAACAACCCAGGGGAAGAATCCAGCATTAAAAACCTGGAATCTATAATCGGGACGGTCAAACCAGAGACAGCAGCGGTGTTGGACCGTGCCCTCTCTGGTGCAGACATAACCCCGGAAGAAGCGGTGGTGCTGTTTGCCACCGAAGGGCAGGATTACCACGCCCTGGTAACGACTGCCGACGAACTAAGACGACGCACCGTGGGCGACATTGTCACCTACGTGGTCAACCGTAACATCAACTTCACAAATGTCTGCATCAAAGGCTGCGGCTTTTGCGCCTTCAGTCGTGATTTCCGTGAAGAAGAGGGTTACCTTCTACCTCCGGAAGAGATAGTACGGCGGGCCAAGGAAGCCTGGGACTACGGTGCCACAGAGGTCTGTGTTCAGGCCGGGTTGCCGCCCAAGATGGAAGGCGATCTCTATATCAGGCTCTGTGAAGCAATTAAGAAAGAACTTCCTGATATGCACATCCATGGGTTCTCTCCCGAAGAGGTGTTGTACGGGTCGATTCGCTCTGAAACCTCAATCAAGTCATATCTAACCGAGCTAAAAGCTGCCGGCGTAGGCAGTCTGCCTGGTACTTCTGCGGAGGTTTTGGATCAGGACTTAAGGGACAAAATCTCCCCCGGTCGCATCACAGTGGATAAATGGACCGAGGTCATAACCACAGCCCATGAGTTGGGTATCCCAACCACGTCAACTGTGATGTTTGGGTATCTTGAGACTCCGATCCAGCTCGCCAAACACATGGACTTGATTCGCGGCATCCAGCAACAAACCGGTGGTATTACCGAGTTTGTGCCTTTGAGCTTTGTGCATACCGAGGCTCCCATGTTCATGAAGGGACTGGTCGAAAACGTTCGCCCTGGTCCCACCGGTATCGACGTTATTAAGATGCATGCCATCGCCCGTATCATGCTGAACAACTGGATACCCAACATTCAGGCATCATGGGTGAAAGAAGGCCCACGCATGTCCCAACTCCTGTTGACTGCCGGAGTGAACGATCTGGGCGGAACTTTAATCAACGAAAGCATCTCCACCGCCGCCGGAGCGCAACACGGACAGCTAATGCGTCCTTCAGAATTCCGTCAGCTGATCCGCGAGGCCGGTAGGATCCCAGCCGAGCGTTATACGACCTATAAGACCCGCCGCGTGTTCAGTGACACCGATCAAGAACTTGATCCGCTGGACTTGGTCGGTGACAATGTGGAAGAGATATTCGGTTCCTACAAACGGTTGGTCAAACTGGAAGATTATCGGTTTGAACATCCCAATCAAGTATCGAGCAGCAAGGCATAGCCACACCTTGACTCAA
This sequence comes from Dehalococcoidia bacterium, assembly GCA_028822675.1. The sequence goes on along the minus strand of JAPKDE010000206.1, from coordinate 879 downwards.
ACTGGATCTATTTCCAACGCGAATAACCTTCAGCTCGGTCGTGGATGGTAAATCTGACAGGAATTTCTAGTCCGCCTGCCGTATTGGCATTGGCCGGCGGTGTGGGCGGCGCAAAATTAGCCTTGGGCCTGGCGTCGTCACTGGATCCCGGACAATTGGTCGTTTGTGTTAACACCGGCGACGACGACACTTTTCATGGTCTCCACGTATCACCTGACCTAGACACAATCATGTACACGCTCTCCGGTCTTTCCAATCAGGAGACTGGCTGGGGTGTGGCTGGCGACACTTTTACCGCCCTTGAGATGCTGGGGAAATTCGGCGTAGACACTTGGTTCAACTTGGGCGACCGTGACTTCGCAACCCACATCCGGCGAACCCAATTACTGGCCGACGGCAAAACCCTCTCTGAAGTCACCGATGAACTAAATCGGAGTTTGGGCGTTACCCAGCTAGTAGTGCCCATGAGTGACGACCCTGTGAAGACCGTTCTCATAACCGACGAAGGTGAGTTACCCATGCAACGTTATTTCGTCGGTCGCAGAGCAGAACCCAAAATCACCCAAGTACGCTACTTGGGTGCCGCTACGGCCACCGCATCTCCCGGATTCCAAGACGCCCTGGCCAGTGCCGGGATGCTGGTTATGTGCCCGTCCAACCCATACCTAAGTCTGGGCCCGATACTGGCCTTGCCAGCGATTCGTCAAAAGATACGTGCATTTCCGGGGAAAAAGATCTGTGTCAGCCCAATCGTTGGCGGGGACGCAGTGAAAGGCCCGGCCGGAAAAATAATGGCTGAGCTGGGCAAAGAGGTATCCTGTGTGCAGGTTGCCCGAGAATACCGCGACATCTGTGACGTGTTGGTGATCGACGTTCAAG
>JAPKDE010000022.1 GCA_028822675.1 Dehalococcoidia bacterium | reverse complement strand
GTCCGTGCAGGTTCAGACGCACGCCAATGTCACCTATGTCTTCAACCTTGGTTGCACCAAGGGTATCGATGTAGAACTTGGCTGTTTTCTGTGGGTCTGTAGTTTTGAGATGTACGTGATTTAGGCTAAGGGCCATGATGTGTCTCCTTGACTGATGCAATCATCTGACGCGCTTTTATTAGTATTAAGAAAACGTGGCTGCTGTCGCCGCAGATTAGGGGCAGAATAGCCCCACAACCAAGCCCAGTCAAGCGGGTTGTGACGCCTGTGACAGCGCCCCGGCACGCAGGGTGGGATTTCGTATTATAATTCCCCCGTATTTGAGACCCGCAGCAAGCAGACCCAGCCCGAAATTAGATTCTAAAGGAGGGGGATATGCCGATAGAGCAGTTTGCCCCGGAATTATCCACGATCATTTCAACCGACGAGCCAATACTGGAGTTGGCCGATGGCTTTGGCGGAACGGAAGGCCCCGCAGAAGGACCACTCTGGTGGAAAGAGGGTGGCTATCTGCTGTTTAGCGACATCCATAACAACCGTCGTATGAAGCACGTTCCAGGCGGAGACACCACCGTTTTTGTGGAAGGAACCAACCGGGCCAACGGTCTAACACGGGACCTACAAGGCCGCCTGGTGTCCGCAGAGCACGACAGCCGCCGCGTTGCCCGTCAGGAGGCTGATGGCAGCGCAACGGTCATCGCCAGCAGCTTCCAGGGTCGCCAACTCAACCGCCCCAACGACGTTGTGGTGAAGTCTGACGGCAGCATCTATTTCACCGACCCGTGGACCAGCCCGCACCCCGCAGAACAGTGGGACCTCAACTTCTCCGGCGTCTACCGAGTCTCACCAGACCTGGGAACTATGACCCTGTTGGTTGGCGACTTCGTAGTTCCCAACGGACTGATGTTCTCACCAGACGAGAGCATCCTCTACATCAACGACTCTCGCAGAGGCCACATTCGTTCCTTTGAGGTCCAGCCCAACGGGACCCTGGCCAGGCAGAGCGACAAGGTCATCATCGACGTTAATGGTGAAGAATCTGGCGTCCCAGACGGCATGAAAGTAGACATCGAAGGCAACATTTACACTGGCGGCTCCGGCGGCCTGTACATATTTGACCCCAGTGGCAAAAAGCTGGGTATCATCAGGCACGGCGCTTCCGCCACCACCAACCTGGCCTTTGGCGGCGACGACATGAAGACCCTGTATTTCACCAGCCGCAACCACCTTGGTTCAGTGAAGGTCAACATCGCCGGCAACCCCACACCAGCCGACAAGAAGGGCTAAAACTCTTTAGCAAGAGACCGGAAGCCTTTTGTGTACCCTTTCGGGTTTGTCATCCCGAGGACGGAAGCAACGAAGGATCTACCGACTCGCACCTTGGCAGACCCTTCGCTACGCTCAGGGTGACAAGTGAACAGCGTCATCGCACAAAAATAGTAAAACAATTACCAAACAACAAGGAGAATCCAAATGGCTAGACTACCAGCCGTAACCCGAGAACAACTCAACGAAGAAGAACAGGGTTATTTCGACTCTATCGTAGGCACCCGTGGCAGCATACGCGGGCCCTACGGCGTGCTACTGCACAGCCCTAAATTGGCCGCTCGCGTGGCTGACACCGGAGCCTTTGTCCGCTACGAGTTCGGCATCCCAGAAGGTCTGAAAGAGATCGTCATCATCACCACCGCCCGGGAGATGCGTTCCCAGTACGAGTTCTCGGCCCACGCCAAGCTCGCCCGCGCCGGAGGAGTCTCCGACGAGACCATCAAGATAATCGCCACCGGAGCCGCCCCAGAGGGCCTCACCGGAGACGAGGCGCTGTTGTCCGGCTACGTGAAAGAGATGCTGCAACAGCACAAGGTCAGCGACGCCACCTACAAGGCCCTGGTAGCTCGGTTTGGCGAGCAGGACACCCTGCATTTAGCCGTGCTGGTTGGCCATTACATGCTGGTCGCCCAGGTACTGGCCACTGTGGACGTGGAACTTGGCGAGGGCATGGTCGCTGAGATTCCTGAGTAAGGATTCGCAACCAAAACCTTTCTAGCACACAAGCCGATAAAAGGAGGGCATTCCGTAAATTTGGGGATGCCCTCGTTTTAATTGAACAACGGAACAACTAAATTAAAAAGCTACCGAAGGGTGTAGCTCACTGTGGCCAGAGTCTCACCGTCTAGCCTGAATTGAAACTCCACCGGGCCGTTGGCCGCGAACTCTGAGCGGTCTACTGTCACCATGGTCATGGGAGCGTACAGATACGGCAATTCGCGGCCCTGGGCATCTTCTTCAAGTTCTAAGTCCACCACCGCCACGTTTCCGTCTATCTCTATGCCAACCACGGATAACGGGTCGCCCTGTACCGGCAGCCAGAGCAGATAGGCCACCAAAACCACCGAACCCGGAAAATCAGGGCGGCCCAGTGTGTCGCCCCTACCATAGGTCCGCTTGCCGACCACTTTTTGGTTGAATTGCGTCATCTCCAGATCGCTGGTGATTACTGCCACTCTGAGTTCTCTGGAAAACGCGCCAGCCGACTCTTCATCCCGCGGGGCAACCCAGCCACTGTTCACATAACGCCAAATCGGCGGTTGAACGGCTTCACTGGGCACTTCAGTCTTCACCACTTCCTCAGGCACAGCGGTGGACACCACCGTATCTCCACCGCAGGCAGCAATCAGGAAACCAGCCATTATGGCTATCAGAAGCGCTAGAAATTTGGTCGACATTCGCCCTTCTTGGATGTGATCTGGCAAGCAGTCAAAGGCCGGTTTCCAATTACCGAACAAGTACCGGGCGAGCCCAAAACCCGTTCCCGCTTGCAGTTATATTCTGATTACGTATGATAGCAAAATTCAGGTTTACAACACACGCCGCTGTAGCTGGACCCAGCCTAAATGGAAACTCCCACTAGGCCGGTTAACCTACCCTTGTAAATCCAAAACTGCACTGTCAAACTAATAGCATGCGCATTGGTGATTTTGAATTCCAAGAGCCCCTGCCAGAACTAAAAGACCCCCATGTGTTGGCCGTCCTACGACCTTGGATCGACGTCGGAAACGTGGGCACGCTAACGATGAGGCGTTTGGAGCGACATCTAGAGTCCAAAGAGATTGGCCGTTTGGTCAAACCAGGACGCTACTATGACTTCACCCGGTACCGCCCCAAATCGGTCCTGAAGCAGGGTGTTCGGGAATACAACATCCCGTCCACCACCATCAGCGTGGCCATCCGGGAACACGGGCCAGACATAATTACCCTACACATGCTGGAGCCACACCTCTACGGAGAGGACTACACCGACTCGCTGATCGAAGTCCTGAAATATCTTGGGGTGAAGCGTTACTCCATGATTGGGGCAATGTACGACATGGTCCCCCACACTCGTCAGCTATTGGTCTCCGGTGGCACTGTCGACGCACGGAACGAAGAAGAATACAAGCTGGTTGGCGTGCGCCCCAGTGATTACGAAGGCCCAACCACCATCACCTACCTGATCCCCAATGCCCTTGATGCGCTGGACATTGAAACCCGCATCTTTGTGGTTCATCTGCCCCAGTACTTCCAGGTTGAAGAAGACTTCACCGGCACTGCACGTCTGATGGAGATTATGTGTACGCTCTACGGGCTGCCCAGCCGCTTGGCTGATCCCGAAAGAGGCCGCCAGCAATACGCCTCACTCCAAAACATTGTCACAGACACCTCAGAGGTCGCTGGCCTGCTGGAACGTCTCGAAGAACGCTATGACCGAGAAAATAGCCCGGACAGCGCATCAGATAGCCCTCTTTCGCCAATGGTTGAAGAATTCCTGCAGGGTCTAGGCTCAGATAGTGACCTTGGTTCTGACTTAGACTTGGATCATCTGGACTTTGACATAGACCCGGACGACGACCCTTCAGACGAGTAAGTTCCGTCTCTGTCGATCATAAAAAATTGTCCGCCTCTTCAAGTACTTATCCAGAAACCGCAGGTCCAGACCCAGTTGCGTTAACCCAACAATTGGTGCGTTTTAAAACGCACCAATCCGCCCGGCAATGAAACCCAGTGCATCCAACCCATCAAGGCTTTGTTGGACAGCGCAGGCATTCAGAACCAGGTCTTAGCCAACTCCCCAAGTCGTCCCAACTTGATTGCCCGTCTGCCCGGTAACGGCAGCGCTGCTCCTTTGTTACTGCAAGGCCATGTAGACGTTGTTCCGGCAGACCCGGCCGTCTGGCAGCAGCCACCGTTTAGCGGAAACCTGGTAGACGGCTACATCTGGGGCCGTGGCTCGCTGGATATGAAGGGCGGCATCGCCATGATGGTCTCAGCGATGTTGCGGGCCGAGTCGGAAGGTATGACTCCTGCCGGTGACATCGTGCTGGCCTTGGTGAGTGACGAAGAATCCGGCGGCAACCAGGGTGCCAGATATCTGGTGGAACAACACCCGAAGCAATTCCAGGGGATCAAACACGCTATTGGCGAGTTCGGCGGGTTCAGTTTCAACATTGGCAGTCGCCGGTTCTACCCAATCATGGCGGCCGAGAAACGGGTGTGCCACGTCAGGGTTACTTTTCGCGGGGGCGGTGGACATGGTTCGCTGAACCAACGAGATAACCCCGTAAACGCTTTGGCCCGGTTTCTGAACCGGATCGAGTCACACCAACTGCCCACCCATGTCATTCCAGAGACCAGGCTCATGTTCCAGGCCATTGGCAAGAACCTTCCGCCCGCACCGCGTCTGGCCATGAAAACCTTATTGAACCCACGTTTTACCGCAGCAACTCTGAAGCTGCTAGAAAGCAAAGGCCGTACCTTCAACCCGTTATTCCGAAACACGGTCAACCCAACGATTATCCGAGGGGGAGAGCAGGTCAATGTGGTGCCGAGTGAGGTCCCCGTTGATCTGGATGGACGAATACTGCCCAACTTCCAACCGGAGCAGCTTTTTACCGAATTGACTGCGATAGCAGGAGCTGCAACAAAACCAGAGTTCGAGATACTGGTCCACGACCAGGGGCCTAAAGAGCCAGACCTGAGCCTATTTAAAACTTTGGAAGCCGTATTGAAAGAGGGCGACCCGGACGGAATACCAGTGCCAATGTTGATACCGGCAGCCACTGACGGTCGTTTATTTTCGCGACTCGGCATCCAAACCTATGGGTTTTTGCCTATGCGTTTACCGCCAAACCTGGATTTTGCCGCTACTATCCACGGTCCAAATGAGCGTGTGCCAGCTGACGCCATACGCTTTGGAACAGATACGATTTATCGCCTGTTTAAACGCTACTGACGGGGGTACGGACGGGCCTTCTAGCCAGGCTTGAGTTACACTGGAAATTGTTTGACGGGACATAGGCGGTATGCTAGAGTTAATCCACCTATCTTTCATGCGATGAACGAGGATTTTGTCGGAGGTACCAGAGCATAGCTAGACAGTATCGGGTCAACGAGCGGATTAACAGCCCCACCGTGAGAGTCATTGGCGACAATGGGGACCAGCTCGGTGTGATGGAAGTCGCACGTGCGCTGCAACTCGCGAGAGACGCCGACGTGGACTTGGTTGAGGTAGCTCCCAATTCCGATCCTCCTGTTTGTAGGCTACTGGACTACGGAAAACTCCTTTATCTAACATCTAAGAAAGAACGCGAATCCCGGAAGGGACAGAAGAGTACCGATCAGAAAGAGGTACGCTTCCGACCAAATATTGGAACGCATGACCTGGACGCCAAAACCCGCAAGATTCGCGAGTTCATCAGCGAGGGTGCCAAGGTCAAGCTCACTGTCCGCTTCCGCGGGCGTGAAGCCGCCCACCAGCAACTGGGACTTTCAGTCCTGAAGCGAGTGGCCGACGAATTAAAAGACGAAGTAAGACTAGAGCGCCCACCGACCATGGAAGGCCGGGCGTTGTCCATGGTGCTGATACCAGCCCTAGTCAAGACAGAAGTACCAAACGATAAAAATCAGGATCAAGTAGAAGAACTGGCAGATGCCAAAACTTAAAACACACAAAGGGGCCAAGGCCCGCATCCACGTAACTGGAACTGGCAAGCTGATGCGCCGCAAACGCATGAGCAGCCATCTGCGGCGCAAAAAGCCCACCAAGGTAACCAGAAAATACGCTGATAAGTTGGCAGTTGACCCTGCGGACTACAAGCGTCTGCACAAGATGCTTCCCTACGGGTAAGCAGATACTCCATCTATTAGCACCTTCTAATTAACTTCAGTCCGGAGATCAACCCTTGTCTAGAGTAAAACGTGGCGTTACTAAGCACGCCCGCCACAAAAAGATACTAAAAGCCGCCAAAGGCTATACCGGCTCCTCGTCCCGCAACTACAAGTGGGCCAAGGAAGCTGTCCAACACGCTTGGGCCTATGCCTACCGCCATCGCCGCGAGCGCAAGGGTGACTTCCGTCGCCTGTGGATTATCCGCATCGGCGCCGGTTGTCGTGAGGCCGGTGTTACTTATAGCCAATTCATGCACGGCCTAAAGCTGGGCGGCATTGAGCTAGATCGCAAGATACTGGCAGACATTGCTGTACGCGACCCGCAGGCTTTCACTAAGCTGGTAGAAGTTGCCAAGGAACAATTGTTGGCCGCAGCCTAGCCAGCCCAATCAAACCGAACAAACAAAAACCGGGGTGTGAATTCACACCCCGGTTTTTTATGCCTAAATATAGTTCAGTTAAGCGTGGCCATTAGCCGCGAGCCAAAGCTGGCGGCTTACTTCCTAGCGAAACCGTAGTAGGTGTCGTTGTCCAGGATTCGGAGCAATCGCTCTTCCGTGATGACAATTGGGCGAATGGGCGTGGCCCAGCGGTCTGTCAGTTCATAATGTATATCTGTCAGCGACATTGGTCGGTTGTTCCGGGCCAACAAGGTGCGGAACACAATCTCCTGCACCGGCATGTCAGACCGGATGAAGCTGGAGTCATTCTTAGAATTCTGGGAGATCTCACGGATCAAACTCTTCACGTCTCCCAGTTCACTGATTGCCTTAGTCTTGGACGGACTGGAAGCGGTCAGCCTAGCGGCCACCAAGTGAATTGGTGAGCGCTCCAGTTTACCCAATCGGTCGGCGCTAATCAGAAACAACGGGTTCTCCATTTCCGGTGGCTCTTCTGCTACCGTTTCTTCTGGCGTCACTTCCAGTGTTTCTACCGTTGTTTCTTCAACCAGTTCTTCGGCATTAGAGTCTTGGGTTGTCATACTTGTACCTCTTCGTTCCAATCCAACATAATTATCTGTACCAGGTCGCCTGCGTCCTTGCGAGGCTCGTCCTCGGGGCATATCGCCAGGCCGTTGGCCCGCGACATCGAAGTCAGGATATTTGAGCCTTGAGGGCCGGTGGGAGTGGCTTGGTACTTGCCGTCTTTCAGTTCCACTTCCACCCTAGCATATACCCTGCGGCCATCATCGTTTCTGATTGCTGCAGTGAGCACGCCTTCAACCATCGGCCGGGAAGTGGTCTTTCTGCCCAGCATGGTCCTAATCGCGGGCCTGGCGAACATCTCAAAAGCCACCATGGCGCTCACTGGGTTACCGGGCAATCCCAACAGGGGTATATCTTTACCACCAGAGTCGTTTAGATGCCCAAACGCCAACGGCTTTGCCGGGCGCATACGCACCGACCAGAAATTCATCTCGCCGCGTTCATTCAATACATCTTTTACGATATCATAATCGCCCTTGGAAACGCCTGCCGAGGTGACCACCATGTCGGACCCGACTGCGGCTTCCAGCTTGGCGTTTAAATCAGCTAAATTATCCCTGGCGATGCCCAATATCCTGGGGATCCCACCACTGGCCACCACTGATGCCGCTACGCTGAAGCTATTTGAGTCGTATATCTTGCCACCGGACAGTGGAGTGCCCGTGGTTTCCAGCTCGTCGCCAGTCGCCAACACCGCCACTATAGGGCGGCGAATGACTTTTACCTTATCCATGCCCAAAGAGGCGATAACGCCAACCTCGGCGGCCCGAACCACGGTGCCTTTCTCCAGCACCAATGCCCCTGCGCTTACGTCTTCGCCAGCGGGTCGTACGTTGCAGCCAAATGGCATGTCGGCAAAGATGGCCACCTGATCCAAAGGCTTCCCTGCTCGCTTCCGCTCAACCTCGTCGGTTTCTTCAAAGGGAATCACCGTGTCGGCACCGTCGGGCACTGGCGCTCCGGTCATAATGCGCACAGCCGTGCCGGCAACAACTGTCTTGTCTGGCATCTGACCCGCCGCCACGATTCCAATGACCTCCAGGTTGCTGGGGTTCTCTTTTGAAGCCCCGGCAATGTCAGCCTGGAGCACGGCGTAGCCGTCCATGCCCGAGTTGGCCAGGGGCGGCAGGGCGATGGGCGAGTAGATATCGTCTGCCAGTATTTGCCCCATGCTTTCCAGCAGGGGTTTTTCTTCCGGTTCCAGTGTCTGGAAACTGGCGATTACTCGCTCGTAGGCCTGCTCAACACTGAGCATGTCTTCGTCGACGTGACCGTGAGAGTGAGGTGCTTCGTGATGTTGGTCGTGATTGTGACTAGTCATATGCCTGTTGACGGGCCAATTAAGCCCGTAGCGTTACGTTTAGTTCCCGTTCCAGGGTGATTAAAAGACCGTTCAAAGACTTGCTTACTTCTTCGTTGGTCAAAGTCCGATCCCTTGCTTGAAAGTATACGTGAAATGCCAGTGATTTGAATCCTTCCGCTATGTTTTCGCCAGCATATCTGTCAAACAGTTCAGTATGGTGCACACCACGGTGGCGAGTTATCAGTTGAGTCACTTTGCCCGCCGACACATCAGACGGCATCACCAACGCCAAATCGCGGGTGGCGGAAGGATATCTGGGCAACGACTCAAAATTGCTCTGTGATTCTGGTAGGGCCGCCAAGATAGGTTCCAGATAGAGTTCAAAGAACGCCACCTGCGGCGACTCTAACCCCAGTCTTTCCATCACCACCGGGTGAATCTCACCAACCATACCCATCTCGGAGTCTGCTGCTTTAATCACAGCACAGCGTCCCGGGTGGAAGGTTTTATCCTCTGACGGCTCGTAGGTGGCGGCCACGCCCAATCGATTCATCACCAATTCCACAACGCCCTTGGCATCGTAGAAGTCCATGGCCTGTTCGTCTTCCAACCAAGAAGGTTCGTGACGCAGCCCGGCCAGCACACCGGCGATGGTCTCTCGTTCTTCGGGGAGGTCATCATATCGGGGCCAAAAGGTCCGGCCAGCCTCAAACAACCGGAAAGGCCCGGCACTGTGGCTTTGGTTGGCGGCCAAGGTGCTCAGCACGCTGGCCCGCAGAGTAGTACGCAGGTACTCACGGTCAGAGCTCATGGGATTGGCCACGCGCAACGGCAGGGCGTCCAAGTCTAGCTGCTCCACCTGCTCCAACTGCTGCAATGTGACTAAGGGATAGTTAATCACTTCTTGAATCCCGGCCGTTGCCAGCACATCTTGGATCCGGTTACGCAGGTCCATCACCGGCACCGGCTGCTGGAAGGGTATGGGACTGGAGAGCATGGTAGTGGGGACGGCTTCGTAGCCGATGGTCCGCACCACTTCCTCAACCAAGTCCTCTTCAATGGTCACGTCATTGCGCCAGTAGGGAACCGTCACCTTCAAAGCGTCATCGCCGTTTAATTCCCAGGTGAATCCCAAAGACGTCAGGGTCTCCTGCGACTGTTTCAGGTCCACTTCCATGCCCAGCATCCGCTTAATCTTGGCGCTGGTCAGTGGCACCACCGGAGCATCGGCTCCCTCGTCAGACAAGATATCAATGATTCCGGGCGCTACGGTGCCGCCGGCAACTTCTTGGATCAGCCCGGTGGCCCGGCGCAGGGCAATCGGCGCCAGTTCAGCCCTAAGACCTTTCTCAAATCTGAGGGTGGCCTCGGTGCGTAGGTCCAAAGACTGGGCTGTATCGCGGTTGTTGGCACCGTTAAACGTTGCCGATTCCAGCAGCACGTTCACCGTGTTATCGCTAATTTCACTATTGGCACCGCCAATAACACCGGCCAGACCAATGGCGTCATTGGCGTCGGCGATTACTAGGTTTTCCGTGCTGAGTTTGCGTTCTACGTCGTCCAGCGTGGTCAACTTCTCGTCGGCTCGCGCCCGTCGGACAATCACTGTGGCGTCTTTAATCAGGTCGAAGTCGAACGAGTGTAGCGGCTGGTTGTATTCCAGCATGACAAAGTTGGTCACATCCACGACGTTATTAATCGGCCGCAGCCCGGCTTTGGTCAGGCGGTCCTGCAACCACTGGGGAGACGGCCCAATCTTGACGCCCTGTAGCAGGCTGGCCGTGTAGCGACGGCACAAATCCGGGTCGGCCACGCTGATGTTTACTTGCTCTGCAATCGGCTTTCCGGATTCCTGATAGCCAACTTCTGGCTCCGTGACTTTCTTGCCGATGATGGCTCCCACTTCGTAGGCCACGCCCAACACAGAGAGGCAGTCCAAACGATTTGGGGTTAGCTCCAAGTCCAGGACAATGTCGCCCAGGTAGTCATCAAGCGTTGCGCCTACGGGTGCGTCATCAGGTAGCACGATGATCCCGTCGTGGTCGTCCCCCAGACCCAACTCAATGGCAGAACAGATCATCCCCTGCGATTCAACGCCGCGAATCTTGGCGGCCTCCAGGGTCTCATTGCGCTCGGTGTGGGTGTTGTAGACGTTAGCGCCCACCTTGGCAAAGCAGATGTTCTGGTCAGCAGCAACGTTGGGCGCACCGCAGACCACTTCCATCTCTTCTTTGCCGGTGCTCACCACGCAAAGACGTAGCCGATCAGCATTGGGATGGGGACGGACGTCAACGACGTGGCCGACGAATATCTCCGTCCAACCGCCAATCACGTCCACTTCACCAACCTCGATACCGGCCATGGTCAGCCGGTGGGCCAGTTCCTGGGCGGGCATGTCCACGTCTACGTATTGTTTGAGCCAGCTAAGGGGTATTTTCATTTCTTATCTCGTGTGTTCGCAGGGCTTGGCGTTGGCCAAGAACCTGGAAACGTCAAGCCACGGCCTGTCGTTGGAATTAGCTACTAAAATTGGCGCCTAGAATTGGCGTAAAAACCGGAGGTCGTTGGAATAAAAATGACGTATGTCATCGATTCCGTATTTCAACATAGCGATGCGCTCCGGCCCCATGCCAAAGGCAAAGCCGGTGTACCTCTCAGTGTCGTAACCCACACCCTCCAACACCTTGGGGTGAATCATCCCGGCACCCATAATCTCAATCCAACCGCTATCGCGGCAGATACGGCATCCATCTCCCTCGCCCTGACAGGCAAAACAGTCGATGGACATATCAACGCCGGGCTCCACAAATGGGAAATAGTCACAGCGGAAACGAATCTTGCGCTCCTCGCCGAACATCCGCCGGGCAAACTCGTAAAGAGTTCCCTTGAGGTCAGCAAAGGTTATACCTTCGCCAACCGCCAGACCCTCCACCTGGTAAAAATGCCATTCGTGGGTGGCATCTGTGGCCTCATAGCGGTAACACTTGCCGGGCACAACCACCCTGATTGGCGGCTCCCTGTTCTCCATGACCCTGGCCTGCATCGGCGAGGTGTGGGTCCGGAGTAGCATTGCTTTCTCGTCGGTTGGGTCTTCATAGTCCACCCAAAGGGTGTTCCACATATCCCGCGCCGGATGCCCCTTGGGGATGTTCAGCATCTCAAAGTTGTAGTGGTCCCACTCCACTTCAGGGCCTTCCACCACGCCAAACCCCATGGCCACAAAGGCGTCGCAGATCTCCCGGACGATCTGGGTTGTCGGGTGCAAGCGGCCTTCCAAAGCCGGGCGGCCAGGAAGGGTGACATCCAAACGGTCACGACTGGCCGACAGGGTTAGGGCTTCTTCGCTGATCTGGCGCACGCGTGCTTCCAGTCGTCCTTCCAGCGTGTTCTTGACCTGGTTCGCCAACGCGCCAATAATTCGACGCTGGTCAACTTCCAAGGAAGCAAGGCCGCGCAGCACGGTGGTCAAAATACCGCGACGCCCCAGGTACGAAACACGCCACTGGTCTATCGCTTCCAGGTCTTGAAGAGAATCCAGTTCCGCCGTGGCGGTATTGGTAATCTCATCGATTGATTGTTCTGTGGGAGGCTGGGCTGAGGGCTCGGTCAAGCGGGTTGTTCCTCCAATGGTCTCGATGCGCCGGTCGTCATTAAAATCCTGATTAAACCGGCATTGATTAATAAGCGCGAATCATCCGATAAAAATTTACGAATCAAACACGCAACAAGCAATTATAGAAACCGGCAATTGATGGGTCAAGATGGCCAGGCACGATTCCTATCTTTACCCACCCTTTATTCGCCTAAAAACGGCCAGGTTATGACAATGAAATATTGTTTTAGAACAATTGTTCTGATAATCTGGCTATTGCTTACCTTCGGCATTAACCATTGGTAAGCCTCCAGCTGGTTTCCCTACACAAATCATAATCAACGACATATGGAAGCGCGGCTGTGCCGCCCAAAATCTAACAGGACAGACCTAAACGGGATGAATCGTGAATTGGTTCCGTCTTAAAAACTGCATCAAATGCCAAGGCGATCTGGCTTCCGACGAAGGCGACTGGATCTGCCTGCAATGTGGCACTTACTACTATACCGGTTTGTACCAGGTGCCCACCCACTTGAGTGACAGCCAATCAGACCTGGGTGTTGGCCCGTCTCAGGGGCTGGACCAGTCCGTCCCAAAGGGCGCTGGCCCCTCAAGAGACCCATTGCTCGCAGAATACACTCAACCCACAGAAGAACCCGCCATTGCCCCCAGGACCGCTGCAATGGTCAGGATGGCGTCTTAATGACCACTTCCCAAGAACACACCGGTCAAGACGACATCGTGTTGTTGGCCTTGGACGCCGGAGTCAGAGAGACTGGCTGGGCTGTTTTCAAGGGCGATGAGGTAATCGAAAGTGGCGTCACCGGGCTATCAACACGGCGCAAAGTGGAACCGGAGGTCAGAATCACCCACCTGCTGCAATCTTTGGATGAGCTGATCGAGAAGTGGAACCCTCAGTTGGTGGCACTCTGCCAACCCAGCGGCATCAACTGGCCGGTGCCAGCCTTGGATCTGCTGACAACCTCGCTCTCCGGTTGGTCTGTCGGCCACGACCTGCCCCAGTTCTCCTATACAGCCCAGGAGGTGCGCACTGCCATCGCCGGGCACCCAAACGCGTCACGAGACCAGCTTGGCTACGCCACTATGTTGTTACTAGGCCTGATCGGCCAGGGACGCTCCACCCACGAATGGGAAGCCATCGCCGTTGGCCACTATCACCTGACACGAGGCAAACAGGCTGAAATCGCCTAGTCTAAAAATATAAAAACCCGGGCTACCTTAGTGGTCTTCGGCGTCGCCGTAGGTCTTCTCGCCGGCAGCTATCGACACCGTGATTCGGTTTTCTGACGGCGGTATCGGACAACTCCAATTGGGGTTGTAGGCGTAGTTGAAGTCCACCACTAGGCGGCCGTCGCCCGTGGCTGGCAGGTCTAGGTAGCGGCCGTCTGCGTAGGACTCCCTGCCGGTGGTGGCGTCCATGAACGGTAGAAAAAAGTCGTCGCCGCCGGTACTCCAGTACACCACCAGGGTCACCGGCTCACCATTCACGTCAAACTTCAACTGCCCCCAGCGGGTGTGGTGAGCCGTGTCCCCGCTGCTGGTTGCCATTTGAATCAGGTCCTTGGCGTCACTGGGGAACTCCTCCACAGCGAGCACAAACTGCAGGTTGGCGTTTTCTTCAAAGTATTCCAGCCCCCTGAACCGTTCGCGCTGCGTGTTCGTCAGGGGTGAATTTTGGTCTCCCCCCAAATACTGGTCTTTTGCTTTCCTGAAATCGGTGATCTCTGACATTGTTCTGCTTGCCCTTTCTATTTTATTAGAGCGCTAGTATTTTGGAGCCCCGGCCTTTTATCGTTCGAATATTTTGATGCACCAGCCCGGTTTTTGGTGCAGCGATGCACAAACTGATAATTTTGGCCCTGCCAGGCGTGTATAATAGGGCGCGTTCCAGACCTGAAATCTGAACGCAAAATCAACCGGTGAGTTTGTATGGATCCGAACCCGAATCGCCGTACTATTTACCACCGAACTGTATTATCGGAGGCACGATGCCAATCATTCAACGGCCCTACGTTCCCCCAGACGACCAGGTACCCAACGAGGATTCATATGTGAATCCAGGCGTAAGCAATAGTGAAGGCACGACCGAGGGCAGCACGTCCCAGGAAGGAACGCTCGACCCAATCACGTTCTACAGCGACTCCATGCACATCTTCAGCAGCCTGTATTCTGCGGTGCTGTTCTTTGGCGAGCAGATGGAAGAGCGGGAGCCCATCCTGCGGGCCAGAATCAAGGTTAGCCCCCAGATGCTAAAGGCAATCGCGCTGCTCACCACCAAGCACGTGAAGGAATACGAGGACGCCGTGGGGCCAATCACGCTGCCCGACCAAGTCTATTCTGCGTGGGACTTGAACGGCGAAGAAGAGGATGAACATGGCCACGCCGCAGGATGATCGTCCTCTAGCGGAAGACTTCACTACGCCGATTAGGATTGATGCGGGCGCGGACCATGCGACACCGGATAACTGGAACTATCAATATGTATCTTCCAGCCAACCCAACGCGGCCGTGTTCCACATCAGCCATTCTGAGTCCACAAGGGTGCTGATTGACATGCTGCGGCCGTCAGACAGTGCCCCCGACGCCACGTTTGTGCTGAATAAAGAGATGCCCATAGTTATTCTGGACAGCCTGGACAAGTTCTGGGCGGCGGAAGCCCGCACGCAGATGCCACTCTCGGGCATCAGGGTTCCGGTGGAAGGAGACACGGTGGCGGAGGCTAAACGGGCGTTGGCGGCGGATTTAGCCGCCCAGCTACGCCTGTTGCTGTTGCTTTCCAGTTCGCACAAAGGGACCATCGCGCCCGCGCTGCTGGAGAACCTCAAGTACCTGTCTTCCTGCATGGAGGCCGGGCCAGGGGCTTCTTAGCTGGCCTTACCTCTTTGGACTAGGTCTTACCCAACCAACGCTGCCAGGCGCTCTTGTACTGCTGCTAAGACGCCGTCCAGCGGCACGCTGTCAGCCTCAGTGTCCGTGCGGCCTTTGATTTCCACATTGCCGTCCTTGAGGTTCCTAGGGCTGACTACCAGCCTGACGGGAAGACCAATTAGGTCGGCGTCGTTGAATTTCACGCCCGCCGCTGCGTCTTCCCGGTCATCAAACAGCACTTCTACGCCGGCGGTTTCCAGTTCTTTGTACAGCTTCTCGGCGGCCTCGGCTACTTCCTCATTGTTGATGTTCAGCGCAACCATGTGCGCCTGATAGGGAGCAACTGGCGCGGGAAACACGATGCCGTTACCGTCGTTATTCTGTTCTACGGCGGCTGCCAGTAACCGACCAACACCAATGCCGTAGCAACCCATGATAATTGGGTGCTGCTGGCCTTCACTATCCAGGAAATCCGCGCCTAGAGCCTCGCTGAAGAACGTCCCCAGCTTGAAGATATGCCCAACCTCAATGCCCTTGGTGGATTCCAGCGTATGCCCGCATCGGGGGCAGTTTTGTCCCGGTTTGGCCAAGGCGATATCGGCCACTACGTCTGCCTGGAAATCGCGGGGGTAATTGGCACCCTTGAAGTGGGTGTCTGCCTTATTCGCCCCGGCTATAAAGTTGTTCCCGTTGGTGACGGACGAGTCCACCACCTTCTTGATGCCATCCAAGCCGATGGCTGAGGCAGAACCGGCGACCAGCCCGGCGGCCCTGGCCTCATCTCCGTCCGCCATGCGTAGGTCTGTGGAGTGCAGCGCATTCTTGAGTTTGGTCTCGTTCACGTCCAAATCACCCCGGATGGTCACAAACACTGGCTCGCCGTCGGCCATATAGAAGACAGCTTTCAAGGTCTTAGACTCATCCACGGCTAGAAATTTGGCCAACGCAGATATTGTCTTGATACTAGGAGTCGCCACTTCTTCCAGGACCGCTTCAGGCTCTGACGGTAGCTCCGGGATGGTTGATTCAGCCTTCTCGGCGTTGGCGGTATAGGAGCATGACGTGCAGGTAATGACCGTGTCTTCACCCGTGTCAGTGGCCAGTAAGAACTCGTGAGAGTCCTTGCCGCCGATGGCCCCGCTGTCGGCCTCGGCCATCAATACTGGCAGGCCGCAACGCTTGAAGATGTTCCAGTAGGCTTGGGCCATCGCCTGATAGCTTTCATCAAGGCTTTCTTCGTCAGCGTTGAAGCTATAGGCGTCCTTCATGTCGAATTCCCGCACCCGAACCAAGCCAGCTCTGGGCCGGGCCTCGTCGCGGAACTTAGTCTGGATCTGATACAGGATCTGGGGCAGGTCGCGGTAGCTCTGCACGTTGGCTTTGACCAGGTTCGTTATCACTTCCTCATGGGTGGGAGCCAATACCATGCTCCGACCGTGTCGGTCATTCAGCGTGAACATGTTGTCGCCAAAAGCTTCTTTACGGCCCGTCTGATCCCAGAGTTCCTGGGGTTGTAACGCGGGCATCATAAGTTCCTGCCCACCGGTAGCGTCCATCTCTTCCCGGATGATGTTTTCAATCTTGCGCAGAGAGCGCAGGGCCATTGGAAGGTAGGAATAAACGCCAGAGGCCACCTGATGGATCAGCCCGGCACGAAGCATCAGCCGGTGACTGGCTGTTTCGGCGTCAGGTGGGTCATCGCGTAGCGTTTTGGAAACCATCCGGGAGAATCGCATAACTGGGTGCAGCCTCGTTCTAAAGTTATTTGCTAAAGTTATTTTTTAATAGAATTGAATTTGGCTCCGTTTTCACGGAGCCAAACTATTATAGCCTCAGGAATGATTGCCTAGTGATAGTTGCGGCCAAATCTAGGCCGCCTAGTCACTGGCAGGAACAGGCGTGTTTTCCACCTCTTCCATGAGGGCGGTCAACATTTCAGACTCGGGCACCACGCGGACCTTCTCTCCCTTGCGGAAGATTACAGCCCTACCGGCGCCGGCGGCGATGCCTACATCGGCGTCCTTGGCCTCACCCGGGCCATTTACTTCGCAGCCCATGACGGCAACCGTGATTTCTTTCCCGCTCTTCTTGAGCAGAGCATCAACATCGTTGGCCAGCGTCACCACGTCAACATCGGCCCGGCCACAACTGGGGCAGGCCACCAGAATCGCGCCTTTCTTGCGCATGTTGAGCGACTTCAGTATCTCAAAGCCAGCCGTTACTTCTTCTGTGGAAGGGCCGCTCAGGGAAACTCTGATGGTGTCGCCGATACCGTTGTAGAGCAGCACGCCCAAACCCACGGAGGTACGGATCGATCCGGCCATGGGGGTGCCAGCTTCGGTGATGCCCAGGTGCAACGGATAGGGCATCATGCCAGCCAGGCGGGTGTAGGCCTCCACTGTGGTGGGAACGTCAAACGCCTTCATGGAAATCTTAATCAGGTCAAAGTCCTGTTCTTCCAGCAGGCTGATCTCCCAGAGCGCCGTGGCCACCATGTGGTCCACCACGCTGTATTCGCCCTCTTTTTCCTGTCCGGCCTTGGGCAGCTGGTTAACCAGGTCCATGTGCCGGGAGAACCCTTTGGTGCGGCCAATGCCGCCTACAGGGGGCAGGCTGCCAAAGTTCACGCCAATGCGGATGGGCACGTTTTGCGCTTTGGCGGCACGTACCACCTCACGCACTTGGTCTTCATTGCGTAGGTTGCCAGGGTTGAGACGTAGACAATCCACGCCGCCCTCTAAGCATTTGAGGGCCAACTGATAATGAAAGTGGATATCTGCGATAAGAGGAATGTGGATCTGCTTCTTGATCTCCGCCATGGCCTCTGCCGCTGCGGCATCTGGCACGGCGCTGCGAATCAGTTCACAGCCTGCCTCTTCGAGTTCGTGAATCTGTTTGACGGTGGCCTTCACGTCCCGAGTGTCGGTCTTGGTCATGGATTGGACTGTAACGTCTGCTCCGCCGCCTATCTTAACGCCGCCCACATAGACCGGCTTAGTAACTCTACGATTACTCATTTAGCTCTTTCCCCAATGCTCAGTTAAACGAGGTTAAATTTGCCCAATTCCACGCCTGAAAAGGCGCACATCGCCGTTAAGCGACAAGGCAGGATAATAGTACACGAATGGGGAACAAGGTGCCAGAGTCCGAAACGGCTCGTAGCACCAGTTAGCCCAGAAAACTACGACCGTCTATCAGGCGGCCGACATCGTTGACGCTGACCAGCACAATGCCGCCCATCAGCACGGCAAATCCAATTAGATGAACCATGCCTTCTTTCTTGGCTGGGATCTTCTTGCCGCGGCGCGCCCACTCCAGAATCACGAAGAATAGCCGACCACCATCAAGCATGGGTATAGGTAGCACGTTTAATACAGCCAGGTTGATGCTGAGCAGAATGCCCACACCCAACCAACCGATTAGGCCGCCGTCTCTGGTTATCTCACCAGTGACCTGAGCTATCCCAATGGGACCGGAGAACTCAGGGGATGAGCCTTCTCCAAATGCCCCGCCCAGAGACTGTTTGACCAGTACCAGCATCTCCCAGGTGTTTACAAAGCTGTTGGGAACGGCCTCCCAGATGGGTTCAGAGCGGCTGACGATTGTGACGTCATCCAGGCGCGGGAATACTCCGACCAGCCAACGGGCCGACTCCGTATCAAACCTGGGCCTGACTTGCAGGAGCAGTTCCTGATTATCGCGCTCAACCAGCAGAGACATCATTGAGCCGCCGTTCAAGTTGATCTCGCGGGTGAAATCAAGACGGTTCTCGATATCATTGCCGTTGGTTTCAATGACAACGTCGCCAGCCTGCACTTGGGCCTCTGCGGCGGCGGTGTTCTCACCAACCTCTAAAATGACCAAACGCCCCACCGCAACGTCTTTGGGGATCATCAAGACCACAGTGAAGATCAGCAGGGGCAGTATCGCGTTCATGAGCGGTCCGGCGATTAGTACCAGAAAGCGGGTGCCGGTGCCCTTGCCGGCCAGGCTGCGGGGCACGTTGGGGTTGGCCTCTCCAGCCAGACGCACAAACCCGCCGATGGGCGCCCAGTTCACGGAGTACATCATGTCTGCTAGGACCATTGAGCCATCAGCAACGGAGCGTATCTTGCCCTCGTGCTTCAGCAGGTCTTCCTCACCAGGTCGTTCTTCCGGTTCGTCTTCGCCCTTCGCCCGCTTCCGGCTGAGCTCAATAACGCGGGCCACCAGGTTGCCCTGGGCGTCTTCGGCAGAGCTGACTTTCACCTTGAGGCCGCGGCTCAAATCCTGGGGACCGTTGAATCCAACATAGCGAGTTGAACCATCAATCAGAACGTGAGTGTTGCCGGTGTAGACGCCGAAGGCGCGCGGGGGGAAGCCAACGCCAAATTCCAGCACCTTTACGCCCATGGCGCGCGCGGTGGCGAAATGGCCAAACTCGTGGATGACCACCAGGATTATTAGTAGCGGCACCAGGGAGCCGACGGCTATGAGGACTGTTTCCATGCTTACTTTCTATGCACCGCCTTTATCAAAATTGGCCGTTAGATATTACGGCCATCAGGCGGAAGAGGATCTCTGGCCACCGGTCAGTTCAGTTGTTCGTCCTGTTGCCCAACGGTCTGCCGCCAAGAAATCTTCTACTTTGTCTCCGGGCAGAGATTTGTGCTCAGACAGAACTTTTTCAATGATTGCTGGAATCTCCATGAAACCGATCTTTCGGTCCAAGAACGCCTGAACAGCCACTTCATCAGCCGCGCTCAGCACCGCCGGATGAGTCCCACCCTTCTTCCCGGCCGCGATGGCTAGGTCAAAACAAGGGAAGCGTCCCGACTCCAGCGGATCAAACGTCAATGCGTGAGATTTAGTGGTATCCAGCCTCGGAATCATTGTGTTTGGCAATCGTTTCGGATAGAAAAGCGCGTACTGGATGGGCAATCGCATGT
>JAPKDE010000205.1 GCA_028822675.1 Dehalococcoidia bacterium | reverse complement strand
TCGTAACAAGGTAGCTGTACCGGAAGGTGCGGCTGGATCACCTCCTTTTATGGAGCTCAGACTGAACCTGTTAAGTCTCGATTAGTCGGGATGCGGAGGCCAAGTCCACTCCTAGGTCGTTCGGTGGGTGTTCCGTCATCCAGAAAGCCGTCAGGTAGAGCGCGATAGTGCTCCCCGGCCCAATGGAACGGTTCCCTAAGAAAGCTCACTGACCTCAGACTTGATCTGAGGACCTATAAAAACAATAACAACAAGCTATGAACACCACCTACGTCTTTCTTCCACTACTCAGCAGTTAACAAAAAGAAAAGCCCCGATTTAAATCGGGGCTTTTCTTTTTGTTAATAAGTGAATGCTCCGCTAGGGTATAAGTCCAGATTGCAGCCGTGTATGAGCACAACTACGTCTAAACCGTGGCCTTGCTCAAAATATTCCAACTTAACTGGGCCAGCTTGAACAAATTTAGATTCCATTGATGCTCGCCGATGCTCGGTAATTAGGTCAAGTGAACGTAATCTCTAACCAGACCTGTTCCTAGGCTTTGATTACCTTATCATTTGATTAACTTTGTTCCTGCGCTGCAAGCAACCTTCAGTTATGCTATCGTCCACGCCGAACAACGTCGTTGAATAGCACCCCGATACTTCACCATAATATATTCTTGTCGGACAAATAGAATATAACCCAGGCATCTTAAGCACAGATTACGATTAAAATCGAAGTACCCATGCGACTGTAAGGAAAGTCAGATTTGATTACGGGCGCCGCCCACGGAATGGGGGCCTAAGACGCCCGGCTCTTTGCCTGAGAGGTTGCCAACGCGGTATTATTGCTGGCATCAGACGAGGCGTCCTACATTACGGGAACCGAATTGGTTGTGGACGGCGGGTTCACCGCTAAATAACCAAACTGAATAACTTCAATCTGAATTACTTCAATCAAGGAGCAAACCAATGCGACTGGAAGGCAAGGTAGCAATCATCACCGGCGGAGCCCACGGTATGGGCGCAGTGGAGGCGATCCTCTTCGCGAAAGAGGGCGCAAAGGTCGTGGTGGCCGATATTCGTGAAGACGACGCCCGTAAGGTGGAAGCAGAGATTACAGAGGCTGGCGGCGAGGTCATGGTGGTAATGCTGGACGTGAGCAAAGAGGACCAATGGGAACAGGCCATCTCCGATGTAATCGCCAAGTTCGGCAAGCTGGACATCCTGGTGAACAACGCCGGTATCAGCGGCAGTGGCGAGAAGGATTTCGGTAGCACTGCTGCCTGGGACCAGCTAATGGATATCAATGCTAAAAGCGTGTTCCTGGGCATGAAGCACGCGATTCCTGAGATGGAGAAAATTGGTGGCGGTGCCATCGTAAATATATCTTCGATCTCAGGGATGGTCGGCCAATCCTACGTGCACCCCGGCTACAACGCCTCCAAGGGCGCAGTCAGGTTGGTGACCAAAGCAGCGGCCGTACAACATGCCAAGAGCGGCATCCGTGTGAACTCGGTCCATCCAGGAAGCATGCCAGCGATGCTGACATCAGGTCCCAGAGGCGAGGGCGGAAGCCAGGATGCCCGGATGGCAGCCATCCCCATGGGACGAGAGGGCCAACCCATCGAGGTCGCCAATGCCGTGTTATTCATGGCCTCGGATGAGGCGTCCTACATCACCGGAACTGAACTGATGGTAGACGGTGGATTTACGGCTCGGTAATTCTCGATCAACCGAGCATGGGTGGTGCAATAACACTCGGTTAACTGGTAATCAAACCCTGTCGGAGGAATAACATGCGATTAGACGGAAAAGTGGCCCTGATTTCGGGAGGCGCCCGCGGGATGGGCGCTGAAGAGGCCCGCATCTTCGCCCGGGAGGGCGCCAAGGTGGTCATCGGAGACATTTCGGAAGACGACGGCAAGGCTGTCGAAGCACAGATTGCCGAGGCCGGCGGCCAGGCGCTGTTCATTAGATTGGATGTCACTCAGGAAGCCGATTGGGCCAAAGCCGTCGATCAGGCGGTTTCCAGCTTCGGCAAGTTGGATGTGCTGGTCAACAATGCCGGAATTAGCAGCCGGGCCTTCACAGACGACACAGCCATCGACGCCTGGGACAAAATCATGGAGATCAACTCCAAGGGTGTTTTCCTGGGGACCCGGGCCGCCGTGCCTAAGATGCTAGAGGCCGGTGGTGGGTCCATCATCAACATCTCTTCTATCATGGGTCTGGTGGGCTCGGCCGGAGGGCACCCCGCCTATAATGCTTCCAAGGGCGCAGTGAGGATCTTCTCGAAGGCCATGGCCGTCCGCCACGGCAAGGACAACATCCGCGTTAACTCGGTGCATCCGGGATTCATGCCGCCCATGGCCTCGGGCATCGCCTACGACCAGGACCAACGCCGCGGCAGCCTAGAGCAAACTCCCTTGGGCCGGGAAGGGCGCATCGAAGAAGTCGCCAACGCCGTGCTATTCCTGGCGTCCGACGAGGCTTCCTACATCACGGGCGCTGAACTGGCAGTCGACGGCGGTTTTACAGCTAAGTAGTTGGACGTAGCCAGAAATTCATTACTCGAAGTACGGAAATCCCCTTAGTCCCCTTTTATGAAATGGGGAGACACAAACCAATTAAGCGATGCGGAAACAAAAAGCCCCCCTTTCGTAAAGGGGGTTGGGGGGCTTTCGGGCTTTCGGGATTTGGCTTTAAACCCACTTGCCGGCTTCCACTGCTATCAGGAAGTCTGACACGGTGCGGTTGTACAGGTCTGGCTCTTCCAGGTTGATGGTATGACCAGCTTGTGGGAAGACGGACAGCCCGCAGGACGGAATGTTGCGTTTCATGAAGACGGCAGCGTCGACACAGGGAGTGTCTTCATCGCCGATCATCACCAGGGTCGGTATCTTAATTTGCTGCAGTTCTTTTTCCAATTGGAAGATGGTCTTTCGCTTCATCTGAACGCCTCTGAAGGTCAAAGAAGATCCCTGGGCAGAGTGCGCTGCCAATCCCGCGTGAAACTTAGCCCAGCCAACCGGGTCTTTGCGCAGGAATTGCAGCCGCTCCGCGCCACGAGCATAGCGGTCGGCAAATTTCTCCATCCCCTCAGAGACCATTGACTCGCTCAGCGCTTGCCACGACGCCACCAACCGTTCCCGGTCACCTGGATCAGAGCCAGCGCCCGCCGAGGCTATCACCAGTGACCGGCACATCTCCGGATGCGCTATGGCAAACCCTACGGTCAGTGTGCCACCCATGGAAAGGCCGCCGATGTGAGCCTGCTCGATGCCCAAGTTCTGGAGCAGTCGGCGCAGGTCTTCTACCTGAATGTCTTGGGAATACGCCGCTGGGTCGTCAGGAACCTCCGATGGCAGATACCCCCGGTGGCAATAGGTAATCACCTGGTAGCGCCTGGAGAAGTAATTCACCTGCGGCTCCCAACTGGTGATGTCTCCGGCAAATTCGTGGGCCATCACCAGGGGGTAGCCTTCGCCAGCCACCTGGTAGTGAATCTCAACGCCGTCGGACGAAAAAGTAGGCATGGTAATACTCCGGTTTATCTTGGCCGCTGCCAGAAGTCAGGCTCGATTGCAATCCGATGATATGCCGCCTGGCGAAGGCCGTCAATTTGGGGGTTGCCACGCTCCAGTAAACAGGCTAGGCTTCGGCCAATCTCAAGTAGCTGGAGGCAATAATGCTGAACAAAGTGCACCATGTGACCTATGTTGTGGAGAGTATCTCCGATATGGCCGCCTACATGGAAAAGAGTTTTGGTATTAAACCGATCTCAACCGATGAATTCTCCGACCAAGGTTTCAAGTCTATTCTCTTTCGAATCGGAGAGACCATGGTCGACTTCTTTGAGCCGCTGCGCGAGGACACCACCATGGCCCGGCAACTTAAGGCCACCGGCCCGGGAGTGATGCACGTCGCCTGGGGTGTGGACGGCATCGACGCCGCCTTCAAGAGCCTGCAAGACAGCGGCAGCACTATGCGCGGCGATGCACCGGCCGTCAGTCCCTTCGGCTACAAAACCGCGAACATTGAGACCGACAGCTCTCTGGGCATCCACTTCCAACTGGCCGAGGGCGAACGGGAGTAAATCCTCCGATCCCTCTCTCGAGGGGGCTCCATTGAAAAAATTCGCACTGATTGGATGATTAAACGACACAAAAGTCCCCCCTTTCGTAAAGGGGGCTAGGGGGATTTATGGAATACAACGCACTTGGCCGCACCAGACTGAACGTATCTCGCGTCGGATTTGGCGGCGGCGGAATTGGCCAGGTCTGGGGCGAGACGACCCGTGACGAGGCTATAAGAGCGGTCCACAGCGCGCTGGACCTGGGGATAAATTACTTTGATGTTGCTCCGGCCTACGGAAACGGCAAGGCGGAAGAAGCCCTTGGCCTGGCCCTGGAAGGCCGCACTGAAGATGTGATTATTGGAACCAAGGTCAGACTAGCTGCCGAAGACATGGACGACGTTTCCGGTGCCGTACAGCGCTCCATGGAAACCAGCCTCAGGCTACTTAAGCGGGATTCGGTGGACATCCTACACGTGCACAACCGATTTACCGAGAACCGAGGCGACACAACAAACTCACTCTCAGCCGACGACGTTATGGGTCCTGTGTTGGACGCTTA
>JAPKDE010000204.1 GCA_028822675.1 Dehalococcoidia bacterium | reverse complement strand
ATTGGATGCACTTGGTTATCGACGGCTACGGCGGAAACATCGACAAAATGTGGGACGAGGAGCTCGTTCGAAATTTCTTGTACAGCTACCCTGACGCCTTGGATATGACCCGTATCACTGAGCCTAATGTGCTGAAATACGAGGCCCCCAAGAGTGAAGATTCCGGTGTTTCCGGGTTCGTGATTATTGCTGAGAGCCACATCAGCATCCATACCTTTCCCCGCAAGGATTACGTCAATATAGACATTTTTTCCTGTCAGCCGTTCAACCACGAACGCGCTTTGGAAGACGTGCGAGAGATGTTTGGCCTGACAGAGGTTAAGACCTGGCTCTTGGACCGCGGCCTGGAATGGCTGGACGAGCGCCACGGTTTGGCCGAGGCGAAAGACCAGCGCGCGGTTCTGGAAACTGGCAGATCGAGTCAACCCCTTGCCTGAAAACGGGCCCGACGCCTCTTACCCTTTGATTCCCCACAACTTCCTCGCCCTGCCCCATAACCAGTCCTACCTTGAAACCTCCCGGGTGGCCATCATCCCGGTGCCGTATGACAGCACCACTTCTTTTAGGAGCGGCTCCAGAGACGGTCCAGAGGCCATGATTACCGCATCCTATGGTTTAGAAGATTACGACTTTGAGCTTGAACTGGATGTCTCAGAGATTGGTATCCACACTACCGGTGCCATTGAGCCTCACATGGCCGGACCCGGCCCCATGACGGAAAGAATCAAAGGCGTGGTTGGCGATTATTTGGCCATGGGGAAGACCGTTGGCCTACTGGGCGGCGAGCATTCCATCACGATTGGTTCAGTTCAGGCCCATGTTGAAGCCTATCCAGACCTTTCTGTGCTTTATTTGGACGCCCACGCTGACCTGCGTAACGAGTACATGGGTACTCCTTATGGCCACGCCTCGGCCGCTCGCCGAGCGTATGAGTGTTGCCCGATAGCCCTGGCCGGCATTCGCAGCATGTGCCAGGAAGAGCATGATTTCATCCGGGAAAATAATATCCCGGTGTGGTACTGGGATCCCAATTCATTCCAAAATTTCCAGGAGAGCGGCAGGTCACCGGAGAGCGTTCTGGAGAGCCTGAGCGGCTCGGTCTACGTGAGTGTGGATCTGGATGTTTTAGACCCAGCCCTGATGCCCGCAGTCGGCACGCCGGAACCAGGCGGCTTGGCCTGGCATCAGCTGGTGTCATTACTGGGCAAGGTAGCGGAGTCCCGCCAGATCGTGGGCTTTGATGTTTGCGAATTAGCCCCGGCAGACGGCCCGCCCGCTTGCTCCTACACCGCCGCCAAGCTGGTCTACAAACTGGTGGCCTATGCCTGCGGCAATAAAAACCAGCCGTCTTAAACCCCCGACTATCATTCCCCTACCGGCACCTACCGGTCGTTCAGAAGAACCCACGGCTCTGGTGTGTGCCGTTTTTTCTTGTTCGGTTCTTGTCCTGTTCCGTTCTTGTAATAAGAAATGCCCATTCCCCGGCGGTAAGTTATTGTGAGATGCTGATTTAATCGTGATTTTCAGATTGCAGATTACAGTTCACCGCTTACAGGCTGGGTTTTAATGGGCCCATCACTTCAGCTAGGGCGGATCTTTGGTGTCCCAGTTGAGGTCAACATCAGCTGGATACTCGTTTTCCTGCTGCTCACCTACTTACTGGCTGGGGAATTCGAAGACGCGCGATTGCGCTGGCCAATGGCCCAACGCTGGTCAGTGGCAATGATCATTGTGGTGCTGTTCTTCCTTTCAGTTTTGCTCCATGAGTTGAGCCACAGTGTGATGGCCTTGAGCAAGGGAATACCGGTTCGTGGTATCACCCTGTTCATATTCGGCGGCGTTTCCCGCTTGGACAAAGAACCGGAGCGACCTCTCATCGAGTTCATGGTCGCCGCAGTTGGCCCGTTGATGAGCATCGCGTTGGCGGCGGTATTGGGCGGAATTTGGTTCCTGATGGGCCGGGGAGATTCTCCCGTGGAGGTGGTCTTGGTGCTTCTGATGTGGACGAATCTGAGTTTGGGAGTGTTCAACCTAGTTCCTGGTTATCCTTTGGATGGCGGCCGTCTGCTGCGGGCGGGCATCTGGGGATTGACTGGGAATCACCGCAAGGCCACGCGGATCTCCTCCGGTATGGGCCTGCTCGTTGGCGGGGGTATGCTGCTAGGCGGAATCAGCCTGGCGGTGTTTCTGGAACCGGTTGACGGCGCGTGGCTGGCAATTGTCGGCGCATTCTTGTTTTCTATGGCCAAGAGCAGTTTCCCCAAGTAGCAATCGGCGGCCAAATGGATGGCCAGTTTTTATTCTGGGCAGGTGGGCTGAGACCGTTGGCTTCAAGCTGAGCAAGCCTAGCTATGCTAAAATGACCTCACGAGCGAAATTCGGCCATGTGGCCCAGTTTGATATACCAATTTAGATACGGATAATAATGACGGTTGAAGGCACAGTTTATCTAGACCATGCGGGCACCACGGCCCTGGACCCCAAGGTTCTTGAGGCCATGATTCCCTATTTCACCGAACATTTTGGTAATCCCTCCAGTATCCACACGGTGGGGCAAGAAGCCCGTTACGCCCTGGACGAGTCCCGGGAACGAGTGGCCCAGGTCCTTCATTGCCGGGCCAGAGAAGTGGTTTTCACCGGCGGGGGCACGGAGTCTGACAACGCCGCAATCCACGGCGTGTCCACGGCGCTGAGAGAGACTGGTAATCACATCATCACTTCCAGCGTAGAACACCATGCGGTGTTGCACGCCTGTCAGTACCTGGAATCCCAGGGCTTTGAAGTCACTTATGTCCCGGTTGATTCCAACGGCATGGTGCAACCGGAGTCGGTCTATAACGCCATAAATGAACGCACGACCCTGGTTACGATCATGTATGGAAACAACGAGATCGGGACCATCAACCCCATCGCTGCGATAGCCGAATCTGTCAAGAAACGGGCAGCCGAGTTATCCAGGACAATCGTGTTTCACACGGACGCGGTACAGGCCGCGGGTTACCTATCATTGGACGTGGCCGAGTTGGGAGTAGACCTACTTAGCCTGTCTGGTCATAAGTTCCACGGCCCAAAGGGCACGGGTGCGCTCTATATCAAACGTGGCACACCTTATCTGCCGCTCATTCATGGTGGCGGACAGGAACGGGAACGCCGCTCCGGAACAGAAAACATACCCGGAATCATTGGCTTTTCCCTGGCCCTGGAAGCAGCCAACGGCGTAAGAGAAAAGACCAGCGCCCATTGCGCCGGGTTACGAAACTTAATTGTTGAATCAGTACTGGAACGGATACCGGCCAGCAAGTTGAACGGTCATCCCACCCAAAGGTTACCCAACAACGCCAATTTCTCCTTTACAGGGATTGAAGGCGAGCCCATATTGTTGGGTCTGGATATGGCGGGAATCGCTGCATCAAGTGGCAGCGCCTGCAGTTCTGGATCGCTGGAGCCGTCCCATGTGCTGTTGGCACTGGGGCAGTCCGCTGAGGTAGCGCGCGGCAGCCTTCGGCTGACCCTGGGGCGCGATAACACTGAAGAAGAAGTGGAATATCTCATGGGAGTATTGGTGGAGTTGGTCCAACGCCTACGCCAATTACCCAGCCTAACCACGGCCAGCCCGTAGATCGACTTCGCCGTAAGTTACGTACTTAAAGAAAACAAAAACATTTTGGCGCTCGGAACGATGTTCCGACTGCCTGGAGAATCAACTTGATTTCAAAGCGTTCGCTTTTTCTGCTTTCCTTGTTCTTGATGCCCCTGTTGATTGCGTC
The DNA here is from genome assembly GCA_028822675.1 of Dehalococcoidia bacterium. The sequence continues at coordinate 878 of JAPKDE010000204.1, read as the reverse complement.
CTGTAGTAGCACATCTTCGTCCTTGGGCCAGTACCACGAAGGCCGGATTCTCCTGTTGAACGTGTTGGAGATGACTACAACGGACGAACTCCGTTACTCAACAGTTGACCCAACGGAAACGGTCCGCAAGTGGCGTATCAAGCCCGAGGATGAAGGCAATGAACTGCTGTTGATGCGAATTAAGGTGGAGAACCACGTTGCGGTTAACGCAGTGTTCGTTGCCGATGCCCAGGCAGCGGTGATTGGCGACTTTTTCCGGAATGACTACCGTCCCATGAGCGTTACGGACACCGTGTACTTGGACGCCAGAGGACAGAGCGACGCAACGGTGAGCCTGGAGAGTGGCGAGTGCATCGACCACGCCCGGACTATTGTGAACGTGGGTTCCACCGTGCAATGGGCCAATGATGGCGACACTGAGTCGTCGATTCAGTTCGGCCCCGGAGTCATCCCAGGATTCGCCGTAGAGCCGGTCTTGATGGCACCCGGCGCATCAATCTCACACCGTTTTGACCAACCAGGTACCTTCAATTACCAGTGCAGCGGAGCAGACGGCACCGCCCAACGAGCCGCGATATTGGTGGAACCGGCGAACTCAGTTCGGGAAACTAAAGAAAACAATATCCTCTTCCTAGAAGGCCCGTTCGAACTTAAGTTGGATACAGCCGTTGACGGCTGGATGGTCTTTGAGGTTCCCATAGATACCAAGATTCGGGATCTCCGCTGGCGCGCGGGAGACAGCATAACGATTCGGTTCTAGACCCAGGCGCTGGCTATTTGGTCTTCGTTTTAGGTTGTCTGCCGTCGTTTTTGCGGAATTTCTTTTTATTTATCACGCTATAATCTGCGGCCTTCCGCCAGCCGGATTCGGTCTTTGG
>JAPKDE010000203.1 GCA_028822675.1 Dehalococcoidia bacterium | reverse complement strand
CCGTAGTCACCGGCGGCATGAACATCCCGGGATTCTAAGAGACCGGGCGGGCCGGGGTTTCGCACAAAAATGCGGCAACCAATACCGGCAACGCACTCTATAAATGACTCAAGAGAACATCTCCGGAGCAGCCCCTTCGCTGTCTCGGCTGGTTCAGGAACTCAACCGGCTGCCGGGCATCGGCCCCAAGAGCGCCCAACGCTTGGCGTATTACATCATTCGGCTGCCCGACGATGAAGCCTACGCTCTGGCCGACGCCGTGACCTCGGTAAAGCAAAATATCGTGTTTTGCGAGGAGTGTCAGAACCTGACCGACGCATCACCCTGCCAGGTCTGCTCCGACCCTCGCCGTGACCAGACGATTATTTGCGTGGTTGAAGACCCTCTAGACGTATTGGCAATGGAGCGCACCCGTAGTTTCAGGGGTTTGTACCACGTGCTGCACGGCGTAATTTCGCCAATCAACGGCATTGGGCCTGATCAGCTACGCCTGAAAGAACTGTTCAGCAGGCTAGACCGACCAGAAGTGGCCGAGATGGTGGTTGCCACCAACCCCACACTGGAGGGTGAGGCCACCGCCATGTACATCCGCCGGCACCAGGGCAGGTCAGACCTGCGGGTCACCCACCTTGCCAGAGGTCTTCCCGTGGGCGGATCACTGGAATACACCGACGAAACCACCCTCACCAGGGCGTTTCAGGGCCGCCAAGAGATTTAAAGCCCCCGTTTTGAAAAGCCCCGTTCTTATCGGTCTTTAGAGGTTTTATAATCGCCTTCATGTTTGATCTGGAGCTCTAGCCATGGCCCCTCCCAGGACTTATCGCTGTGAATCCATCATCCTCAGCTATACACCGGTGGACGAAGCCGATCTGCTGGTCACTATGTATACCCGTGACCGAGGGAAGGTCAAAGCAATCGGCAAGGGCGCGCGTCGGGTCACCAGCAAGCTTGTGGGTCATCTGGAGCCTCTGACCGTGGTGAATATGTCTATGGCCAACGGCCGCAGCATGGACATAATCTCCCAGGCTGAGGTCGTCCAGAGCTTTTCCGAGCTCAAAGGAGACCTAGACGGCATCTCCAAAGGCCTGTACCTGGCAGAGTTGGTTGATGGTTTTGGAGCTGAAGACAGCCCAAACCAAAATCTCTACCAGTTGATGGTTGATTCGCTCACGGTACTGCAGGCCGACCCCGAATCAGACATGCCCCTGCGGTTCTTTGAATTCCATCTGCTCCAGGTGTCTGGTCTGATGCCGGAGTTGTACCACTGCGTTGAGTGTCGTATCGAGTTGGAGCCGGATGCCCACCGGTTCAGCCCCAACGTTGGCGGAACGCTGTGTCTGGAGTGCAACCCAGAGGATGCCCACTTGCGTCCGCTGTCACTACGGGCCCTAAAAGTGCTCCGCCTATTGGATCGCAGCGGAATTAGAGCAGCTAGCAAATTGACCATGGATGACAGCCTGGCCGACGAATTAAAGAGCCTGCTATCAACAACTGTTAGCTACTGGCTAGGTAAAGAAATTCGTTCTAACTCGTTTTTAGAACGCCTACACAACGAATCCACTCCTGGGGTATACAAGTAGGAGCTAATAGCTCACTTTTGAGCGGGGCCCGCGGTTTCACGACTAAAAATAGGGCTACCGTTCCTTGATACAAAGGGTAAATTGTGTTTACCAAGATATTGATTGCCAATCGGGGCGAGATCGCCTGTAGGATCATTCGCACCTGTCAGAGGCTGGGTATAAAAACCGTCGCTATCTATTCGACGGTTGACCAGGAAGCGCTCCACGTCCAATTGGCCGATGAAGCCTATTTGGTTGGCGAAGCTCCCCCTCAAGACAGCTACTTAAACATGGCCAAGATTCTGGACGCCGCCAAACAGTCTGGTGCCCAGGCAATTCACCCCGGATATGGTTTCCTCTCTGAAAACGCTAATTTCGCCCGTCTCTGCCAGGAGTCGGGCGTTTGCTTTGTTGGGCCAGATCCAGATGTTATGGAAAAGATGGGAGACAAGCTTCGCTCCCGTAAGCTGGCCCGCAAGGCCGGTCTTCCCATTCTCCCAGGCACCGATGAGGCTGTGGCCAACGAGCACGCAGCCACCAAGGCCTGGGAATTGGGTTTCCCGCTGATGGTCAAAGCTGCCGAGGGTGGTGGCGGCATCGGCATCCATATCATCGAGTCCCAAGAAGAATTGATGCCTCTGATAGACCGCACCAGGCAAATCTCAGAGAGCGCATTTGGCAGTTCTCGCCTGTTCTTTGAGCGTTACCTGAAAGGTGCCTCGCATATAGAAGTGCAGCTCATTGGTGATCAACACGGCAATTTGATCCACCTCCACGAGCGTGATTGCTCCGTACAGAGGCGCAATCAGAAATTGGTGGAAGAAACTACATCTTCGGCCAAATTGACCCCGCAGTTACGGCGTAGGGTCTGTAAGCTGGCCACAAAACTAGGCGAATTCATCGGCTACACCAGCACCGGCACGGTTGAGTTTCTGGTTTCCGCAGACGGCACAGTTTTCTTCCTGGAGATGAACACCAGGTTACAGGTAGAACACGGCGTCACTGAGATGGTCACCGGGCTAGACTTGGTGGAACTGCAACTTCTGGTTGCCGCGGGAGAGCCGCTCCCAATCACCCAGGATGACGTCTCCGTGAATGGCCACGCCATTGAGGTTCGGATCTACCCAGAAGACCCGGAGACTTTCATGCCCGATTCCGGGGAAATAACAGACCTACACCAGCCTGAGGGTGAGCACATCCGCATCGACTCTGCGCTTTGCAACGGTTATACCGTTGAGTTAGACTATGAGCCGTTAATGGCCAAGATAATGGCCTGGGGAGAGGATCGGGATCAGGCGATAAAAACCCTGCAACGAGCACTCTTAGAGTTTCGGGTGGCAGGCGTGAAATGCAATGTTCCACTACTACGGAACGTGCTGTCCACCAAAGAATTCATCGCCGCCACCCACCACACCGGCTCCATGCCGATTTGGCTCGAAGAATTCCAGACTCGCTCCCTAAATAAATGCGCCAACGGAAAGATGAGCAAGAACGGAAACGGGCATAAAAACGGCAGTAAGAACGGCCAAGAAAAGGGCGAGCTCCAGATCGCTGCTGCTATTGGCGTTTCCCTGGCCATCGCACTGAAAACGGCCCAACCCCTTGCTACAACTGCCGACAGCCCTTGGCGTGTATACGGACGCCGGGAGCAACTTCTTTCCCGGTCGATGGGGAACAGGGGTTGGCGGTAACCACACTTAGGATCAAAGTCGGGGACAATTGGTACACCGTTGAAGTAGGTGAACTGACCCACTCCCCGGTCCAGGTCACCGTTGAAGGCGAAACTTTCCTGGTGGAAGTTGAAGGCCTACCCGACCCACCACTGGCTCGCCCGCGCCGTGGACGAACCCAGTCTGCAGGGATAATTGCTCCCCCCCCACCCCCGCGTGGCTCCGCCGGCAGCACGCCGGACAACATCATTGCCTCGCCATTATCCGGTCGCGTTATCTCCATACTGGTCCGACCCGGAGACAACATCACGGCCGGTCAGGAAGTGTGCGTTGTAGAAGCGATGAAGATGGAGCAGAGCATCCGCGCCACCCGTGACGGTGTCATCAAAGAGATATTGGTCCAACCAAGAGACTCCGTAAGAACCAATGACCCTCTGATGGAACTGGAATAGCCCTTTAAAAGTCCTGTCTCAAGCCTGATTGCCCGTCCTAACCAATTATTTCCATTTCACGTGATATTGGGGGGCCGCCCCAGGGTCATACGCACTTGGACACTCCCCAATTCATGCAATCTTCTTGCCGTACAGCATCGCATCAGAAAAGCCTGGCTTTAATCTAAGAATAGAGTTCCGGAAACTCGGATTTTCTGGATACATCATTCCTACTACCATGATGCTTGATGATATGTTATATTGGCCTGCGCGATACTAATGGGGGAGGCAACGCCATATGGAATTGCGACAGCTTGTCAGTTTTTACCATGTTGCACATCTGCGAAGCGTATCAAAAGCAGCTAGAACACTGGAGCTAGGTCAACCAACAGTAACCACCCATCTCCGAAAGCTTGAAGACGAGTTTGAGATTATCCTTTTTGATCGGATCAAACGCCCGATTCAGCTTACTTCTGAAGGGTCTATTCTTTTGGAACTGGTCACCCCAGTTGTTCAGGCGGTGGATACACTAAAGACTCAGATGGACTACAGCGAACGCCGAGGATCGTTCGTAGTAGGCGCCTATCCTGACTTGGTTATGAACCATCTGCCGCCGGGTATCCAGGTATTCAGTAATACCTATCCAGACGTCCGAATCCAACTCCTTGCCAGACCTTATACCCCGCTTCTGCGCTTGGTTAGGTCTGGTGAGATTGACTTGGCGTTCTGCGCTCCGCCACCCTTAGACGATGCTGCTTTAGAGTTTCAAGAGCTGTTCAAGTTCGACGTTGTTTTGATGACACCGCTGGGCCATCCGTTACTGCAGCAGACCGATGTAACGCTGCGTGACCTGTCTCCTTGGCCTCTGATTCTCTCGGGGCCAGAGAGCTTGACTCGGCAGAAGGTGGAGCAGGAGTTACGGAATCAGGGTGTGACCTGGGACGTAGTACTAGCATTGGATGATACTGAATCCATCAAACGCTACGTGGAGACTGG
>JAPKDE010000202.1 GCA_028822675.1 Dehalococcoidia bacterium | reverse complement strand
GCACAGAATTGCCTCGGGTGTCGGCCAGAGGGTCACGAAGCAAAGTATTCTCCGTTTTTGAAAGAGACTGAGAAGAGGTCAACGCCATGAGCATTGAGCCAATTACGAGTTCACCCAAAGACACTGGCAACTCCAACTCGTTGTTGGCAAAACTGTTTGCCAACCGGCTCTGGAACCTGAAAATTTAAAGGCCGTGCCATAGTTTCAATAAGGCACGGCCTAAATTCCAATCACTTAGTCCTGAGAGGCACAATCCTACGGACTAAAATTCATGCTGTTGATGCGAATCCTGCGGTCGAACCGTGGTTCCCAATTCAATTTCGGATCAACAGCGTAAATCACAGGCAAATCGAATGGAGAAAGCCAAAGTGCTTGTTCGCGCGTGAAATCAGCCAGCCCCTCTAGAAGCCGCTTCCGCTCATCACCGGATGCCGATAGCGCCGGTGCTAGTTGCTCTTGTATTCCACCGGGGCTCGGGTCGCAAAATGGAGACTGAGCCTTGGAACAGTTCAGGTAGTATGTAATCTGGCGGCCAAAATCCAATGTCTCATTGGAAGGCTCGTTTTCAATGAGCTCGGCCGTAGCGCAGCTTGTGCTGCCGCGTTCGTTAGCAGCGGCTAGCGCACCCTGCATTTCCTCTAATGTTGCATCTGCAGAATCTGCGCTACTTCCGCTATCCGACAAAAAGTCCGAGACCGCTTGGCCTGCACGACAGTTTCGTCTGTCTAGGAAAGTCTGGACTTCGACAATGTTGACATCAACATTGACACCGACGTCCGCTAGGTACCCTTGAAAGGCCTCAAGTACTTCCACCTGCTTGGGTATTCGGGCGCCTCTGCTAAAAAGCCTGAGAACTGTATCGTTGTCGTAATTGGCTTCTTCAAGAAGTTGACGCGAGAGATCCGGGTCGAACGAATAAGGCGCAGTGTTGGATTCTGTAGCGCCAATCACACCAGGCCAAATAATGTTGCCGCGGCAAACGCTGTGGCCGCCGTAGAGAGCGTCTATCATTTCTTGGCAATTAATCGCATGTGCCATCGCCTGACGCACTTTGAGTTTGGACGTCTCTGGGTGCATCATGCTTAGCACATCTAGGGTGAATGTCTCAGCGGACCCACCGGATTTGATCTGGTTTGCGTCCAGTGTGTCGATCGCATCAACCCCAACGTCCCAAGCGATATCGGCCTCACCGGTTTTAACCATGGCCGCCATCACCTGAGGTTCTGATCTAAAGTACCATTTGACGTCGCGGATTGTAGGCTTTTGAAACTCAAAATGATCGCCAGCAGGAACGTAGTCTTCGTACGCTTCTTGGGTGATCGAAACACCAAAGTCCCATTCCACTAATTTATACGGACCGAAACTTACGTTCTGCCTGGCTCTATCTTCTTCGGTAGTACTGGCCAAGAAATCAGGAGCGGTAAAATTCGCAAAGAACGCCGTGTTAGGGAAGATTGGACAAGGCGTTGAGCAGTTGATATCCAGCGTGAATTCATCGACAGCTTCAGCTGTATAGCCGCCAGTGTAGCCGTAGCTCGGATTGTCGTTCTCGGCGCTGGCTAGAATGGCTAAACTAGGAAGAGCAGCCTGCGCATTCCATGGCTCTCCATTATGGAACTTAACTCCTTCCCGCAAGAAAAATCTCCACTTGCTGGTCCCTACTAGTTCCCAGCCGGTTGTGGCTGAAGTAGGGACTATTCGTTGGTCATCCCCTGACTGCCAGGTCAAAGGATCCGACATATTGTCGTGGTGGACTGCCTGAGAAATACCGCCACCAGGTCCAAGAGCATCTAAAACAGGCGGTTGCTGGCCGATGACCAAGATTATGTTATCTCTTGCCGAAACAACGCTTGAAGGAGCCGATGTTGCCTGGGACTGAGGGACTGGTGTTGATCCGGTTGCGGTAGTAGTGTTCGATGTAGGTGTAGCGCTACCGCCGCAAGCCACTAATGCAATCATCAGGAAAATAGTCAGCCCAGTGAAAAATCGTCGCCATCTCTGGTTTGTCTGTATGAATTCATCCATGATATACGGCTCCCTCTCCTATAACGTTTTAAGCACCCTGTCTGAGCCACCGGGTCTATACGATTTAAGTGGCCTTATATAAAGGTGCTACTTGATGCCAGTATCATTAGTACCCATGTCGATGTCAAGACCTGTTCGTACAAAAGATCTTATCGATAAGTAAAGATGTGAGATTTCGACTAAATTTACGTATTTAGAATATAGCAGTCAAAATGTAAAGAATTTAGATTATAGGCTCGAATCTCTCCTAACACATTATCCGTATCCAGATTTGTTTGACCAACTCTTGCGACGCTCCTGCCGTTTCAAATTTGCTTCCGATACACGAGACACCATTTTTCCGATTAAAACGTAACGAAAATCATAACCGAGCAACGTGTCAAAAGCGGCCCACAAGGTATACAGGAACAGCAAAAAACCCACTGTACCGAATGCCAGGTCTATTTGGCGCGGCAGATTTGTGAGCACCACTATCCCGGCTAAAAGAAAAATCAAAACCTGAATTGCTGATGCTTGGATGCTTTGATTGGAACCCCAAACCAGCATTCGGCGTCGAAAAAAACGGGCTAGCATGTATGCCACAACGGGGCAGGGCGCAAGCGAAAAAGGGATAGGGAGCAAAATGACTGTCAACGGCAGGCCGATAAGCAGCAAGCTTGAATGCGCAAAACCTGCGCCCCAGCGTTCGGTTGATGAGTACAGAGACGGATCCATATTTAACTTCGCCATTTTGAAATGGTTAGGGATTCCACTAGTAACCGAAAGATATCATTTAAACTTTTAGAGTGCAAAATTATGAATCATTACGTCAAATTAAAACCTACATCTTGCTTGTTGATTATCTGTCACATACCAAAGCATCCGATGGCTTGAATCTTAAGACGTAGCTACTGACCCTAAAAATGAGTCTGGCTCAATAAACTCGAATTTGACCTTTGCAACTGATGTTCAAAAGGGCGAAACCGCTAAATCCCAAGAAATAAGAGATTTAACGTAGACCGAAACTCTTAGCAACTTAGCAGCTAAAAAGGACGGTGATGTCGACGTTGCCAACGGTCAGCGTGCTGTGCGGCATCTGGTAACTCCCGATTGAATAGCTCTTACTTCGGCTTCCGAGCCACCATAGTACTATCCCCGTTCGGAAAGGTCTTGCGCACGATGTTCTCAAACCCTGCGGCGGTTAGCCATTCCCTACGCTCTTGTTCGGTTCTGGCCTGCCCATCGTCAAATACATTGATGAAAAACAAGTTTTGCCTGATTATCTGAGACGGGGCCAGACGTGTGTCGTCGATGGTCCCGATATCATCTACGTATAACGTGCCGCCTGGCTCCATGACCTGAGCAACGTTCTTCAAGGCGAGTTGAGCATCGTCTTGCGAAATCACTGGGAGGAATTTACTAATTATCGCAACGTCAAAGGAACCCTCCAATGTCCCATTGACGACATCGGCCGCCACCACATCGACCCGGTCTGCTACGCCTGACTCCTGCACCATCCGCTCGGTGATTGGGGTCACTGATGGGAGGTCTACAACAGTTGCCCGAAGCTGGGGACAGGCCTGCGCGATGGTGATGGCCACTCCGCCCGTTCCCCGGGCAACATCAATGAGTCTCTTGCTAGATGAGAAATCGTACTCTGCAAGCAATCTTCTTGCTGCACCAGTGTCGTTGGCAGCGTGACCTCGCCGGGCAATTTGGTCCAACGCCTCTTTCGACGGGGCAGAGTGGGAGTAATCGATCTTGGCTTGGGCCGAACCGGTCCGGATCAAATCGGCGGATTTCCAAAGCGCGTTCCATTGATTTGAGTTAGCTTCATAGCCTGCGCCCATGTAGCTCGCGTTGCCCTTCACCAGATAATAGTTGGCTTCTGGGCTGTTGGAGAAGTTTTCGCCGTCGACCGCCAGCAGCCCAGTCTCCACAAGGATGTACATGAGCGGCCCGAGTTTGTCAGCATCGACGCCGATCGCCTCCGCCACCTGTTCAACATTTCCAGGTCCGTCACTCAGGGGTGTAAACACGTCCAGTTGTATTGCGGCCAGCAACGCAAAAGACGGGTATACCGCTGTTCTGAGTCTCCCGATGGTGTCCGGTTATGGTGGTTGGTTGGTCATATCGAAGTCTCCTTCATAATCAAAAATGCCCGCCTTGTTGGCCGAAAGAACAATAAATCAAAAAGGGGCCGCTATTTCTCAGCGGCCCCTTCTGTCGGTTCTTTTTAAGCGGGGTTGTAGGTTATACCCCGGCCTCTATCTTGGTGAGCAGGGGTTTGGTGCTGACGATGTGGCGTTGCAGGCCCATCTCTTTGGCGCTCAGGCCCATGGCCAGACCAATGGCCTGGGGCATGTGCAGGATGGGCAAGTTAATCGGCCGTCCGGCTTGGGCTGCCGCCTTGGGCTGGAAGCTGTCCAGGTTCAAGTGGCAGAGCGGGCACGGAGTAATCATGGCATCAGCGCCAAGGTCTTTGGCTTCTGATGTGTGGTTGCCCACCATGGCCATGGAGTTGCGCTCATTAATGGTCAGAATCGGGAAGCCGCAGCAGCGGGTCTTCCCGGCAAAGTCCACCACCGTTGCACCAATGGTCTCGATGATCTTCTCGAGCGCGGTCTCGCGTTCGGGGTTGTCTTCAAATTCCAGGGCGTCGG
>JAPKDE010000201.1 GCA_028822675.1 Dehalococcoidia bacterium | reverse complement strand
TGTGGGTGCCAGACGTCTATGAAGGCGGCCCCACGCCAGTGGTGGGTTTCCTGTCGGTGGCCAGCAAGGCCGCCGCATTTGCCGTGGTCATCCGTGTTTTCTTCACCGGGTTCTTTGATGTGGCTTTGGACTGGGGCATCCTAATCGCGGGTATCGCAGCGGCGTCCATGGTCATCGGTAACCTGGTGGCCATCAGCCAGAGCAATATCAGGCGCCTGTTTGGCTACAGTACGATCTCTCATGCGGGCTATATCTTGGTAGGCGTTGCCGCCGGTGTGAAGTCTGGCGACGGAATATTAAAGGCACCGGAATTTGCGGCCATCGGCCCAGACTCGGTTCTGTTCTACCTGGCAGCCTACGCAGCAGCCAACCTGACGGCGTTCTTCGCTATCACCATCATCAGTTCAAAGATAAAGAGCGATGAGATTAGCGACTACGCCGGTCTGTCCGCCAAGAACCCCGTGCTGGCCATCATCCTGGCCCTGTCGTTGTTGGCCCTGATCGGAGTGCCACCCACTGGGATATTCATCGCCAAGCTGTACGTATTCACGGCGGCTGTGGATAGCGGACTTATCTGGTTGGCCATCCTGGGCGTGATCAACAGCGCGGTCTCGGCCTACTACTATGTAAAGATCATCCGAGTGATGTTCACTCGGTCAGACGATGCAGAAGAGAAAATTTCAGCGTCGCCCGCTCCGTGGCTGGCGCTGTGGATTGCCGGGGCGGCTATGGTCTTCATGGGAATCGCGCCCGGATTTGTCATGGAAGCCGCCCAAAATGCAGTAAAAGCGCTGGCGGTGTAAAGTGTCCGCGACGAGCTGCTAAAGGATTAAGTGCCAGGCTAATTAAAATAGGTCCATAATTAAGAACCTCTAAATAAGACCAGGTTCATAAAAATCGGGAACCGAGAAAACTTGAAAGCAAGACCGGAATAGCAAGATCAGAAGAACTAAAAAGCCAAGAGCGCCGGTAGATACGCGATGAAAAACATCGGAATCATTTACAACGCCAGAGTGCCTGAAGCCCTGGATCTGAGCACGGCCATTCTCCACGACCTGAACCTGTCAGAGAATAGCTGGCTGGCCCCGGCCGAGAATATGGAAACCCTTATTCCCAGGGCTGAAAACACAGACCTTGTGATTACCGTGGGCGGTGATGGCACCATTTTACGCGCCACCACATTCACAGCACCGGCGGGAATACCAATGGTTGGTATCAACATGGGCCGTCTTGGTTTCATGACCGAGTTGCAGGTACACGAGGCAATGGAGAAGTTGCCGCTCTACTTCAACGGTGATTTCAGGATGGACGAACGAAACATGCTGCAGGCCACCGTGCATAAGGCCAACGCTGGCGGCACAGAAGGCCCCTACCACGCGTTGAACGACGTTGTATTGACCCGCGGTGAGGCGTCCAGAGTGGTGACCGTTGCCGGGACCATTGACGGCGCACCGGTGACGACCTTCCGGGCCGACGGCGTGATCATGTCCACCGCCACCGGCAGCACTGGCTACAACCTGGCCGTCGGCGGCCCGATCCTCGACCCGGAGTCGGATTCCCTCGTACTAAAGACCGTTGCCGCCCATATGGGTTTGAGTGCAGCCATGGTGCTTAGGGCTTCGGCGGAAGTTGGGCTGACTCTGGAAGGCTACCAACCTGCGATTTTGAGCGTTGATGGCATCATCGACCACCCGTTGGGTTTGGGAGACAGAGTGGAACTGAAACAGAGCCCTCACAAAGCGCGTTTCCTGCGGGCCCACCCATCCAACTATTTCTTTGGGACGCTGACCCGACGCTTGGGCTTCAGCATCCGTGGTCAATAAACATGCCAGAAAATGATTCACTAGAATCTATAAAAGAAACAACCATTGGTACCGAGCGCATCTATGAAGGACACATTATCAATGTGCGCAAAGACTCCGTAGAATTGCCCAACGGCAAGACTGCGAGCAGGGAAGTGGTTGAGCATTCTGCCGCTGTATGCATCGTGCCGGTGGATGAGAACGGCAACGTGCTGCTGGTGCGTCAGTTCCGAGTTCCAACCGGTGGGCCGCTCCTGGAAGCCCCAGCCGGTGGCGTGGAGGAAGGCGAGGTCTCAGAAGAAGCTGTACTGCGTGAGCTTCAAGAAGAGATTGGCTACACGGCAGGTAAATTGCAGCATCTGGCCAGCTTCTGGGTGGCCCCGGGTTGGGCCACCGAGTTTATGCACGCCTACCTGGCCACTGATTTGATTCCATCCAGGCTCGACGCCGACGAGGACGAGAATATCCAGGTGGTTCGCCTGCCGTTTAATGAGGCGATCGCCATGTTCAAGACGGGCGAGATTCAAGACGGGAAGACCATCGCATCGATGCTCTTGGCCCAGCCCCTGCTGCCCTAGGAAATAAGCCGGGAAATAGGATGCTAGATAGCGTTTGAACTTGGTTCATATAAAGGCTCCTTAGCTAACCAGCACTGATTAGACAGTTCGGTACGGTCAAAGCTGGATAGTTGGACTCCTTTTTTGTTATATTATGTGGCGGTCTTCGGCACATTCTTGGGGATGAGTCTTTGAGAATAGGCATAAACCTAAGACCAACCGACTGCCTAAGGCGAATATGCCTAGGTGAAATTGGAGGAAGTAGACAAGCATGCTCGAGCATGATGTCCTGGTAATTGGCGCAGGTTTGGCAGGAATGCGGGCGGCCATCGCCGCCCGTGCCAGCGGTGCCACCACAGCAATTATTAGTAAAGTGCATCCGGTACGCAGCCACTCAAACGCGGCCCAGGGAGGCATCAACGCCGCCCTGACAGACCGTGGTGACGAGTGGGAAGACCACGCCTATGACACCGTGAAGGGAAGTGACTTCCTGGGAGACCAGGCCGCCATTGAGGTCATGTGTAAGGCGGCCGGTCAAGCGCTAATCGACATGGAGCACTTTGGAGTCACGTTCAACCGCGACGACGAAGGGCGCCTGGGAACCCGGGCTTTTGGCGGTCAACGCCGCGCCCGTACGTTCTTCGTTGGCGACTTCACCGGGCAGGCTCTGCTCCACGTGATGTTTGAACAGCTCATCAAGTCCGGCGTCCGCCGCTATGAGGAGTGGTTCGTAAGTTCCCTCATCATAGAAGAGGGCAAGGTCTGCGGGGTGATGGCCCTGGAGATTCGGACCGGCCAGATCTATGCGATCAGGGCCAAGAAGGTGATTTTCTGCACGGGCGGCTTTGGCCGGGTCTTTGAACCCAGCACCAACGCCCTCATCTGCACCGGTGACGGTACGGCTTTGGCCTACAACGCCGGGGCGGAGCTAATGGACATGGAAATGGTCCAATACCACCCAACAACTTTGGCCGGCAGCGGAGTGCTAATCTCCGAAGCAGCCAGGGGTGAGGGTGCCTACCTACTTGATAAAGATGGAAACCGCTTCATGGAGAAGTACGCTCCCAACATGATGGAGCTGGCCTCCCGTGACGTGGTCTCCCGCGCCGAGCAAACCGAGATTAACGCCGGTAACGGCGTAGATGGCTGCGTCTTCTTGGACTGCCGCCACCTGGGCGAAGCCCTGATTATGGAGAAGCTCAGCCAGATTCGCGAGATCGGTATCGACCTTGTGGGTCATGACATGATTAAAGAGCCGATTCCAATCCGACCCGGAATGCACTATGCCATGGGCGGAATCCGAACCAACATCGATGGCCAGACCAACCTTCAAGGTGTCTACGCTGCCGGTGAGTGCGCCTGCGTTAGCGTCCACGGTGGCAACCGCTTGGGTGCCAACTCGCTGCTGGACACCATCGTGTTCGGAGAGCGTTCCGGCAACCACGCTGCCGAGGCTTCCCGGGACTCCGAGTACGTTGAATTCAACGTGGACGAAGCCGTCCGCAAAGAAGAAAAGCGTATCCAAGGGTTTTTAGACCGGCCTCAGAATGGTGACCGAATCGCTTCTGTCAGACTGGCAATGGGCGAGTCAATGAACCGGAACCTGGCCGTATATCGAAATGAAGAGGGCATGAAAGCGACCCTTTCTGAACTTAAAGATATTGAAAAGCGCTATGAGACAGTGCCGGTGGACAACAAGGGTAAATTGTTCAACACCGACCTGATTTTTGCTCTAGAGTTGGGCTTCATGCTCGACTGTGCCACCCCCATTGCAATGAGCGCTCTGGATCGCAAGGACAGCCGGGGGGCCCAGGCCCGCACCGACTATCCGGACCGGGACGACGAAAATTGGATGAAGCACCTGGTGATCAAGAAGGGAGCCTCAGGACCGGAATTGTCTTACGCCCCCGTCAGTATCACCCAGTGGACTCCTGAAGAGAGGAAGTACTAACTGATGGACGTCACGCTAAACATAAAGAGATTTGATCCGGAAGTCGCTGATCCCCAGCCTTACTGGCAGGAGTTCACGGTTTCAATCGATGACAAGGGCACGGTGCTGGACGCCCTGATCAAGGTCCGCGAGGACAATGACGGAACGTTCAGCCTGCGTTGCTCTTGCCGCAGTTCAATCTGCGGTTCCTGCGCTGTCCGTATCAATGGACACGCTGGACTCGCCTGTAAAACTCAGGCTGCCACGGCAATCAAAGACGGCGTCATCACAGTGGAGCCTGCGGGCAACATGCCGGTCATAAAAGACTTGGTGGTGAACTTTGATAGCTTCTGGGACAAGATCATGGAGGTCGAGCCCTATCTGAAGC
>JAPKDE010000200.1 GCA_028822675.1 Dehalococcoidia bacterium | reverse complement strand
GTACCGCGAGACCATCACCAAGATTGCCAAGAGCGAGTACCGTCACAAGAAGCAGCGTAGCTGCTAAACCCCGCTCGCAAGAAAGGCCCGATCCTTCTGAGTGAGGACCGGGCCTTTCTTATTTTGCCTAACTAAATGGTTGGTCAGTAACCCCAGGACGGGTTGTACTCGCCAAACACGTCCCTAAAGACGTCCATCATCTCACCCAGCGTGGCGTATGCCTTGGCGGCTTCGATCAAGTGGGGCATGGTGTTCTCCGAGTTTCTGGCCGCCTGCTCCAGGGCCTTCAGGCATTGGGCCACCGCTCGGTTGTCGCGGGTGCGACGGACTTCATTCAGGGCGTCAATCTGTTTCTTCTCGCCTTCGCGGTCAACTCGCAGCAGCGGAATTTCCGTGCCTTCTTCAGTGCGGTATTCGTTGACGCCCACCGTGATTCGCTCCCGGCGGTCTTCTTCCAACTGATACACATAGGAGGCGTCGGCAATCTCACGTTGCAGGAACCCAGTCTCCAGCGCGGGAATCACCCCGCCCATATCGTCGATACGGCGGAAATACTCGTGGCTGGCCGCTTCAAGACTGTCGGTCATGGTCTCTAAGAAATAACTGCCGCCCAGCGGGTCCACGGTGTCGGTGATGCCGGTCTCGTGGGCAATTATCTGTTGGGTGCGTAGCGCCTGCAGTGCCGCTTCCTCGGAGGGTAGTGCCCAGGCTTCGTCCTTGCCATTGGTGTGCAGCGACTGACAGCCGCCCAGCACCGCCGCCATGGCCTGGAAAGACACCCGGACAACGTTGTTCTCCGGCTGTTGCGCAGTCAGAGTCTGTCCAGAAGTTTGGGCGTGGAAGCGCAGTTGGTGGGATCGAGGGTCTTTGGCCCCAAATGTGTCCTTCATCTCCCTGGCCCAGATACGCCGCGCCGCCCGGAACTTGCCCACTTCTTCAAAGAAGTTATTGTGCGAGTTAAAAAAGAAGCTCAGTCTGGGCGCGAAATCGTCAATTTTAAGGCCCCTTTCCAGGGTCTGGCGGACGTACTCAAAGCCGTCTGCCAGGGTGAAGGCCAACTCTTGGATGGCGTTGGAACCAGCCTCGCGGATGTGGTAGCCGCTGATGCTGATGGGGTTCCAGCGGGGAACGTGCTTTGCGCCAAACTCCACGGTGTCCACCACCAGGCGGACCGATGGCTCAGGCGGGAATATGTACTCGTTCTGAGCGATGTATTCTTTCAGAATATCGTTCTGGATTGTGCCGCCTAGTCGATCCAGGGAAGCGCCCTGTTTCTCGGCCAGCGCGATGTACATAGCCCAGATGATGGCGGCTGGACTGTTGATGGTCATGGAGGTCGTGATCTCATCCAGTTTGATCCCCTCAAAGAGGGTCTCCATATCGGCCAGAGAGGATACTGCCACGCCACAGGTGCCAAACTCGCCGGCCCCACGTGGATCGTCGGTGTCATAGCCGTAGAGGGTGGGCATATCAAAGGCTACACTCAGCCCGGTCTGACCCTGTTCCAGCAAGAACTTGAACCTGGCGTTGGTCTCTTCAGGTCGGCCAAACCCGGCAAACATGCGCATGGTCCAGAGTCGGCCCCTATACCCGGAGGCATGCACTCCTCTAAGGTACGGAAACTCGCCCGGCATCCCCTGGTCGGTAATATAGTTGCCAGATGCGGTGTTCTCAGGGGTGTAAACCTGGTCTACTGTTACCTGAGAAGGCGTCTTGAACGAGGGTTTACGCTGAGTAGAGGCGTCTTGCTTATCTCGCCAACGGGCACTGGCTTCCCGTAATTTATCCATTTCTTGGGGGGTGTCCAAGGGCTACCTCCGGTCCGTGACCTGCATCTGAATTGACTAAAATCCAGTCTACGCACCCCCCCAATACGTGTCAACGAACCGGCATAGCCGGGTTTTGTGGGGCGGTGTCATTTTCCAGGAGTTTGGTTGCCCGCTCGTAAATTGTAGTGAGTCGGGTTAATTAAATAGAGGCTCTGAAGATTCGCAAAAAATAGAAGGCCGAGCCGGGCCTTTTATTTTGGTTGCCAGAGGTTCCAGGGGGCTTAGGCGACGATGTCGCCCCTAGTGCTGTTGACGATGGCCACTAGCTCATCACGCTCGCCTTGTGGTACGCCAAATTTCTCAAAAGTCTGATCCAAATCGACCATGAATGCGTCCCACTCGGGGCCGGTGATGTTGAGATGGTTGTGGGAATCCCCCATCGACATGCCTACGGGGGGTCTATACAATGGCTAGCCGCCGGGCATCTGGGGCGTGTTTGGGTAACTAGATCCGCCAAGTTGGTGCCTGATTAACTGATCTGCCAGTTAAACCGGGGGTTAAGAATCGGTGAGGCGGACGAAACGGCGCTTGCCAACCTTAAGCAGGTCACCGGCTTGGAGCAGGTAGCCAGCGTCATTGCCGGTCACTGGCTGCGAGTCGCCGTTTTGGGAGATGCGCTCGACAGCGCCTTGGGCCAGCAACCGCTTGACCTGGGCTTTACTGGGGGCCAGTTCCGCCGCCAGCATCAAGTCATCCACCCTGATCTCGTTGCCGCCAACGACGCCTTGACTGCGTAGAGCAGCCAGAGATAGTTCGGGGATGTCCGTGGGCAGGCCCTGCCCCTGCACCACCTGCTCAAAGTGGGCTTGGGCCGCATCGGCTGCATTATTGTCATGGAACTGATTGGTGACGTCCCAAGCAAGCCGCTTCTTGGGCTCCATTGGGTTGATAGAGTTGTCTTTCAGAGCTGCAGTAATCTCCGCCAACTCGGTCATGGGAACATCAGTCAGGTACTCAAAGTAGTACATAATTTGGTCGTCGGACACAGACATTAGCTTGCCATACATGTCCACCGGAGCTTCGTCCACGGCCACGTAGTTATCGAGACTCTTGCTCATTTTCATCACGCCGTCAGTACCCACCAAAATCGGCATCATGAAGCATTGTTGGGGAGTCTGGCCCATCATGCCCTGCAGTTCCCGGCCCACCAATAGGTTGAACATCTGGTCAGTGCCACCAAATTCAACGTCGGATTCAATAGCCACCGAGTCGTAGGCCTGCAGCAGTGGGTAGAGCAACTCGGTTATGGCGATTGGTTTCTGATCGGCAAACCTTTGGGCAAAGTCGGCGCGCTGTAGGAACTGGGCCACGGTAAACCGGCCGGTCAACTCAATGATCTTGGCCAGATCAAATTTGCCGAACCACTCGCTCTGGTAAATCACCTCGGCGCGAGACTGGTCCACCACTTTAAAGAATTGCCTGAGGTAGGACTCAGCGTTCTCCAATACCTGAGCGTGAGAGAGCATGGTCCGAGTGGCGGATTGGCCGCTGGGGTCGCCAATCTGGGCGGTCCAGTCACCAACGATCAAAACAACCTGGTGGCCCAGGTCTTGGAGTTTTCGCAATTTTCTAAGGCCAACCACGTGACCGAGGTGAATGTCTGGGCGGCTGGGGTCAAAACCCATCTTCAAGCGTAGTTTCTTGCCGCTCTGCAGTAGTTTTACGAACTCCTCGCGGGAGATGATCTCACTGACGCCGCGAGTGATTACCGACTCTAGGTCTTCGGGGCTAATCTTACCGGGCGTGGTCATTTTAGGCGCTCTCGGATTGGTCTAGGACTTGGCGACAGTCGTCCACATCTTGATTGATCTGCTTGATCAATGAGTCCAGGCCGTCAAATTTCTCTTGGTCCCTGACCTTCTTGATGAACTCGATGCCAATTGTCTTTCCGTAGAGGTCGCCGCTGAAATCCATGATGAAGACTTCAACCAGTCTCTGGGTCAGGTCAAAGGTCGGGCGGATGCCGATGCTGGTGGCGGCTTGGAGTCGTTTGCCGTCAACGATGGCCCAGGATGCGTAGATGCCGTCGCCCGGCAGGCGCATGTCCGGGTCGACATCAACATTGGCCGTTGGAAAACCAAGGGTGCGGCCACGCTGATCGCCCACCACCACAACGCCGGATAGATCGTAGTTTCTACCGAGTAATCCTGGGCATTCTTCAAGGTCGCCGTTGGAAACCGCTTCGCGAATACGGCGGCTCTTCACCGGCTGACCATCAATCTCAAAGGTGTCCACAGTCTGGGCCCAAAAGCCCAACGCCTCGCCCTGTTGCTTCATGAATGCCAGGTCACCTTGGCGGTTCTTGCCAATGGCCGAATCCGGGCCAAGAATCAGCCCTTTCATATTTAATGATTCGGCTAGTAATTTGGCAAAATCTGCGGCGGTCACCTGGGATAGTTCTACAGTGAAATCAAGGCAGATTACCGACTGGATGCCCTGTTCTTTGATGAGTTCAACGCGTTGATCCAGCGTGGTAAGGTAGCTGGGTTCAGTGCCCGGTCTGATGACTGTAATCGGACGATTGGAGAAGGTGATCACGGTGGGAATATATTGGTCACCGGCCAGCTCAACCACTTGGCGTAGCAGGTGTCGGTGTCCGTGGTGCACACCATCAAAGACACCGATGGTTACAACGGTTCCTCTGTTGGGTGCGGCGCTGGCCAGACGTTGGCGAAAGCTCATTCCTGGTTAGTTCCCATGGTGTCGTATCCCCCGGCGCCGCATTTGCGAATCAACACCAGTCCGACCCGACAAACACTTGGGCGGTACGGTTGGAGTGCGGTGTGAACGGAGGTAGAAAATCGGTGATTTTGTGCGTAAAACAAGGGTCTCCGGGTGGGCTGGATGTTAGCACAGGCCCATA
>JAPKDE010000199.1 GCA_028822675.1 Dehalococcoidia bacterium | reverse complement strand
GTTGCGGCGGGGCATTTTCGCCGCCGCGATTCTCCTAGTGATATTTGCTCTGGTGATCGTCCTCGCTCTAGATATGGAGATAGTATGGTTCTGGGCGATCATAACGGGTCTGATCGCCGGCATAATTATTGGTCTGTCCACTGAGTACTACACGTCGTACAGCTACAAGCCCACTCAACAGGTGGCAGAGACGTCGCAGACCGGCGCCGCCACTGTAATGATTAGCGGTATCGCCACCGGCATGGTCAGCACGGTGGTACCTCTATTTGCCGTCGGAATTACGATCATCGTGGCCTACGAACTAGCCGAGTTCTACGGAGTAGCCTTGGCTGGTGTTGGCTTACTGTCAACGCTGGGTATCACCCTGGCAACCGACGCCTACGGCCCCGTGGCCGACAACGCTGGTGGTATCGCTGAGCAAGCCCAGCTTGCCCCCGAAGTCCGGGAACGGACCGACGCTCTGGACGCTCTGGGTAACACCACAGCGGCCACCGGCAAGGGATTTGCCATTGGCTCCGCAGCATTGACCTCACTGGCCTTGCTGGCGGCGTTCTCAATCGAAGCTGAAATTACCTCTATTGACCTCCTTGATCATAAAGTGATCGTGGGTGTCCTCTTTGGCGCGATGCTGCCCTTCTTGTTCTCTGCCTTCACAATGAAGGCTGTGGGCCGGGCAGCCATGTCCATCGTGGAGGAAGTCCGCCGTCAGTTCCGGGAGATTCCTGGCCTGATGGAAGGAACCGCCGATCCTGACTACACCGAGTGTGTGGACATCGCAACCAAGGGCGCTTTGAAAGAGATGATCATCCCCGGTCTGATGGCCGTGGCCGCACCTCTGGCCATGGGATTCGTCCTGGGCGTAGAATCCCTCGGCGGCATGCTCATCGGCGCAGTTGGCTCCGGATTCATGCTGGCCATCATGATGGCCACAGCCGGCGGCGCCTGGGACAACGCCAAGAAGTACGTTGAGCTCGGCCACTTCGGCGGAAAGGGCTCTGATGCCCACAAGGCTGCGGTTGAAGGCGACGTTGTTGGCGACCCCTTCAAGGACACATCCGGTCCCTCCCTCAACATCCTGTTGAAGTTGATGGCCATCGTGTCTCTGGTGTTCGCTCCGGTATTCCTGAAAGTAACACCGCTGATCGACAAGCTCACCTAAGCTTAAGCAACCAACAAAAAAGGGCCGGTCAATTGACCGGCCCTTTTTTTATTTCCGCGGCTAACGGCAATCTGGCGGCAACTGTCATTCTTGCGTAGAGGCCCTTCGACGAGCTCAGGACGAGCGGTGGATGCGGGTGAACCTCATCAATTGCCATCGTGACCGTATCCCCACGTCTTTCCCACGAAAACGGGAATCCAGAATGCCTCTACCTAAATCGACTCGACCACCGCAAACAACCTGGATTCCAGCCTTCGCTGGAAAGACGGTGGTGGCAGGTGGCAGCAGGTGGCAGTCGTCGGGCCACCTTAACGGGAATAATTACGAACGTAGGGGCGGGTTTTTAACCCGCCCCTACGTTCGCCGTTTACCAACCCCATATTGCCAACCACACTCATACTCCACTCATGGTGAGCCTGTCGAACCACGTGTTTGCAGGTGACTATGTTATGCCCAAACTGGGAATGACTAATGCGCATCCTTCGACGGGTCCGATAAATCGAGACTCTCGACCTTGGTCGGAGCTCAGGACGAGCGGGTTTTAGGCGGATGACGTCGTTTGGATGGGGGGAGATTGCTTGGTTGAGTGTGGGGTTTGTGTAGTGCCCGTTGCTCGACTGAAGGTTAGATGAGGGAATCTTCCAGGTTTATTATTTGGCCGGTGGCCTCTTCTCCGTCGATTTCCAGTAGGCCAATGGTGCCTAGGAATCCCCGTTTGTGGCGTTTGCCGGGGTAGGTTGGGCTGCCAGGGTTCATAATCATGACCCCGTCCCAATGCAAAATCACCTCTTCATGTGTGTCGCCGAACAAGACCACATCCACCGGCTCTTTAAACTTGCGGGCCATCAACTCTCGCCCGTTAGCATCCGGCAGCACTAGACCGGTGCCGTCCGGGGTGGTGGGTATCTTGGGGCCTGGCCATTGAATGTCATGAATCATGCCAATGGACACGCCTTCTATCTGAACCACTCTGGTCATCATAGCCAGACGGTCTCCGTCTTCCAAGGGGTCTTCGTAGCCGCGTACGCCCAGCAGAGGGGCCACCTCTTCCAGGTAGTCCAACACGCCAATGCACTCCAAATCGCCGCAGTGGAGTATCAGGTCCACTCCGCGCAGAGCGTCTAGTATCTTCAGCGGCAAGTCTCTACCGCTGCCAGCCGAATGGGTGTCTGAAATCACGCCTATCTTGGTGCTCACTAATCTCCTGCTTGGGGCGCAAGGGCCGCAATGGTGCGGTGAATCGCGCTTAATTCCATGCCGTGGGGGAAGGTTGTTACGGGCATGTCCACCCCGGCTTGTCTGAAACCGGCTATCTGGTCTCGGCATTGCTGGGCGTCACCCAGCACCACGACGCTTTCCAGCATCCGGTCGGAAACCGCGTTGGCTGCCTGCTCCCGGTCTCGAGAGGCCCAGGCGTCTCGTACCGCAGTTGCCTCAGTCTCAAAACCGGCCCGACTGAACGAGTCAAAATAATAGTTGCCCATGCCGCCGATATAGTACGCCATGTGGGCCCGCAGCAGTTGCGCTCCGTGTTCCAAGTCTTCAGGACTATCTGAGGTATAACACATCAGGTAGGGGGCAATCGTCACGTCATTGACGCTGCGGCCCGATTTGGCAGCGCCGACGCTTATCTGCTCTTTCAAGTCGGGCAGTCTCTCACGGTTGGCCCAGATGGGCAGCCAGCCGTCGGCGAGTTCTCCGGTCAGCGCCAGGTTCTTGGGTCCCAGGCTGGCGATGTAGATAGGCACACGCTCTTGTATGGGCGGGGCCAACATGCGGAACCGATCCATCTGGTAGTACTTGCCCTGGTGGTTGACTGGTGCGCGGGACAATGCCTTGCGGATGATTTCAATGTACTCGCGAGTTCTCGCCAAGGGAGACTCGAAAGGGACGCCGTGCCAGCCCTCAACCACGGCCTTGCCGCTGCTGCCCAACCCCAATATGGCCCGTCCCTTGGACAAAATATCCAAAGAGCCAATGGTCTGGGCAATGAGCGCCGGTGTTCTGCTGTAAACGTTGATGATGCCGGTGGCCAGGCGGATGTTCTCAGTGTTGCAGGCAATCATGGTCAGGACAGTGAAAGCGTCCCGTCCCCAGGATTCTGCCGCCCAAAAGGAGTGGTAGCCAAGCTGGTCCGCCTGTTTGGCGATGGCGATTAGTTCGTCATCTGAGGTCTCCCGGCTGGCATTGATCGATAGACCGATATCGTTCATAAATCCTCCCGAGGCGTTGTCATCGTGAATTCCCAACAGGCGAAACTACAAAACTACCCGCCACTCATTGATTACATAGGGCGTCTTATGACAGGGTTCATGAGTCAAATGGCTGGAGCTGAAGGGTTTTGGGGATTATAGGGGAGAGGGTGCAGTACATGCCAGAAGCCAGACGATTAGTTGCGGCTTTCCCAGAGAGTGAAGTAGTCGGGGGAATCACTTTTGAGGGCGTCAGCCATCTGTTGTTCGTTCAACCGTTGCATGATCACCGACTCTCGATCAATCAGGTCAGCAATGGTTCTACCCCATTGATCGGCATCAGGGCTTTTAACGTTGTTGCGAACCAGGTCGTTTAGGCCGTCAAGAATCTTGCCGGAGTGGCTGGTTAGAGCGCCGCCGCTGACCACGTAGACCACCACGGAGGGAATCTCATCTTCGTCATCCACCTGCACGCCAAGTCGGTCTAGGATAAATGTCATGGCGATATCCCTGACCGTTTCTTCAATGGTTATTGGCAGATTGATGAAGTGGGAAAACAAGAACTCACTGGAGGAGCGCAACGTTTCAGAGAACTCAGCCTCCACTGCCCGGTAGAACTCCTCATCAAATACTTCATCGGTGTTGAGGAGAATGACTTGGGGATTCTCCGCCCGCGAGTCTATTACCAGAAATTCAGGTAGATGCGGAAAGATGCAGAGCTGGATTTCCGGATGCTCGCCACCAGGCAATTGTGGGTTGAAAAGCTGTTCCATTTGGTTCGCTTTCTTCGCCGTCATGAAAGCATCGGACAGTGAAGAATTACTTAATGGGCGGATTTCCGCCACTCCAATACTTTAACCCCAGCCAGGTTAATTATCCAGTCTCCATTGGTGACTGACTCTTCGGCTGGGGCATAGCTACATAAGCGCGGCAATGTCTTGCATCTGCTGGTGGAGCCATTGAGTGATGTCTTCCCGGCAGACTGCCGCGTACAACTGCTCTGCGCGTTGTTTGCGGTCTTCAGCAGGCATGACGATCGCCTGGTGCAGAGCTTCCATTGTGCCTTCAAGGTCTGTTGGAGACACGCTAATTGCGCCATCAGAAAGCTGTTGGTAAACGCCGCTGCTGTGGGAGAGCACCAGCACGCCGTTATTGCTGTTGACAACCGGACCTTCTTTGGCCACCAGGTTCATGCCCTCGATGATGGTATTCACCAAGAGCACGTCATACAGCTTCATACCGGCGATGGCCTGGGTGTAATTGTTCTCAATGAACGGCACTATGGGCAGCCACTCTGGCGTGCCCAGGCTGGTATTGATCTGCTGAATAACCTGCTGAATCTCGTCCATGTACCTTTGGTACTGCCGGATGTGGG
>JAPKDE010000198.1 GCA_028822675.1 Dehalococcoidia bacterium | reverse complement strand
GTCTCATGGATCCGGACAAAGACCTTGAAGGCGTAGATATCTTCATGGTCACAGCTTTGATAAATGAAGCCCCCCGTGGCTATCAGATAGCTAAACTAGCCAAGCAATTCCACCCGAATATCATAACCATTGGCGGCGGGCCTCAAATGAGCCCCCTCGCTGCGGAAGCCTTCAACTACGGTGATTTCGACGTCATCGTCAACCGCGAAGGTGAAGATATTATCGGCCAGTTGTCAGATGTGCTTCTTGAGCACGGCCCGATAGATCGAGACGAATATTTGGCTAAGATTCCAGGTATCAGCTACCGTAAAGATGGCGGCATTGTCGAAACTCGTCGATCAGGTCTGGTTAGCCCCGATTTCGTGGAACTGCCCGATTTCCGTTCGATTAAAGACTTGAACTCCTCCAATCCAATGGTTGGCGCAGTTATCGAAACCATCAGAGGGTGTACCGAGAACTGTACCTATTGCCAAGTCATTCAACAGTTCTTGGGTTACCGGATGATCTCCCGTGAGACCGAGTTCAAGCGTCTCGCCCAGCTCCGCGAACTTGCAGCCGATGGTTTGGTCCACAGTTCAAGGAGTGGCGGCTTCCAGGTGTTTATCTCCGATGACTTGCACGCTCCGCCCAGACGGGCCGTCAAGTTCCGTGAGGAGCGTCTAGCCCGGCTGCAAGGGTGGAAGGGCCACACGGATGGCATGAACATGATTTGCCAGGTACGCGCCGAGATTGGCCAAGACCAAGAACTAACCGCCGCTATGCAGGAAGCCAACATCAGCATGATTTATGTGGGTGTTGAGTCTGACAACGCAGAAAACCTGATAGCCGTAAACAAACGCCAAGAACCAGGTCAGATGCACAAAGACTTGGATTACCTGAACAATGAAGGTCTAGCAGTGGTGGCCATGACGATTATTGGCCTGCCATTTGACACTGAAAAGAGCGTTATGGACCTGGCAGACTGGGTGACCACGGTCAGCAAGTACCAGACTGTCAACTTCCTGACGCCGCTACCCGCAACGTCCAACTGGGACACATTGGTTCCGCTGGATGAGAATGGTGACATTTTGGCTGAGGGTGCGATGCGCCCCTACCACCTCTACACTGGCCGGCAATTAGTCCATCAGGACAAACGCTGGACCATGCAAGAGAGCCGCGACCTGTTTGACCGGTACACGGCAAAACTGAACCCCGTAGATGACCTGTATCGGCGCATCTTCAGGATTCTCAGGACTTATAAACTCAGATTAGCAGCGACCAGCCGCGACATGAGCGAGACTCTAGCCGTCAAGCTGAACGATGCAACGGGATCCCTCCGTAACTGGTCTGATACCGCCTCATTCTCGGGTATCGAGATCGGCGATAACATTGCCGAGCAGGTGGCCGAGCTAATTGTTCAGATTCGCGCCGTATCCCAGCCTCTGGCCAATGCACGGCAAGAAGCTGCGGACGTAATCGGTAGCCGGGTCAACGAATTGTCAGAGTCGCTCGAGCAATTGACCGGACCCACCGGTAGCCAGGAGTTGGCCTTGAACATATCGGGGCGGATCACCGAGTTGACGGAACTCATCGACTCCACGGTGACTGTGACCTCACAGGCCGGCGCTAAAAAATAAACAAACCTGTTCATGGACTAATTCAATCAATAACGATTCGATTAGCCCATGAATAAAAAACCATTTTTAATTGTGATTTGTGAAGGCCCTTAACCGGGCCTTTGCAAGTGTATGGGCTGGGAAAATATGAATGGAAATCACCGCGTGATGGTCACCGGCATGGGGGTCATCAGTCCCCTTGGATTAGATGTTGAGTCAACCTGGGACGGCATTGTAAATGGTCGATCCGGGGTGGACATGATCACCTCTTTCGACACTGAAGGCTTCGACACTCACTTTGCGGCGGAGGTCAAAGGCTTTGACCCCGAGAACTATCTAGAGCGCAAAGAAGCGCGGCGGATGGATCGGTTTGCCCAATTTGCCGCCGTTGCCGCACAGCAGGCTTGCCAGCAAGCCGGTCTGGAGCGCGGGACTGTCGACCCCTATCGCGTCGGCGTGATTATCGGCAGTGGTATCGGTGGTATCTCAACTCTCTCCCAACAACACGAAATATTGATTGAACGTGGCCCCAAGCGGGTCAGCCCATTCCTCATTCCCATGATGTTGGGTGACATGGCCTCAGCTCAAGTTTCAATGGTCACCGGCTCCATGGGCGCCAACTACTGCTTGGTCTCATCTTGTTCGAGCGGCGCTGATGCCTTGGGTCAGGCGTGGGCTATGATCCGGCGCGGTCAAGAAGACATAGTTCTAGCTGGTGGCAGTGAGGCCCCGTTGGTACCTGTCGCAGTGGCCGGTTTCAACGCCTTGCGCGCCCTCTCACGATTCAACGAAAATCCCGCTGGAGCAAGTCGCCCGTTTGACGTCAACCGTGACGGCTTTGTGATGGGTGAAGGGTCAGCCGTACTAGTTCTGGAGAGTGAAGAGAGCGCCAAAAAACGCGGCGCAACGATTCTAGGCGAGATTAAAGGCTACGCTGCCACTTCCGATGCCCATCATCTGACTGAGCCGATGGCATCAGGTGAAAGTGCAGCCCGGGCGATGGGCAAAGCATTGGAAGAAGCAGGTGTGACCGCCGCTGATGTCGATTATGTCAACGCCCACGGGACATCCACTCCTTTGAACGACCGCCACGAAACCATGGCAATCAAAGTAGCATTGGGAGAGGACGCCTACCGCGTGCCCGTCAGTTCCACCAAGTCAATGACTGGACATCTCCTTGGCTCCGGCGGTGCGCTTGAAGCCTGCTTCTGCCTGCTGGCTATGGAAAACAGCATCATTCCGCCGACCATCAACCTCAAAGAAGCCGACCCCGACTGCGACCTTGATTACACGCCCAATACGGCCCGACCACAGGAACTAAACGTCACAGTGAGTAACTCCTTCGGATTTGGCGGCCACAACTCAGTGTTGGTCTTCGGCAAACCCGGAACGGGTAGTTAACCTGTGACCATCTACGGGTCTAAGCATCCGTGGTCTTTGCCGTCTGACCTTGATACTGAGGCTCTTTCCGGACAAGTGCCGCAGGCTATTGCCCAATTACTGGTCAAACGTGGCATCGACACCCCGGATAAACTAAAAGTTTTTCTAGTACCACCCCACAAACTGCCCCACGATCCCATGCGAATCACTGGCATGGAAATCGCATTGAAACGGTTGTATTCCGCAGTTAAAGACAGCGAACGAGTCGGTGTCTTTGGCGATTTTGACGTGGACGGCATTACCGGCACGGCGATCATCTGTGAGGGCTTAACTGCACTAGGAATACAGGTCTCACCTTACCTGCCACACCGCGTAGACGAAGGCCACGGCCTATCCAACGCCGCCATCGACACGCTAGCCGGGCAGGGTGTGACATTGATTGTCACTGTAGACACCGGCATCACTTCGTTCGAAGAAGTGGATTACGCCAAAACTTTGGGCG
The DNA here is from genome assembly GCA_028822675.1 of Dehalococcoidia bacterium. The sequence goes on along the minus strand of JAPKDE010000198.1, from coordinate 1,276 downwards.
TAGATGTGATCATTACAGACCATCACATCCCCCACGAAGGCGTGCCCAAAGCTGTGACTTCACTGAACCCCAAGATACCCGGTGGCGATTATCCCTTTTTCGAACTATGCGGTGCCGGCATCGGGTTCAAGTTGATCCAAGGACTCTACGAATTTTACGGTCAACCGTGGGACCCTGGCCTGCTAGAACTGGCGGCCATGGGTACGATTGCCGACCTGGTGCCACTACTGGACGAGAACCGTTACATAGTGCAAGAGGGCCTCAGAGAACTGGCCAATACCCGCCGCCCCGGACTCAGGGCTTTGTACAGCTTGGCCAGAGTAAACGCTGATGAGATCACCGCCGAGACGGTTTCATTTCAGATTGCGCCCCGCTTGAACTCCGCCGGGCGGATGGGCGACCCAATGGACAGCTACAAGCTGCTGACCACAACCTCTCCGGAAGAAGCCGGCGCGCTAACTCGCAAACTTGAATCCCTGAACATGGAACGCAGGGCAGTCACCGAAGAATCCTACGCCATAGCCCAGCAACGGGTAGAGGACTTGGGTGAACTCCCGTCTGTACTGGTTATTTCCGACGAAAGGTTCTTGCGCGGCGTGGCTGGTTTGATTGCTGGACGCCTGGTGGACAAGTACCGACGACCCGCCGTAGTGATTGCTGTAGAAGGCGAATTCAGCGTTGCCAGTGGTCGCAGCATTCCTGAATTTAATATTGCAGCGGCATTCGATTCGTGTGAAGACCTTCTAGTCCGGTTTGGCGGCCATTCCCAGGCTGCGGGCCTTACAGTTCCAACAGCGTCCATTCCCCAGCTTAAATCGCGCTTAGAGGCCTACAGTGCCACTTCTCTTGATACCCAAGGCCTGGTTCGCCAGGTAGAGATTGATGCGGTGATCAGCCTGGACGATCTGGACGAAGATTTCATTCGGTGGATTAACGACCTGGAGCCGTATGGCCCGGCCAATCCCAGACCGGCATTTGCCAGCATGGGTGTCAAAGTCCTGGAGACTTTCCACATGGGCCGGGAGCAGCAACACTTGAGGCTGAAGGTGGAATCCAATGGCGCCCAGTTCACGGCGCTAGCCTTCAATCATGCGGATAAATGGCAGCCAAAGACGGAGTATTTGGATATGGCCTTCACGGTCATGAACGATTCTTTCCGCGGCAAAGGCGCCATTGCCCTCAGGCTTTTGGACTTCAAACCCTCGGCGTAATCCTCTACCCGTCTTCTAGATCTCTTCTTCGCCCTGTCACTCTAAACGAACGCCAAGGGTTTATT
>JAPKDE010000197.1 GCA_028822675.1 Dehalococcoidia bacterium | reverse complement strand
GGTTGGGAGTCGGCCGGTCAACGGTCGGTGGCCAACTTTGACGAAGACAGCGTCACCATGGCCGTGGCCGCCGGTATCGACTGCCTGAACGGCCAAGACCGCAACCTCATAGACGGGTTGTTGTTCGCCACCACCACCCCGCCCTACGCTGAGAAGCAGTGCGCCTCAATCATTGCCGCGGCCCTAGACCTGAGGCGAGATATTTTCACCGCTGATATCACCGATGTGCTACGGGCCGGGACCACGGCTATGAAATCGGCGTTGGACTCAGTTACCGCCGGTTCAGCCAAGAATGTGTTGGTGATTGCCAGCGACAGCCGCCAGGGAGCGCCCAAGGGTGAGGCAGAGCGCAATTCCGGCGACGGCGCAGCAGCGTTCATCATCTCCGGCGAGGATTTATTAGCCGAGCAGGCCGGTGCCTATACCATCACTGAAAACATGATGGACACCTGGCGTAGCGCCGGGGACCAATTTGTCCGCTCTTGGGAAGACCGGTTCGCCATTGAAGAAGGACTGGAGCGAATTCTGGGTGAAGCTGTCTCAGGCTTTATGGAAAAAGAGGGGTTGGCAGTTACCGATGTGACCAAGCTGGCCCTGTATTCTCCGGACGCCCGCCGCCACGGACAGTTGGCGCGACACCTAGGTTTCCAACCGGAGCAGATCCAGGACTCGCTGTTTGGCCGGTTGGGAAACACCGGCGCAGCCTTTCCTTTAATGCTACTGGCATCGGCCCTGGAAAACGGCGCGCCGGATCAATTGCTGCTAACCGTATCCTACGGAGACGGCAGCGATGTTCTGGGGTTCAAAACCACGACTGCCATCAAGAACGCCGAACATGGTTTGGGTGTGTCCGGTTATCTGGATTCAGGAGTAATGCTGGACAGCTACGAGACCTACGCCAGGTGGCGGGATGTCTGGCTCACTGATTCGGCATCAAGACGGCCCCAGGCACAATCACCTTCAGTAACAGCGTTGTGGCGGGAGAGCGAGCAGAACATCCGGTTCCACGGCGGAACCTGCAACCAGTGCGCCTACGTGCAATACCCCGCCCAGAGGGTCTGCGTTGAGTGTCAGGCCTTGGATGACTTCACGCCAATAAGACTGAGTGACCAGCCGGGCACCGTATTCACCTATTCGTTAGATTACCTGGCCGGCACGGTAGACTCGCCATTGGCAATCGTGGTGGTGGATTTTGAGCCCGGTGGCCGGACACTCTGCATGATGACTGACCGGGAGATCGATGAAGTTCAAATTGGGCTGCAAGTGGAGATGAGTTTCCGTAAACTGCGCGTGGTTAACGGCATCCACAATTATTACTGGAAGGCGATCCCACGGCGTCAGGCCAAATAGCATATTAAAGATATAATCGAACTCAGGCGTTCAAGGCACAGGAGAATATCATGAGCGGGATAAAAGACCGAGTTGCCGTCATTGGCATGGGCTGCAGTAAGTTTGGCGAGCGTTGGGACTCAAGTTCCTCAGACCTAATGGTGGAAGCGGCCCACGAGGCCTTCGCGGACGCCGGAATAGAAAGCAAAGACGTCCAGGCTGCCTGGCTGGGCACTGTGGGTTCGTTCCGAACTGGCCAGCCTTTGGCCGCAGCGCTCAAGCTGGATTACATTCCAATCACGCGGGTTGAGAATGCCTGTGCCACTGCCACCGACGCCTTTCGCAACGCCTGCTACGCAGTGGCCGCCGGTATCTACGACATTGTCCTGGCCGTTGGCGTTGAGAAGCTCAAGGACTCCGGTTTCTCAGGCTTGGCGGTTGCCGAGGCTGCCGGGGCCGACGTTAACCCGCCAGTGCCGCCACCCTCCCAGTTCGCCCTAGCCGCCACCCGCTATTTCCATGAACACGGTATTTCCTATGAAGACGGGAAAATGACCCTGGCCCAGATTGCGTCCAAGAACCACCACAACGGGACCATGAGCCCCAAGGCCCATTTCCAGCGCGAGGTCAGCGTTGAGCAAGTAGTCAACGCCCCCATGGTCGCCTGGCCTCTGGGTTTGTTTGACTGTTGTGGTGTCTCCGACGGCGCTGCAGCGGCCATCATCACCACCCCGGAGATCGCTAAGACGTTTCGGGACGACTATGTACTGGTAAAGGGTCTAGGCCTCTCAGTCGGCGCTTACGGCATCATGCGCAGCGACTGGGATTTCACCCATTTCCCAGAGACTATCCACGCCAGCCAGGCGGCCTACCAGGAAGCGGGCATCTCTGACCCGCGCAAAGAGATCGACATGGCAATGGTGCACGATTGTTTCACCATCACCGAATTGATCATCTATGAGGACCTGGGGTTCAGCCCCAAGGGCCGGGCCAGCGAAGATGTGGCTGCGGGCACTTTCACGCTGGAAGGCGAAGTGCCGGTGAACACCGACGGCGGCCTAAAATGCTTTGGCCATCCCATCGGTGCCAGTGGCATACGCATGATCTATGAGGTCTACAAGCAGCTCCAGGGCAAGGCCGGTGGCCGTCAACTAAAAGACCCAACTCTGGGTCTGACCCACAATCTGGGAGGCCGTCCCGGTTCGTTCACCTGCTCAGTAGCCCTATTCGGCACTCGAGACTAAGCGGCGCAGCCGCGTTTCTACCTCCGGTTCAGTAACTTAGTTTTACGGCACCGGCACCGGCACCGGCACTGCCGAGTTTCGACTCCGGTTCAGTAACTTAGTTTTACGGCATCGGCATTGCTCAGTTTGAGTGTTGCCGGTGCCTTTTCAATTCCCCATACACCAAAACACCCCGAACGCCCCATAAACCGAACACACCCCGCGCACCGAACACTCGCAACGCCTGTCATTCTGAGGCCGAAGCCGAATAATCTCGTTGCTTATCTACTTTGCCTCTGCGATGAACGAGACCCTTCGTTACCTCAGGGTGATGGGTTATGCGCGGTTTGTTCTGACCCAAATTCCCCGTTGATTAAATGTCCTCTCAACGGCCTTCACCAGCTCATTAATCCAGTCTCTAGGCTCAGGATTGGACATAACCTTAAATTTTGTTTAAAATCTGACCAATAAACGGTTGTTCCAGGGTCTCTCCGGCTGAAATAATCGTGATGACATAAGGTGGGAGTGGAAGTGAGCAGAATGTCATCTAAATATCAGGTATTCTCCACATGGCTCGTCATCGAGGTTCCTTGCTAGAAACCAGCGCAGTGCAGGTTATCGCAAGGGGCACTGACGTGGCCTTTGTAATTGACGAAAGCGCCCCATTTGATGTTGTAGCTGCCGAACTACGTGAGCATCTCTCCAAGAAGAGTGGCCTGTGGTCCAAGGGCGACATCACTGTAAACGTGGGTCAACGAATGCTGGCCCGCGACGAACTGGCCCAGGTTAAGTCGATCATTGAGACCCATTCCGGGCTGACGGTGACCCGCTTCTGGTGTTCGCCGGAATCCCTGGGTAGCGGCGACTTCCAGATAGAAGCCAAAGCCGCGTCCATGCCTGCGCCAGTCCAAGCCGTGGCCGAACCTGAGGTCAAGCAGGCTGAAGAGCCGATTGCGCACAACCAGATTGTGCTGCCTGCGCCTTCTCCTGAAGATGCACCGCTCACCTCGGCCGCATCCATAACGGCCATCGAATCGATCATTGAAGGCCTGAAAGCCCGCCACAACAAGAACGGCGCACGCAATCGGAACATCACTGAAGCCCTATTCATCAAGTCCACATTCCGTTCCGGAGAAACCTTGGAACACGCGGGAGATGTAGTGGTGCTGGCCGATGTGAACCCCGGTGCGGAGATTCGTGCTGACGGCGACATTGTGGTGCTGGGCTCCCTCAAGGGTTGGGTGCACGCCGGAGCCTCCGGTGACACCAAGGCAGTGATCATTGCCCTGGAACTGCCCTCGGCACGCTTCCAGATAGCCAAGTATCCGGGCATTGCGCCGGCATCGGCGCGACGCAAATCAAATTCGTCTGCATCTGGCCCTCAGATCGCCTACGTGCGAAGTCGATCTATCCACGTAGCGCCATACGCCGGCCGGTTCGCAAGATATAACAAAGGAGTACCTTATGACGGGTAAGACCATCGTAATAACGTCAGGCAAGGGCGGGGTGGGCAAGACCACTGCCACCGCTAACATCGGAACTGCCCTGGCAATGCGCGGCAACAGGGTGGTGGTGGTCGACACTGACATCGGCCTCCGAAATTTGGACGTCATCATGGGTCTGGAGAACCGCATAGTCTATGACTTGGTGAACGTCATTGAAGGCGTCTGCAAATTGAATCAGGCCATGATCAGCGACAAACACGATTATGAGTTGTTTCTGATTCCGGCCGCCCAGACTCGAGACAAAAACGCCATTGAGCCGGAACAACTGCGTGAGATGTGCGCCGAGCTTGAAAAAGAGTTCGACTACGTACTTATCGACTGTCCGGCGGGCATCGAGCAGGGTTTCAAAAACGCAACTGCCGCCGCCACAGAGGCAATCATCGTCACCACTCCGGAGGTTTCGGCCATCCGGGACGCAGATCGCATCATTGGTCTGTTGGAATCGTCAGGGTTGCACAACCCTAAGCTCATCATCAACCGGATCGCTCCGGAGATGGTCAAGCGCGGTGACATGATGGACCAGAAAGATGTTGAAAGCCTGCTGGCCATTGAGGTTATCGGCTTGGTACCGGCCGACGAGCAGACTGTAGTCGCCGCCAACCGGGGTATCCCAGTGGTGCACAACGCCAAGTCATCTGCCGGCGGAGCGTTCATGAGAATCGCCGCCAGGGTCGACGGTGAAGATATCCCATTGATGGA
>JAPKDE010000196.1 GCA_028822675.1 Dehalococcoidia bacterium | reverse complement strand
CTGGCGATAGACAGTGCCGGCAACGTCTACGTGTCTGATCAAGGCAACGATCGGATTCAGGTCTTCGATCCACAGGGTAGATTCTTGCGCAAGTGGGGGATTAGGGGCAGCGGAGATGGTGAGTTCAGCCAGCCGCAGGGTCTGGTGATAGACAGTGACGGCAACGTCTACGTTTCGGAATATGGCAATGATAGGATTCAGGTCTTCGGTCAACAGGGCAGGTTCCTGCGTAAATGGGGGAGCGAGGGCAACGGAGACGGGGAGTTCAGCCAGCCTCAGGGTCTGGCGATCGACAGCGACGGCGACGTCTACGTGTCTGATCAAGGCAACCATAGGATTTTGGTGTTCAAACCAACCGTCTAGAATCGCTAAAAGAGGTGTTTTCCCGCTCGAGAGCGTCGGCTAGTTATTCTAGTAATAGCCTGTTCATGCTGGGACCAGCGAAATGATTCTTGAACTAACTGCCGTGGTTGCCCTTGCCCTAGGCGCGTACGTCCTGGGGTCTATTCCTACAGCCTATTTACTTGTCCGGTGGCTCAAGGGTCAAGACATCAGAGACGTGGGCAGCCACAACGTGGGCGCGCTAAATACATACCGGCAGGCGGGCACCTGGGCAGGGATTGTAGTATTGCTGGTGGACTCGGCCAAGGGTGTTTTGGCCGTGATGGTGCCCCGGTTGCTGGGCGCTGGCGACTGGGCGTTATTCATCACCACGACACTGGTGGTTGCAGGTCACAATTGGCCCGTGTTTTTAAATTTCAAGGGTGGAAAGGGCGCTGCAGCGATCTTTGGTATCTCTTTGGTCATCGTCCCATGGCTCACCGTCATCACTGCCGGCCCCAGCATCCTGGTCATGCTGCTACTGCGAAACGTGGTACTGGGCGCAGCCTTTGGGTTCGCTCTGCTGAACATACTTCTGTGGGTCACCGGGCAAGGCGGCCAACAGCTTGGACTGTGCCTGCTGCTCACGCTCTTGGTCACTGCCACCTACCTCATAAACATCAGAGAGCACGTTCTAAACTCCATTAAAGCGCGGCAATGGCGTGAATTATTCCTGCATATGGCCGGCTAATCTCCCGAACAGCGGCTGACACAACAAAGTCCGAACGGCCAACATTCGAACTCTATCCCCTGCAGATTGTCGGCCGACGTAGGCTATAATGGTGCCTGTGCGACTGATTCCGTCGCCGCCTATTTTCCCAGATCATTAATCCATTAACAGGCCAGAGAAAGTACGATGTTAGAACACGGATCCCTAGAAACAGAAGGCGTCGATGAGGCCCAAGCCCATCGCAACGCCATGCGCCACTCGGCCGCCCACGTGATGGCCGATGCTGTATTAAAGCTATTCCCAGAAGCCAAGATGGGCATTGGCCCGCCCATCGAAAATGGCTTTTATTACGACTTTGAAGTTTCCCGACCGTTCACTCCAGAGGATCTGGAAGAGATCGAGAAATCGATGAACGAGACTATCAAGGGCGGCTTCCCCTTCCAACGGGAAGACCTTAGCCGCGCCGACGCCGAGACCATGTTCTCTGATCAGCCCTACAAGATGGAGTTGATTGAAGGTCTGCCCGACGACGCGGTAATCTCGATCTATCGCCACGACGGCTTTGTTGACCTGTGCCAGGGCCCCCACGTGCAGGCCACCGCCGACATCCCGGCGATGAAGCTGCTCAGCGTGGCCGGTGCCTACTGGCGGGGCGACGAAAAGCGCCCCATGCTACAGCGCATCTACGGCACGGCATGGGACTCTGCGGAGGAGCTAACCGAACACCTGGAACGACTGGAAGAGGCGGAGCGCCGCGACCACCGGACCCTAGGCCGGCAGCTAAACCTATATTCAGTACACGACGAGATTGGCCCAGGCCTGATTGTCTGGCATCCCAAGGGGGGCCGCGTTCGGTCCCTTGTTGAGGACTATTGGAAGGCTCTGCACTACCGCTTGGGCTACGACATTGTCTACTCGCCCCACATCGGCAAGGCCCAACTGTGGGAGACCAGCGGACACTTGGATTTCTACTCGGACGGCATGTTTGCCCCGGTGGAAGTGGACGAACAGCAGTATTACCTCAAGCCCATGAACTGTCCCTTCCACATCCAGATATACCGCACAGCATTGCACAGCTACCGGGAACTGCCGCTGCGGTTTGCCGAGTTGGGCACCGTCTACCGCTACGAACGAAGCGGCGTCCTGCACGGCCTGATGCGCGTGCGCGGTTTCACCCAGGACGACGCCCACATCTTTTGCACGCCAGACCAGGTGGAAGACGAGGTTGGCGGCGTGTTGGAACTGACCTTTGAGTTACTGGACGCCTTTGGGTTCAAGGACTTTTCCATTGCCTTGTCCACCAGGCCGGAGAAGTACGTGGGCGATCTGGACATGTGGGAACACGCCACAGAATCTCTGAAAGGAGCGCTGGAGAAACGGGACCTGCCCTTCACCGTTGACGATGGCGGCGGGGCATTCTACGGACCCAAGATTGACATCAATATCACCGACGCTTTAGGCCGGGCCTGGCAGTGCACCACGGTGCAGTTCGACTTCAACCTGCCCCAACGGTTCGATTTAACTTATCAGGACGCCGAAGGCGGGCGCAGCCAACCCTACATGGTCCACCGAGCTATTTTAGGCTCCATGGAACGGTTCTTGGGTGTGCTCATCGAGCATTACGGGGGCGCGTTCCCGCTGTGGTTGGCCCCGGTACAGGCGGTACTTATACCCATCGCGGACCGACACATTGAGTACTGTGAGTCGGTGGCCAAAACCCTGACCGAAGCCGGATTCCGAGTGGAAGTGGACACCCGCGGCGAGCGCATGGGCCAGAAAATACGCACCGCCCAGATGCAAAAAGTGCCCTACATGCTGGTCGCCGGTGATCGGGAAGCCGAAGCCGAAGCAGTGGCCGTCCGCAACCGCGAAGGCGAAGACTTGGGAGCGCTGCCGCTGGATGAGTTTATGGTTCGCCTAGCCGAGGAAAGTCAGATTCCTAAGGGGTATCAGGGGTAGGAACGGAGTGCGCAACAATCTAATCCGGTATTAACGATAAGGCCAGCCTAGCCAGGTTGGCCTTATCTGCTTTTTTCCTTCAGTCGGCCGTCTGCATACTTATGCAAAATACTTCCCATCAACGTTTGATAGGGGATGCCTTCTTCTATTGCCCGCTTTTGAATGGCTTCCAAATCTCTCTTGGACAGCCGGATATTAACTCGTATGTCTTTCTTAAATGATTTGCGGGCGTATTCCCGATAATTATCAGACTCTACTTCAATATCGGTTACTGGTTTCCATTCGTCACGCTCAAACGAGTCAAGCAAATCTTTTTCTTCTTTATCTAGCTTAGCCATTTGACTCTCCGCGCCTCAAATAAGTGTCGGTTGCCTTCCGACTAGGAATGATCGTCTTCAAAAAGATTTCGCTGTCGTTCTCCACAAACGGGACGAGGTGAGCATAATCCCCTATGTTAACGACGAAAATTCTCTGCCCGGGGTATCTCTCCTGGTTGGGATGCTCAAGAATATCCAACAGGTCGCCGTTACCAATATAAAAAACCACATCCTCAAATGAAACGCCGCGTCCAGCAATGAGAGTTTCGTTTTTCTGCGAGTTCCACGAGCAGTCTTTCACTGTCGTAGTTTAACACAACGTGTGCTTCTTCGGCACACATTATATTCATCGGGCTAGCCGACACGGCAAAACAAGTGACGCTGAGCAAGAACAAGGACCCTACTCCGTATTCCCAAATGTGGCGGTCCACAAAGGTTGGCCGCCGTCTATTACCCGTTGGATGTTTTCGAAGGCGTTGGCGGCACGTTTGGGGATGGATTCCAGGGTCGGCCCAGCGGTGTGGGGCGTGATTATCGCGTTGTCCAACCCCAACAGCGGGTGACCAGCTTGCGGTGGTTCTTCGTCTAAGACGTCTAGCCCGGCGGCGGCGATTACGCCGGATTTCAGCGCATCGGCTAAGTCTTCCTCATTGATGATGCCGCCCCGGCTGGTGTTGATAATCACGGAAGTCGACTTCATCATGGCCAGTTGGTCTTTGGCAATCATGTTCCGGGTTTCTGACGTCAGCGGCACGTGCAGGCTGATTACGTCTGAGGTCTGTAGTAGCTCCTCAAAACCAACTGACTTTACGCCCAGTTCTTTTTCTTCTTTCGCTGAAAGCTGGGCGAACCGATCAAAATATTGGATATCAACATCGAATCCCCTGGCTCGTTTGGCCACCCGCTTGGCGATGTTGCCGATGCCGATCAGGCCCAGAGTCTTGCCTTCGAATTCGAAAACATCGGGGCGTCGGTCTCGGCTGGCCCGCCAACCGCCCCTGCTAACAAGGTTGGCCTTTACCACCATCTTGCGCAGTGATCCCAGGATGAGCATGATTGTGTGCTCGGCCACCGCCACGCTGTTGGCACCGCCGTTGTTGGCCACCCCAATTCCCAGCTCGGTAGCCAGTTTCAAATTGACCTTGTCGTAACCAGCGCTGAGGCATTGCACCAACTTGCACTGTTTGGCCGCTCGCAAAATATCATCGGAAATATGCGCGGGCCAGATAATCATGAAGTCGGCGTCAGAAACCAATTCCATTAATTCGCCCTCATCAGCGCTCAAAGACTCGGAGATTACGTCCATCCCCGGCAGCGCTTGGCCAGCCACCATTTGCCTAAGTTCTTCATCCAAGTTTGTGATACACACGACTTTAGGGTTAGCCAACTGGTTCACCTCTGATACTCACAAAGTTTCCTGAATCCAGTATACCGACATTGAATAACCCGGG
>JAPKDE010000195.1 GCA_028822675.1 Dehalococcoidia bacterium | reverse complement strand
CCTGCATGCAAAGCAGGTGCTCTCCCGCTGAGCTACACCCCCACGTTTGGGCCACTAGTAAATTCTAGCACAGGGTGCCCTACAATTGGCCGGTTACGACCAACGGTCGAGCAACAATCGGCACCGGCCACTCCTATTCGCTAGTCAGCATTTGGCTCGAGTAGATCGATGCGCTCCAGGAATTCCGTCGATTCCCGCACCTTTAGTTGTACCAGTAGCCCACCTAATCCTGCGGCGCCTAGTCGGTGATCAGACTGCTGGCGGGGTCGGTGGGGTCGACAGCGAAGTAAACCGTACCGTCTATCTGCTCATACGCGCCGACATCCCCGAACTCCATGCCCTCGGCGTAGGAGTCACGTTCTTTGATCTCGATGGACGTAACTGCCATTGGACACCTCCAGTTGATTTAAAGGACGGTTTCGAGGTCCAGAACATCATCCATTTCGTGGGTAGCACCCACCTTACGGGAGACCTCTGGAAACACAAGAGGGCGCTTTCGTTCTAGCTCGATCCATTCTTGCGCAAGAGATTCAATTTGCTCGCCGATGTTTTTTATGGTTTGCGTCCGATCGCTTCACCCCAGACAAAGCCGCTGGAGGCGCCAGGACTCTCTTGCCAGGTTATGAAATCTTTGTTCCATTGCTCAAATTCTTCTTTGGTTGCCAGCCCCAGTTCGATGGCCGGATTAACAATCTGTGGCCCCAATAAGGGAGTTCCAAATTCATCTGAAGTCGATGGGGCTCCGGGCACTGAAGGGGGAAACCAAGAACCGACCGTAGCTGTAACTTCAATATCTACAAACGCGGCTTCCAAATACTTGGCTCCAAGCTCTTTACCCATCTGAGGATGGCCGCCATTAGAAGTAAAAACGGCGGAACAGATCGCATACAATCTGCTCAAGTTCCCAATATCAGGTTCAATGAAACACGAATCAAACACCGGATCCCTAGCCGCTAGGATACCGCCTGGTTTCAATACCCGGTAAATCTCGGCGAGAGCTGCAATCGTATCGGGAATGTAAATCAGAATTGCGTGGCAATGAACAGCGTCGAAGTAATCGTCTGGAAACGGAAGGGCAAGGGCATCAGCGACTTGAAACTGGGCGTTTGACAAGCCGGCTTCTTGGGCTACCGAAGTGCGATGTCAATCTGTGATTGCGCCATGTCAACGCCGTGAAACTCGCCAGGGGCGACTATTGCAGCCAGACCAGCCGATATAGATCCAGGACCGCAGCCGATATCGAGCATTCGCATCCCAGGTTTCAAATGTGGTAGCAGATAAGCGGCCTCCTTCTCGGCAGACCGTCTGATGTATACCTGTGGCAAATCCTCATAGCCTGCGATGTAGTTAGGCGTCGAATTTCCCTGTGTGCTGTCAGCCATCTCTCAATCCTTCACGTGTAACGCATTCACGATTCAGGCTATCTCGAATTGGTGGGAGTCTAACCTGTTCGGTGGTATCTGTCACTCTTCGGGTGGTTCGATTCCGGACAACAAAAAGGGGAGGGCAGATAACTATCTGCCCTCCCTTTTTGTATCTGGTTCAGTTCAGCCGGTTTGGGCTGTCTGCGACAAAATACTTATTTGATTGCGATGATGAGACTACTTGAGTGTGAACCCTTCGTAGCCTTTGGCAGCCACGTCCAGCCGCTTGGCTCGCATCACCGGAGCGGTATCCGGTGCGGTCAGCAGGGCGCGGGCCTTGCCGGGGATGTTCCCTCCGTTAAACCAGGCGGGGTGCTGCGTGCGGAGGATCTTTTTGCCGTCCTCGTTAACGTGCTTAACCCAGGCATCTTCTGCCTCTTGGGTGGGTACGATGCTGGTGTAGCCGTTGTCGCGGACATAGACCATGCAGTCAGTCACCCAGTCCATTAACGGCTCTGCAGCGCGGACAAAGTTGCCGACCGACGCGGCATTGACGGTGAACAGGTTGGGGTAGCCAACACTGGAGATACCCATATAAGTGCGAGGGCCCTCGGTAAATTTCTCCCGCAGGGTCTTACCGTCTTCGCCATAGATATCAATATTGAGCAGCGCGCCTGTCACGGCGTCGTAGCCCGTGGCATAGATTATGACGTCTAGTTCGTACTCGGCGTCAGTGGTCTTCACACCGTTTTCAGTTATCCGCTCAATCGGAGCCTTGCGGACGTCAATCAATGAGACGTTGTCGCGGTTGAAGGCTTCGTAGTAACCGGTCTCGCAGGGCACGCGTTTGGAGCCGAAGGTGTGATCATTGGGCACCAGCATCTCGGCAACCACCGGGTCATTGACTTGCTCTCTGATTTTGCCGCGGACGAACTCCGAGTAATCTTCGTTGGCCTCACCAGGTACCATGACGTCGCGGAAATTTGACAACCATTTGCCAAAGCCCGGCTTTTTCCACAGCTTCTCGTGCTGCTCAAGTCGCTCTTCCGGAGAGACCGACATGGCGGACCGTTGGTCGAATTTGTGCATGAACGAGCCGGCTGTTTCGTTGCACGCTTCGAATATTTCTTCGTAATTCCCTTTAATCTCTTGCATGGTATCGGCGTCAATCGGGCCGTTGCGCAGCGGCGCGGTGTAGTTGGCCGTCCGCTGGAAGACCGTGAGGTGGGAAACCTCTGGAGCAATCATGGGAATCAACTGGATTGCAGTGGCACCCGTGCCAACGACACCTACCCGTTTGCCTTTCAGATCCATCCCTTCTTTGGGCCAACGGCCGGTGTGGGTCCAAGCACCCTTGAAGTCGTTGATACCCTCAAAATCAGGCGTGTAACCAGCTGAAAGAATACCCACGGCAGTAAGCAGGAACTGGCCTTTGACCTTGCTGCCGTCTGTGCCTTCTACAAGCCATCGGTTCTCAGTTGCGTCGAATTTGGCGGATTTAATACGCGTATTGAATTGAATATCACGGCGCAAATCAAATTTGTCAGCAACGTAGTTCAGGTAGCGTTCGTTCTCAGGCTGGCCGGAGTAGTGTTCTTTCCAGTCCCATTCCTGTAAGAGCTCTTCTGAGAACGAGTATCCGTAAGAATAACTCTCGGAATCAAAACGACAGCCCGGATACCGATTCCAGTACCAGGTGCCGCCAACTCCGCTGGCTTCATCGATCGCTCGCGCTGAGAACCCTAGCTGGCGCAGACGGTAAAGCGCGTACAAGCCGGTGACCCCGGCGCCGATGACAATCGCATCGAATTGTTCGATCTCGCCGTTGGACCCAGCACCGGCTGAGTCTGTTTGTTGTTGAGTGTTAACCATTGATTCGCTCCTTCAGGTTTTCGAACTTTTCTGGCTGACTTTTTGGCGGGCTTTCCGTCTGGGATGACGTGCGGACTCATAGAAATTCTGGTGGAATGTTATTCGATTCGACCATAATACTAAAGCCCAATTATCATGTGCATTGTAAGGTTCACGTTCCAAAAGGACAATACGTTTCTAGTTTGGCCGAACCCTCAGGGGTTGGTTGGCAATGCCAAGACAGTTTGTTCGACGAGGCCCGCAAGAGTGAAAACCTCTTCGTCAATGAAGTGACGGACGCTGCCGGCAAATCGGTTGGGGTCAGCTCTCGTGGAGCGCTTTGTAGACCCGATCGGCGGTGATTGGCAGTTCAAACAACTGACAGCCAACGGCGTCAGCCACAGCATTTGCAATTGCCGCTGCAGTAGCGTTGTTGGCCAGTTCGCCGATGGCCTTGGACTCGTATGGCCCGGTGCCGCCCGCCGTCTGGATCAGAACCGTCTCTAGTTCCGGTATGTCGGCCATGGTCGGTAGTTTATAGTCACCCAGGTTCCCGTTTACTACCTGACCATCGTCGGTCACAAATTCTTCCGTGACACCCAGGCCAAAGCCGGTAATGACACCACCGTCGATCTGGCCTTGGTGCGCCAATGGGTTGATGATGGTGCCAACGTCATGGGATGTGATTATCCGCAGCACGGTGACCTGTCCGGTTTCACGGTCAACCTGGACCTCGGCCACCTGAGCGCCGAAGTATGTTATGTCTTCCCGCTCCGGGGCCATGTGCTCCACGGTCACGGTGAGGGGCAGCGATGCTCCATCAGCAATAGCCTGTTTAATCTGGCCGCAGGCTTTCATGACGGCCTGACCCTCTGTATAGGTCACGCGGCTGGCCCGTGGCCCTTCGTCGTAGGGGACTTCATCGGTATTGCCAACGCGGACCTGGACCTGCTCCAGGGAGACTCCCATCTCGTTGGCCACCATCTGTTTCTCAATGGTATGGGTGCCGGTGCCAATGTCTACGGTGGGGCTGATGACAGTGAAAGAGCCATCGGCTTCCGCGGTCAGGACTGCTCCGGCAACACCGCCGCCAATCTGGCGACCAAACAGGGCAACGCCCCGGCCGTGTCCCGGTTTTTTGGGTTGATCCCAGTTGCCGGCCTTCAGAGCCGCTTCCATCACCTCGTGGACTTTGGTCAATTGTATGGGACGACCAAGGGCGTCTTCTTCTCCGGGGTTCACCAGGTTTTTCCGCCGGAAGTCGGCGGGGTCCATGCCAATTTCCCTGGCTAGCAGATCAGTATGGGATTCCAGCGCAAAGGTGTACTGGTGAGCGCCGGGCGCGCGGAAATACCCGCCAGGGACGGTGTTGGTGTACACCTGCAAGAATTCAAAGCTGGCGTGGGGTATCCGGTAACCGCCGCCGACGTAATGATGGGTAGAAAGATAGGCCCTTGGCTTCAGAGCGCCGTAGGCACCGCTGGCGTGCACCGTTCGGACTTCCCGGGCGGTGAGGCGGCCATCATTGGTGATTCCGGATTTTATGGTGACAAAGGTTGGGTGGGTTGGGTTGCTGGCGGTGAATTCCTCAACGTGGC
>JAPKDE010000194.1 GCA_028822675.1 Dehalococcoidia bacterium | reverse complement strand
GGGCTAGCTTTGGCACTAGTGCTCGGCCATCGTCGGTCAATTCGATGCGGACTGTGCGTCGGTCCGACCGGAGTCGTCGACGCCGGACCAGACCCATTTTCTGCAACTTATCTAACTGCCGGCTGATCGCGGCGGCATCCACGGGGATTATCCGTGCCAGGCCGGTCAATGTATCGGCGTTGCCAGCGAACGCAGCTTCCAAGATGACCCACTGGCCTGGAGTCACCACCATGGGTGCTAGCCCTTCTTCAAGCCCTTTGCGCATGGCAGATCCCAGAGTTCCAACCCAGTAACCAAGATGATCCTGGGACAAAATTTCGGTATTGGTTTCTTGTTGCATTGTCATGGAATTAAATTAAATGAGTAAACAATATTTGTTAAGTCATCTAAAATGTTCTCAGCAGAATACAGAGAGAAGGACATCAGGGAAGTTTAGGCTAAGAGAGACTGGATCAGCGCTTTACGGCCGGGCTAGAACCCGGTGGGCAGTTGGTCTCCGGAATTAAATATCTGCCACTCTGAGCCTTGGTAGACGGTCACTCGACCGGAGCCGACGACTCGCCAGTTGTCTGGCAGACCCAGGACGCCGGTGCGAGCATCGATGCCCAGAAAAGTCAGCCCGGTGGGAGCGGATGCTTGCAGTTCTTTAGAAGTCTCAACCTGGTCACGCTTCTCATGGTGGGGGAGCACGGCCACATCGGCCACGACACCCAACGACTCCACCCAGCCGCCAGCCCTGGGACGGCGTATCATTGAACCCAAGGCCATTGCGCCAGCACTCGAACCGGCCAGCACGCCGCCTTCATCAACCAACTCCATCAATGCTGAGAAAAACGGCGACCCTTGGATGGTTTCCAGGAGATGCTCAGGGCTGCCGCCGGTGAAATAGACCACGTCGGCCAAGGATGCCGCACCGAAGAAGTTCGCGTCCTCAGCATGGCTGCGTTCCAGCAGCATCAACTGGCTGGCATCTCCGCCCAGTGCGCCAAAGTGAGTGGCGCCGTCGTTGGCTGCTTTGGCCGGCCCGGTGACCGCTGCCGTTGGCACCACCACCACTTTCGCAGGGTCCTTGCCCGAAGCTCGCATAATCTCGCGGTCCATATCTTCACAGCCGCGCCTGAACTCATCACCACCAACCAGAGCTATCTGTCCGGGCATTTCTCCCCCCAATTAATCCCCAATCTTTAATCGTTGTACTAGAACGGACTCGGCTTAGACCAAATGTTCCACGAAGATCGCCGCCAGTCCAAGGAACAAGACAAAACCAATCACGTCCGTGAACGTGGTGACGAACACGGCAGAAGAAACCGCAGGATCCATCCGCAGTTGCCGTAGCAGCAGCGGGACTCCAGCGCCAAACATACCGGCCACTAGCATGTTGCCCAGCATTGCCAGCCCAAGGACTATGCCCAATGTGACATTCCCCTTCCAAAGGTAGGCCACAAATCCGACCACGATGCCCAGAGCCACGCCGTGTATCAACCCCAGCGCCAGTTCACGGGCCAACAGACGGAACCCCAGCCTACGGGGCACTTCACCCAGGGCCATGCTGCGCACAACCAGAGTCACGGTTTGGGTGCCGCCGATACCGCCCTGACTGGCGACCACAGGCAGAAATACCGCCAAGGCCACCACGCGGGTAATTGTCGTCTCGAATAAACTAACCATGACTGCCGCTAGAAATGCCGTGGCCAGGTTGATGTACAACCAAGGCAGCCTGCTCCTAAGAGAATTTGTCAGCGGCCCGGCAATTCGCTCGCCGCCCACGCTGGCAATCCGGAACATATCCTCGGTTGCTTCCTCTACGACCACGTCCACCAGGTCATCGTCCAGAATCACTCCAGACAGCCGGCCTTCGGAGTCCAGCACTGGCAGCACGTCCAAGTTGTAGCGCTGCATGACCTTGGCGCATTCTTCTTGGTCAGTCTCAGCGGTCACTGAATTTATTTCTGGGTCCATAATGTCGCCAACCACAACATTGGACCGCGCCAACGCCAAACGGGTGATGCTCAAAGACCCCACCAACCGCTGCTCATCATCCACCACCAAGACCGAGTTTATGTCCTCGGCGTCTTCTCCAAGCAACCGCAGTTGGTCCAGGGCGTTGGGGGTGGTGGTTTTATCGTTGACCACTGGGTAATCCAGGGTCATCAGGCCGCCGGCCGTGTCGTCTTGATACTGTAGAAGCTCAGTAACTTCCGCAGGATCCGCCATTGCTTCCAGAGTCTCGTTCTGCTTCTCTTCCGGCATCTGGCGGAGCAGGTCTACTGCAACGTCTGGGCCTGTTAGATTGAGCACTTCAGCAAGTTCCGCCGGGGCTCGGTCGCCAATCATCTCAACCGATTCTTCGGGTTCCAGGTATTCCAGGATTTCCGCAACTACGGCGGCGTCCAGATCGTCCAACAGAGATTGGCTGTGTTCTTTTGGCAGCCCGTCTAGGACCTCTCCCTGATCCACTGGGTGCAGCACAGCAAAGAGCTCCAGTGCTTGCGATTTCTCACCAGACTCCATGAGACGCTCAAGTTCTCTTACCAGCCCATGAATCACCTCTTCAGGCGGTCTGGACTGTTCTTCAGAACGGGGTTCGGGTGGTGTTGTCTGAGGTTCTTCCATCAGGTTTTCAGCAAATAATCCGGGTGTTTTACTAGTGTTTTTACTGGGCGTTTTTGACTTTGATCGCCAATCTATTCAGGCTCGACTCAAAGGCGAAAATGCACCCTCACAATTGTAACAGTCAGCCTCTCGACCTGATATCCGGTAACCGTCTCTCCGTTGGTTGCCAGCTGCACCAGACCCTAGAAACTTAATCGCCGATGGCTTGGATGCGCACCAACATGGCCCCTAATCCGTGCCTGAAACGACCCTGCCATGTGATAAGATAATCCAGCGCCACCCAATATTGGCGGCCTTTGTATGGCCGCCTTTCGTTATTTGGTAACAGGCGCATTTTGCAGCAAATAAACCTGAGAAACCCGGGGGACATTCGCCCATGCCGGACCTGCTAATAATCGATTCCATCCAACAGTTGGTGGCCGACGCCTTAGAGGCTGCCCGGCAGGAAGGAACACTCCAATTAGAAACGATGCCCGTGATTCAAGTGGAGCGCCCTGGGAACTCCGAGCACGGGGATTTTGCCACCAACCTACCGTTGCGTTTGGCGAAGGCAACCCGAATTAACCCCCTTGAACTGGCCCAATCATTGGCCAGCCATATCTCCCCCAACGACGTTATCGACCGGGTTGAAGCAGCGCCGCCTGGTTTCATAAATTTCTACCTGAAAGAATCCTGGCTACAACAACAGGTGGACACTATCCGCCAGACCGGCAGCGAGTTTGGCAATGTCGACTCCGGTAAAGGCCACCGAATCATAGTGGAATACGTCAGCGTTAACCCGACCGGTCCGGCACACGTGGGCCACATCAGGGGAGCGGTCACCGGCAGCGCCCTGGCCAATGTGCTGGTTGCCGCCGGTTTTGACGTGACCCGAGAGTATTACATCAACGATGCCGGTAACCAGATGCAGTTGTTCTACCAATCTATCCTCGCCCGCTACAAAGAGGTACTGGGCCAGGAAGCAGAAGTTCCGGAAGGCGGCTACCAGGGCGACTACATAATTGATCTGGCCAAAGAGATCATTGATGCGGAAGGGTCCAAGTACCAGGAAATGGACGAAGAGCAAGCGCTGAAAGAGATTGGCGACATTGGCCGCGAAAAAATGATTGCCACCATCAAGGACGACCTGTCCACAATTGGGGTGGAATTTGATAGCTGGTTCAGCGAACGCTCACTCTTCGCCAGCGGTGAATACGAATCAACTATCAAGTTGCTCCAGGACAACGGCCACCTTGCAGAGCGGGATGGTGCCCTCTGGTTCAACTCCGTTGCTATGGGCGATGACAAAGACAACGTAGTGGTAAAAACCGGGGGAGAACCCACCTATTTCGCGTCGGACATTGCCTACCACCGCAACAAATTCGTCGTGCGCGGGTTTGATACGGTGGTAGACATCTGGGGCGCCGACCACCAGGGTCACGTGCCACGCATGAAATCGGCCGTCGAAGCTCTGGGCATCGAACGCGACCGACTCACAGTACTAATCTCCCAGATGGTTGGACTACGCCGCGGCGAAGAAGTTGTGCGCCTGGGCAAGCGTAGCGGCAACCTTATAACACTGCGGGAGTTGGCCGACGAGGTGGGCGCTGACGCCTGCCGGTTCTCATTCTTGGCTAAAGCGCCATCAACTCAGATGGAGTTTGATCTGGACCTGGCCAAGAAAGAGTCATCAGAAAACCCGGTCTTCTACGTTCAATACGCCCACGCCCGGAACGCTAGCATCCTAAAATTGGCCACGGAACGGGGTCTGGACTGGAGCGACGGCGATGTTAGTTTGCTCAGCCACCCCAGCGAACTGGAACTGATGCGGGCTCTGCTACAGTTGCCTGAACTGGTGGCGCAGATGGCGAAATCCTTGGAGCCGCACCACCTGCCCCATTACGCGACCAACCTGGCCAACACCTTTCATACCTTCTATGAGAACTGCCGAGTGGTTTCATCGAACGCAGAGGATGACGCCATCACCGCTGCCCGCTTAAAGCTGGTGGAGGCCGCGTTGATTGTCTTCCGACGCACGCTAAACCTAATGGGGATGGCCGTTCCAGACCGGATGTAGCCTTACCCAGTTTCAATCCACCCCACCAAAGACCCGGCCATATGAACCATCAAGGCCGGGTTTTTCTTTACTTGCTTTGCTTTATATATAAATAAAAACTTATCCAATAGATAGATAAATTAGCATTGTATTTATACTTTTCCACCCTTAGTATTTAAACAATCCAGGTCTGATGGGTTGGAATATGGT
>JAPKDE010000193.1 GCA_028822675.1 Dehalococcoidia bacterium | reverse complement strand
TTGGCCTTGTTCCCTGGTATCGCCATCGCACTGGTGGTGTTCTCAGTGAACTTCCTAGGCGACGGTCTACGAGACGTAATGGACCCGAAACTGCGCGGTCGTTAACCAACTACAGCGCAGCTTATAACTTGGCTTAACTTAACGGCGGGCATCTTGCCCGCCGTTATTTTTTTATCCGGGAAAAGCTAGTGGTGACACCCAACAAACTGGGAGCTATACTGGCCTAGCACGCCCAAATCCCTTGCCAATTGCTCTGCATACCGGCAAAACAGGACACCAACGACTTGAACGACGATATCCTTTTGGACTCCGCATCCCCCGTGGCCACGGTCACCTTCAATCGCCCAAGCCAACGTAACGCTATTAGCTTTGCCATGTGGCGTGAATTTGCCGATATCATGCAGAAACTGGACGCAGACCGTAGCGTCCGGGCTGTGGTGATTACCGGGGCGGGCGGCGAGGCATTTTCAGCCGGGGCCGACATTCAAGATTTTGACGATTACCGATCCGATTCTACCAAGGGCCGGGGCTACAACGACGCCGTGAACGGCGCACTCAAAACCCTGTCAGAAATGGCCACACCGACCATCTCCATGATTCAAGGTTTTGCCGTGGGCGGCGGTTGCGAATTGGCCGTGGCAACCGACCTGCGCATAGCCAGTGACGACAGCCGCATGGGTATTCCAGTGGGCAAACTTGGCATCAGCATCGGCCACCGCGAGATGCGTGGACTGGTCAACTTGGTGGGCAAGGGCAACGCCATGTATATCCTGCTGTCTGCCCGGTTGCTGAACGCTGAAGACTCACTCAGGATCGGCCTGGTCAACCAGGTGGTGAAGCCGGACGACCTAAATGATTACACCTACAAACTGGCGAATGACATAGCGTCACTAGCGCCCCTGTCTCACGCCGTTAACAAGCTGACCATGCAGCAAGTCCAGAACAAACCATCATTGGAGAACCTCACCAAAGAAGAGGACGACTTACCCTTGACCCAGTTTGACACCAAAGATTACCTGGAAGGCTACAAAGCCTTTTTGGAAAAGCGCCGCCCCAACTTTACTGGCGAATAGCGGCCATATTATTGGCGGCCTTACCCAGCTTGAACCACCAGAATAATCAACCAGCTTAAACAAGCAGAAAAAGAGACCTTTTGACAGCACGTCCAGCTAAAATCCGGGCCGACCGTCTCGTCTTTGATCGTGGCCTGGCCGACTCCCGCGAACAGGCCCAAGCCCTGATTATGGAGGGCAAGGTCTACACCCCGGCAGGCCGAGTTCTTAAAGCCGGCTCCACACTCCCGGAAGACGTTGAGCTTGAGGTTAAGGGCCGTCTGCCCTTTGTCAGTCGGGGCGGTGTCAAACTGGCCCACGCCCTGGATGAGTTTCAAGTTGATGTGGCCGAGTTGACTGTGCTGGACGTTGGCGCGTCCACCGGCGGGTTTACAGACTGTGTGCTGCAACGCGGCGCGCGCATGGTCTACGCAGTTGATGTTGGCCACGGACAGATGAATTACGGCCTACGCCAGGACGAGCAAGTGGTCGTAATGGAGAAGACCAACGCCCGCTACCCATTTGAGCTTCCAGAGCCGGTGGACCTGATGGTGATGGACGTCTCGTTCATTTCCATCTCCATGGTGATCCCGGAGGCCATGAGCCACCTGAAGTCGGGCCATTTCATAGTTTCGCTGGTTAAACCCCAGTTTGAGGCCCAGAAAGGCCAAGTAGGAAAGGGCGGCGTAATCAGAGACCCGAAAGTACATGCCAATGTGCTGGGCAGGACGGTCAACTGGGCCGTTGGTCAGGGAATCCGAGTCAGAAACATCTGCCGTTCGCCGATACAGGGCGACGCCGGCAACAGAGAATTTTTCATTCTGTTACAAAAACCGTAATCATAAGCAAGCGTTAACGCTAAGAGGAGAACTTTTATGGACGTTGAAGAGATTGCAAAAATACTAACTGAGCAGGGTAAGACAGTTTCAGTGGCTGAAGCAGACACCGCCGGACTGATCGGCTACATGCTGGGCGCGATTCCCGGTAGCTCCAAGTATTTTCCCGGTGGCGTCATTGCCTACACCGGCGGCCTTAAAGAGAAAGTTCTAGGCGTGGCTGCTGACGTTTCTCCCACTCACGGCACCGTTAGCAGCGAGATGGCCATTGGGATGGCTAGAGGTGTACTGGAACTGTGCGGCACCGACTATGCAGTGTCCACCACCGGCGTCACCGGCCCTGCTGCCGGTCGGGCCGGACTACCCATTGGCACCTTCTGGATCGGCCTCGCAATCAAAGGCGGACAAGACAGGGCCATTGAAGTCCTACTGCCAGGCGATCGCGATGCCTGCAAGCAAGGGGCCGCCAAAGCTGCACTGGACCTACTGAGTGAAGAACTCCGTTCCTAATCAAGTTTTTAGCCGGGTTCGCTAGCCCGGTTGTAAATTCTGCTCTGATTCAGCCGAGCCCTTGATGTTGTCCCAGTCGTAACCCATGGGAATCATCTTGACCTGACGCCAGGTCTCAGACTGGTCGGCATAGTGCTCGCTGCCCGGATGCCCGGAACTGCCCAGCGGCACCACCCAGAGGGAATCATCCCAGTTTGATGGGTCGTAGGAGTAACGGGCCACAGATAGGCTTGTAACCGTGTTGGGATTCGCCGGCGAATAACCACCCTGGAGCGGTGTATCGCCATCGCCGCTGGTGGGGATGGCTGGCGGGTCTAGCAGTTCTGCCAGGTCTGGATACGCCGCCGACAGATTGTGCTTGGGGCGGGCCTGGTGCACCTTGCCCCATTGCCACTGGTCAATGTCGTCTCCCAGCCGTTCGGTCAGCGTCACCACAGCCTTGGACAACGCCCGGGCAACCGCGGTGGGCCAGGTGTCACCCTTGGGCAGCAGTGAACAATCATCCTGGCCGATCATCGCCACCAACCGCGCCTTGAGTCGATTGGAGAAAGAACCCAAACCCCTGTCTGCCGGGTGCCAAGCTTCGTAGGCCAGCTTCTCCGTCAGGTTGGTCTCCAAGACCTCTTGCAACAGGGCGTCGCGCATGGCGCTGTAGATTGTGGGCTGGACCTTGTCGGCGTCCATCTCACAGTTCCAGTCTAGAAGTCGTTCTTTGGCCGCCTTGCTCAGCTCATCCTGAGGTTCCAGTTGCTTGACCACACTCTGATAGGCCAACGCCGGGATGGACAACCGCTGTGCGTGCACCTGGGCCATGTCTTCTGCCGTGGGTCTGGTCAACGACTTGAGTCCCGCAGTAACCCGCTTGACCCTGAACTCAGGTGTGAAGTCGATGGCGATGTAATGGGGATAATCATCTCCCACTGGTCTGTTGTTCGCCGTGGCGATATAGCCCTCCGGTGGGTTGACGGAAATTGGCAGCTCGTCAAAGGGAATATCCCCTTCCCACTCGTGCTCGCCGGTCCAACCCGGCACCGGAAGCCAGCCGTTGACCCTAGAGCGAATGGGTATGCGCCCCCGACAGAGATAACCCATATCGCCGTGGATGTCGGCAAAGAGCAGGTTGTTGCAAGGGTCAACCCAGCCCTCCATGGAGTCCACCAACTCCTGACTGTTCTCCGCCCTCAGCATTTTCCAGAGTATTTCCGGCCAGGTGGAAGCTTTCTCCGTGGCCGTGTATTTGAAGGCCAGCCCAGACCCTTGGGCTGGGTCGCCAGAGATAATCGGTCCGTGTTGGGTGACCGTCACCGTCGTCTGAACGTCGCTGCCATCTTTGACCTTGATGGTCTCGTGGAACGTCTCCGCATCTAGCCACCGGTCTTTGAATAAATACTTGCCAGGCTCGCCGTCTTTGAACTGCTCGATATACAGGTCTTGGTAGTCTGCGGCGGTGTGGGTGACGCTCCAGGATACCCGGCCATTGTGGCCAAAGTGAGGGAATCCGGGTACGCCAGGGAAAGACAGGCCCACCACGTCGAATTCCGGACAGGCCACTTGGTTCTGATAGTAGGAGTTGGGCGTGTCCAGTGCCCTATGGGAGTCCCCGGCCAGGATGGGCTTGCCAGTGGCCGTCTCAGCGCCGCAGAGGACCCAACTATTGCTGCCCGAGTCCATCTCATTCAGATAGTTAAGCCCGGCTGCGCCTTCGGTGAGTTCCTTCAGGCCTTCGTCCAGGGGGCCGGGAGAGGTGGAGCCAGGGGGCAGGATCATCAAGAAACCCGGCTCAACACCTGGGAAGAGCTTGCCAGCAGTTTCAGCCCCCATCTCACGGACCATCCGCGCTCGCCAGACCTTGGACTCGAAAACGCCCATGGATATGTGGCGAACTTTGTAGGCAATCAGGCCGTGCCAGGGTTGCCAAGGTTCCGGCTGTAGACCGGTGATGCGGTATTCCACCGGTAGTGCGTCGCCGCTGTTTATGAAGGCGTTCACGCCGGCGGTGTAGGCATCAAACATCACTTTGGTGTGAGTGTCCATCACCTGGTAGTCGGCCTTGGCGCTGGCTTCCAAACGGAACCGGCGCATCATGATGTCCTGGTTAACTGCCTGCTCGCCCACAGCCTCGGCCCAGCGACCAGCGCCGCGCAGACGATCATATTCCATGTGCCACAGCCGATCCTGGGCGGTAGCAAACCCCTGGGCAAAATAGGCGTCCCTCTCTGATTCGGCCTTTATGCGCGGAATACCATGTTTATCCCGGTAGATTTTCACTGACCCGTTTAGCCCCTTGAGGCGCACGGTGCCGGCCAGGTTTGGGATGGCTGACTTCAAATCCTGTCCGTTAATCGTTTCAGAGATCATATCTGCCCTTAGCCTTCTAGAATCCAGCGGTGAAATCCCCCGGATACTACCATATGAATTTTTGGAAGAGCACCTGGGGATTGACGGGGTTCAGGCGCAGAGCTACCATCCCTG
>JAPKDE010000192.1 GCA_028822675.1 Dehalococcoidia bacterium | reverse complement strand
GGAGACTTCGGCGAGTCTATCAAACTCCAAGAACCCGTCATGACCGCTATCGCGGGCCGTATATGGCCTACCGTCCAACTCGGTGGAGGGGCCTTCTTGCTGGCCTTGGTGGTGGGAATTCCCCTGGGCGTGCTGTCCGCAGTCATGCGCGGGACTGCCGTGGACCAACTGGGCAGGGTGATAGCCATGGTAGGGCAAGCTGCGCCTTCCTTCTGGCTGGGCATCATGTTCATGTTCTTTTTCGCCGTAAAGTTGGGATGGGTACCTCCTTCCGGCCGCGAGGGGTGGAATAGCATCATTCTTCCCTTGGTCACTTTGGCCTGGGGGGGGTTCCTAGCGGGCAGCCTGCGGCTCATGCGCTCCGCCATGCTGGACGTGCTGGACTCGGAGTATGTAAAGCTAGCCAAGGCCAAGGGGGTGTCGACTAGGTCTTTGATCTGGAAACATGCATTTCGCAACGCCTTGATTCCACCGCTGACCTTAGCCGGCGTTTCCATGCCCGCCATCTTAACCGGCTCCATAACAACGGAATTGGTTTTCGCCTGGCCCGGCATGGGCCAGCTAGCGATCCAAGCCCTGTACACCTCTGACTATCCGTTGCTTCAGGGGTTAACAATCATGTTTACCTTGGGGTATGTGGGGATCGCCTTGGCGGTTGACGTACTTTATGCCTACATCGACCCCAGGATTCGCTTTGCATAAGAGAGGCCGGGAGATGGCACATGGCTGAAAGTACTGATCTTACACTGCCTAGGCGGCCTTGGGAGCGTATCTTCAGGGCGATCGTCTACGGGAGGCTAACCAAGGCCATCTTAGGCAGGAGGAGGCCGGTTCTGATAATACCGGTCATTGTCCTGACGGCGGTTGTGGTAGCTGGTATCACCGCCCCTTGGGTCGCCCCTCACCACCCCACAAGAGGCGATCTCAGAGACAGGCTGGTGCCGCCAGTCTGGGGCGGAGAGCAGATTTCCCTGAAGGTGGTGGTAGAGGGGCAATTGGACATTGGGGCGGGGCACAGGCAGATCACCCTCGACGATGCCAGGAAGATACAAGAGGATGCCGTCGTGGGTGGCGAGTTGGGGATAGTTACCCGGGCGGGAGGTAGTACCAAATATCTGCTGGGTACGGACCACTTGGGCCGTGACATCTTGACGCGCATCATCTACGGTGCCCGCATTTCCCTGATCATGGCGGTGTTGACACTGCTGGTAGGCGGTTCGATAGGTGTTACGGCCGGCTTGGTGGCTGGCTGGTACGGCGGCTGGGTAGACGAGTTGATCATGCGCACAGTTGACATAATATTGGCATTGCCCATTATCTTGATCGCGCTGGTCCTAGTGGTGTCCTTGGGTTCGTCCTTTCAGCTTATTATCGTTATATTGGCGATAGCGATATGGCCGCTCTTCTCGCGGGTCACCCGGGGAGAAGTGTTGCGGGTCAAGGACATGGATTACGTGGCCCTGGCCCGAGTGGCCGGGGCCTCCACCCTGCGTTTAATGTTCGTTCACATTCTTCCGGGCGTCGCCAATAGCGTGATAGTGGTAGCCACGTTGCTGGTGGGCGTGATTATCCTTTTGGAAGCTGCCCTGAGTTTCCTGGGCGCTGGAGTGCCGTCTCCTACCCCCGCCTGGGGCTCCATGTTGGCCGAGGGTAGAGACAGGATCGCGGTTGCCTGGTGGATCTCCGCGCTTCCCGGCATAGCAATCTTTCTCACGGTGCTGTCCCTTAATCTGTTCGGCGACTGGCTCAGGGATGCCCTGGACCCCAAGCTCCGGCATTTAGAGTAGCTGGCTGCCCGCCAAGGCTTTACCGGCCAGAGACGAGACCCAGGGGTTATCCCCATGGGCTTGGATGTGACATCCCGTGAGCAGGCCGACCGCGTTATAGCTGAGGCGGCCAGCCTGGGGGCTTGGACATCCTGGTCAGTAGCGCCTCGCTGCCCGGTGGGTCACCTGGAGCAGTTGGCCCCATCGACACAGTCAACGAAGACGAACTGCTCGGCGACTTCGACGTCAAGTGCGTCGGCGCACTGCGTTGCGCCCGCGGGTTGGGTCAGACCGGCTGTTGCCAGCTTTGATAATAGACTGCGCTCCCGGAGCCGCCGCCGGCAGGGACGATGTACCGGTCGATGTTGCCCTGGTAGCCTATCTCCGTTCTGATGGTGCAGTTGGTCGCCACGTAGGTTTCCATCCAGCGGACTGCAAACTGCTCAACCGTCTCCTTGGATGTATCGACGTGGGAGCCATTGTCTACGGCGGAGAGAACCTCCCGAAGTTTTGCTTGGGCGTTCTTTTTGGAACCTTTGACCGCCGAAGAGATTATCCAAGGAATCCCAACTCCCGAGGACATGGTGCGGATGATCGAGGTGGGAGGGCTTGAAGCGGACGTGCGAAGGAATTTGGAGGCACAGAAGGCTTCCAAATCCACCTAATAGGGGACCTCTGGGAAACCCTTAAGTGTGTTGTTGAGGGGCGAATTAACAGGCTCACCCGTCAACTTGGTAGTACATTTCATCATATCTAAAGCTGCATACGCGTAACCAGTTGTATCTGGAGCACGCCAAACTTGGGAGCCGGCAACCCCTGTTGACCAACGGGTGTAGGATGGAGCCCCTTTTGTTGATCCCCGTCAGTGCTAGCAAATACGGCAATAATCGCCTCCACCGACTCTCGCGCCGATTAGTATCCGGGCAACTCCGTAACCGGCAACCAGCCCGGCGTGTTTACCAATGGATAGGTCTCCAGCGAGGTCGACTCGCCTAAATCAGGGTTGACGCTGCAGGAGGCCTTGCGGCCCAACTCCTGGCTACAGATCATAAGAGCAATCCGCCAGACGCATTCGGGATACGTCTGGCGGATTGCTCTTTCTCTGCTCGGAAACCCTGAGTGGCTTCAGGGCAAATTGTCGCCTTTTCGGCTATTGGAATAGGCTGCTTTCGGTTCTCAGGCGGCTGCTAGCTTGATGGCCCGCCAGGAACCGAAGGCCCCTTTCGCGCGAGTTGGGGATCATTGGGATTCAGGCCCAACTCGTCTTCGGAAATATCGGCCCGGCTCCCCACACTCTTGGTGACAGGACGACCGGTTTTGGCCCTCCAGTCCGTGACCATCTGTCCTACCTCTCGGGCGTCAAGGAACCGTGCGCCAGGATCGCTGATATGGATCCTTTGCTGATGGGAGTACACCAACTCCTCGTTGAAGAAGAGGTCCAGTTGTCCGTGCCCGCCGGGAACCAGATTGAAAGACTTGATGTCATTGGGAAATCGTTCCAGGATTTCGCCCGCTATCCAAGCGGCCCTCATAGCGTGCCCTCAAGGAACGCAGTACTCGATCCTGATGTCCAGCTTCTCGATGATTTCATTGCCATGATTGTGGTTATTGGCGTCCGTCATTACGCACCTCCCTGATTTAGCATGGTCGTGGTATCCAAACACCCTTCAGGTATGAATGAGGCTAAGTAGACCTGTGAACCGCTCTTCCGAGTCAGGATGCTTTGAAGTCAGCACCGGCCCCAGTTAAAATTCCCCTATAATTGATGGAAGCAAAGTAGCCGAAGTACCTTAGATTGTCAAGGCACGGAGTTTCAGGCCCGAATCGGGTTAATGATGAATTTCGGGCTTGTGGCCCACAAGTATGAGGAAATAGAGTATAAGTTGTCTATAGATTGCGGAATACCCGAATAATACCCTGGACGGCCTCCGAAGCGGCCTTCCAGCCGATGAAAAAGGCTAGGGTGGTGCTGATCTCTATGATCTCCTCTTGGGTGATCCCATTATCCAACGCCCGTTTGATCTCAGTGGGAATCATCAACAACCCCAATTTACTCCGTCCAGGAACTACAGGACGTGGCCCAAGTCGCTATAGAACACGACTTGTTGGTGGTCTCCGACGAAACATACGAATATTTCATGTATGGTGAGCAACGTCACGTGACCCTAGCCACCTTCCCTGGGATGTGGGAGCGAACCCTTACCAGTTATACCTTCACCAAGGCTTATGCCATGTCTGGCTGGCGGTTAGGCTGCATCGTGGGCCCCAAACAACTGTTGGAACCGCTGCGGAAGGTGCACGAACACACGGCCAGTTTCGTTTCGCCCTTTGTCCAGGCTGCGGGGATAGCGGCGCTGGACGGCCCCCAGAACCACATCGAGGGTTGGCGTCTTAGCTGTGAGACCCTCAGGTCCGTGGTGGCGGCCCGGTTGAACAGCGTGCCGGGGCTGGATTGCGCCGTACCCCAGGGAGCGACCTTTGTCTTCCCTCGGTATTTCGCAAACTACACGTCGGCGGAGTTGGGTACGAAAGCACCGGCATTGGATGACAACCAAGAGAGTCCAGCACTTATATGCTCGGCGCAAGGAGTTGATCGAGCCCATCTTCGGCATCCTGAAAGAACAACTAAGTGCTCGTCGGTCCCTCCTTAGGGGCTTGGCCAACATCCGAGCGGAGTTTGTGCTTCTGGCAACGGTCTTCAATCTGAGAACGTTGTGGCGGGTTTGGAAGACCCGTAAAAGACCGCTCGCACAGAGGGCGCCTAGCATCTGAATGGGCCAGTGCGCATCTCGGCTTAGGCTCTCCACCTTTCTTCATCTACTTCGGTAGCGCTCCCAGAACCCAGACACCCCCGACGCCACCACGCTGCCGTTCTGAGACAGGCTCTCTCCCCCGCCTCCACCATAAATCGGATCAAGCTGCGCTCGAAAGCCGAAGAATCCAATCGTCGACTTCCAAAACAGCAATCCCTGAAGCTAAAATGTGTGTAGGTGACGATTGCTCAACCCAGGACGAGCGAATTTATGACCATTGGCAAGTTGCCACCACCGCCCACCGTCTTTCCAGCAAAGGCTGGAATCCAGGAATGCCAGGACTGTTGTTCAATCGATAACCATAGAAGATAAAAAGAGC
>JAPKDE010000191.1 GCA_028822675.1 Dehalococcoidia bacterium | reverse complement strand
GGTTGGGCTGAGAGTGGGGGGACTAAGATCGGGTGGACTGAAGATGTAGCCGCATTCCTGACAGCGGAATACGTTGTTGTCATCTTGTTGTTTCTTTTCCAGAGGGATGAGTCTTGGTGACTGACAGCGTCGGCAATGCAAAGGGTGTTACCTCCAACAGATATGGGGATTACATAAAAAAGAACGGACCCTTAAGTAAAGGTCCGTCCCTGTTGGTAACACGCTAGAGTTCTGCAATCCAGAGTGTCAACGCCCGGTCTGTCATTGGGACCGTTAGCTGATTGGATGCAGAGAGTGTTTTGCCAGTCTAGAGGACTAGCTTGGGTTGTGCTTGTTTAGCACTTCAATGACGCGGGGGTCAATACCACCCAAGTCTACGCCGCCGTCGGCCCGTGCGATGCCGAGGTGAGCGTCCCGTTGGATTTCTTCCCATTCGGGCTCCAGTTCGTAGGCGTCCTTAAGCTCGTTAAACATAGCGTCAAGGGATTTTTTGTCAAACATATCTTTTCGCTGAGTCCTCCTAATTTTTCGAAGCCGAACACTTGAGTCAAGTGAAACCAGCAGTTCAGTTCAACAAGTCCATGATGGGGTCGATTTCGACACCGGAAATATGAACTACGGCGATGGCTAGTCTACAATTTTTGCGCGACCGTGGCAAGTCTGGATTGTGCTTGGTTCAAGATGGTGAATTGCGGGCTGACCGTACCTGTGTTCAGACTTATTCTTGTTCCTGCCCGTCTTGGTGCCAGTCTCTATTTATCTTGGGCCTATTTGGACGTTCGCCAGCGGCTCTTCTGCCGCCTTGCGTCAGGTACACACCAATGACGAGAATTGGGATGGCAAATATGATGGCTCCCATGACTATGACCAATACCCACGGACTTGGGCCAAATACTTGATCCAGCCGTTCTTTGATCCAGTGGACCAACTCTGGGTCAGCGGCGTCACCGGAATGCGCAAGTATGAAGTTGAAAAACGCGGGCATCAGGGGCTGTTAATCTCCGGCTGCAGGCGTGGGAACAGCTTCCTGGTACCGGGCAGAATATTTGCGCTCTTTGATCGAGAATGCAGATATTGCAGCCGGGAACAACATGGCTCCGATCAATGCGAAGGGTAGCGTGTAGGCTCCTGTGATATCAAAAAGCCGTGCTGCCAGGAAGATACTTATGGCACCGCCAAAAGAATGGAACATGAAGGATATGCCAGAGATGGTGCCCATAGCCTTGGTTCCGTAAACCTCTGCCGTGAGCGAGGAGGTTAAGGGAACAGTTGCAATCCAGGAGAATCCGGCAACGGTTGCGAATATCCACATGCCAGCAACGGAATCAATGCTCACCAATAGGATGTAAGCCAACCCCCGGACGGCGTAAACCGCTGCCAACAGGTTTTTGGTGCCACCTATCTTGTCTGAGAGCAAACCAGCACCGACTACACCAATCATGTTCAGGCCCATCATGTAGCCAAATATCGATGCGGCGGTTGTTCCTGACACACCACGGTCATCCATAGCGAACGGTATGAAATGCACGGCCAATACCGTAGTGGTCATTCCACACACGAAATAAGAACCAGAAAGCTGCCAGATTGGAGCAGAGGAAAAGGCTCTACGCCAACTTTCCACGGCCAATGGTCCAGAGATGAATGCCCGCCGTGCAGTGGTACCGACTTCAGCCGGGTCCGGGTCACCGTCAGGAAATAAGCCCCTGTCTTCTGGCCGTGGGTGCAAAAACAAAAAAGCCATTGGGAGAGTGCAGAGAACCAATGATCCAATAATCACCCAGGCAAGCCGCCAGTTGTCAGTTGCCTGTAGCAGGTACATGGCAAACGGAACCATGATCAAGCCACCCAGAGAGAGGGCGGCGGAGTTGATGCTGATTGCGGTGCCTCTACGGCGTCTGAACCACCGGGACATTAACGCTGCAGTGTTGGATAGGGCTGGGCCGCTCTGGGCCATTGAGACCACTATCCCAAACATGAACATCAGATAGAAGACGTTACTGGTCTGGGAGATTAATATCGTTCCTGCTCCCAAGACGGCCAAAGAAATCAATATCATGTTCCGGCCGCCCGTGCGGTCAAAGATCTGACCCATAAATGGTTGGGCTATTCCGTTTACCGCAACGCCCAAAGAGGCTGCGATAGTGACGGTGGTCCGGTCCCAATCGAACTCGGCACTCATGGGGTCAACAAACACGCCGAAGCTGTTTCTAACACCAATCACGACAAATCCGATGAACATGGTGGCGGCACACACGTACCAACCAAAGTAGATCGGTTTCTTGACGGGTTTGGAGGTTTGGTTCAAGAAATTTACCTATCTCAACCCGGTTATGTAATGAATCCAGGCAGAATACCTATTGGGAAGGCACCAATCATATCACCACTATGGCAATCAGTGACAATAGCGGGTTGTAACTGTTCGAAGCAGTACGAATGCAGACGATTCGCCGAGTGGAAAACGTCAGGAACTCAGCTAAAAACTCAGCGAGAAAGCCAGGTGGTGAATTCTTCTCCGGTGCCAATGCCGCTGCTTACGACCAGTCTGCCATCGGCCAGCAACTCGCCAGGCTTGAGGCGGCCCCAGACCAGCAGAGCCAGGTAGTCTGCGCCACAGGTGAAAGTGGCAGTTGGCTCCCCTTGGGCTTCTTCAACCACGTTCCCTTGATCACCAATCACCACGTCTCGAACGAATTCGGCGGCTCCGGTTGTTTGGAACCGGTAACGGCCAGACGGCCCCGCAGAGGGCTCAGTTGATTGGAAATCGGCCAGGCCCAGTTCGTCAAGCCAAACGGACAACCGATCCAAGACCGGCGCAACACAATCTGAGGATAAGCCCGCCTTGGGGTTGGATGGGAATCGGATGTCCCAGGAATGGATGACCAATTCGTTGAGGCGGGAAGTAACGTAGGCCTCTGCCGTGCGTAGCCCTCGCCAACTCCAGCACTGGGTAGACCAGTCGCCGTCTTCTTCCATGATGGCGAAGATGCCGTTCAGCCGGTCCGCGCTGGAGGAAAAAGCGTCTGCCAAATCAGCGTCGGCAGCCAGGTAGTATTCCTTGGCCATGCGGGCAATATAAGCGGGTAGTTCAGCCGGGGGCAGGTTGCCAGCCCCTGGGAGACCAGTTGGAGCGGTTATGATACCGGCCCGACCTTGGGAGATGGAATCGGCAAAGAACTCGGCCGCCCAGCCCAGGTGCCCAATCACGTCACCCACACTCCATCCCTCACAGGCGCTGTCTAGAGCCCATTCTCTTTTGGAGGTGTCCTGTAGATATTCCTTGAGCCGAGCAGTCTCGGCAGCAACAAGTTTCACCGATTCTTGAGTCGAGACCATAATGCCCCTAAAAAAATAAACAGGCTTCCGGGTGTTTTACCCGGAATCCTGTTCAGTTAGCTAATCTATTACTTAGCCTTGAGTGCTTTGGCGTCTTCTCCGGCGCTGTTGCCTGAGAGCCGGCCAAAGACCATGCCGGCCGAGAGACCAGAGCCACCCGGGTAGTTATGGTAGAACAGTCCGCCGACCATTTCACCGGCGGCGTACAAGCCAGGGATGGGCTCTTGGCTGTTGGTGACCACGCGGCCTCTGGTGTCGATCTTGATGCCGCCAAAGGTAAAGCTGATGCCGCAGGTAACGGCATAGCCAGTGTAGGGCGGGGTGTCTATGAGTTCGGCCCAGTTGCTCTTGGGCGGGGTGATTCCCACGGTGTTCCGGCCATCTTTGACTGTCGGGTTGTAGGGGATGTCCGTCTGCACGGCGGCGTTGTAATCCTCAATGGTCTTAACGAAACCGGCAGGGTCGATGTCCAATCTCTCCGCTAGTTCCTCCAGAGTGTCAGCCTTGGCCATGGTCACCTGGTCAATGTGGTACTCGTCTCTGAGCAGGTGCTTGACCTTTTCATCGAAGATTTGGAATCCCAGGCCCTGAGGTTGTGTCAGGTGGGCCCGGCCAAACTTAACGTAGGTGTAGTTGCGGAAGTCCTCGCCCTCATCCAAGAACCGTTCTCCATTAATGTTAACGATCAGGCCGAAGGGATAGGAGTGCTTCTGGTATAGCTCAGTGATGGTTCGGTCACCAAAGGCCGGGGCGTTCATGTCCCAGGCTACGGCGTGGCAACTGCTGTAGTGGCCGAAAGACTGTGCGCCGATGTCCAAGGCCATCTTGATGCCGTCTCCCGTGTTGTAGGGGATGCCGCGGACCTTGACGTTTTCCCAGCCAGGTCCCAGATAGCGGCTGCGCATCTCAGCGTTGGCTTCAAATCCACCGGCGGCAAGGACAACGGCACCGGCAGTGATATCTTCAAATCCGTCCGGGCCCAAGACCGTCACTCCACTGACGTGGCCCTTCTGGTTCTGGATTAATTTGGTGGCCTGGGTGGAGTAGCGGACTTCGATCCCCATCTCCCCACAGACATCGAACTGCTGATCGGACAGACCCTTTCCAGCACCGACAGCCTCAACAAGGAGACCGCCCCAGAAACGGTACTTGTCTCCGTCTTTGAAGGCTTGGCGTCCGTAGGAGAGGACAAACCTGACTCCCTTGGATCGCAGCCACTGCATGGTGGGCAGAGACTGGCTGACCAAAATCTGGGCCAAGTCAGGGTCGGTCAAACCCTCGGTAACGCGCATCATGTCGTCGTAGAATTGGGTCTCGGTGTAGCTGCCCACTTCCACCTGATTGACTTCGGTCTCAGACATGTCTGGAATTAAAGTACGGATATCATCCAGGCCTTCAAAGGCAAAGCGGATGATGCCGCCGGTGAAATAGGTGTTACCACCCCGGAAATACTCAGGGGCTTTTTCCAACACCAATACTGAGTCTGTCTTTTCTCTGGCAGCGATGGCTGCGGAAAGGGCCGCGTTGCCTGCGCCGACTACAATTACGTCGTAATGACTTGCCACTGTGGGCACCTCCAAGGGTATTTCTAAATCTGATTAGCTATTATCGGTTCGTACTTTTTAGCGTGACCTATAATAATCCG
>JAPKDE010000190.1 GCA_028822675.1 Dehalococcoidia bacterium | reverse complement strand
TCCCAAGTTTCTCATCCGCAAGTAAGTATTCTGTTACCCACTCTTGTGGGTTCACCGCAAACATCTAAAAAGATAAATCCTGGTATGTGTCCCGCTTATCAAGAGTATCGGCGGCACCTCACCCAACGGTTTAAGACCACCGGTGGGTGATTGTAGACATACCGGTTATATATGAATCGTAAGAAAGACTCCGGCTTTTCCGGGGTCTTTTCTTTTGCCCAACCTTTTAATAAGAAGTTCTGACGATAATTCTGTTTCCCAAGCTGCACAGGCGTGGTGGTGGATAACGGTGTGGGAAACCTGATATTCTTCCGCCATCACTATGTATTCGACACCAGACGGTCATGGGCCAAAGCTATCTTCGGCCCTGGCCAAAACTTCAGCCCCAGGAGGCCCAAATTGACATTCGCCATGCCAATAACCACTTTCCCAGAGGAACGAGAAACCAAACGCCTAGCATTGCTCGACGCCGTTGAAAGCCTGCGCGGAGTAATCGATGCCGGCGTTGAAGAGACTGAAAGAATCGGTACTCTACCCCAGACCACAGTAGATGCGATCCACGAAGCCGGATTGTTCGCCTACAAGTCGGCCCGCGTTTTGGGCGGGGCTGAAGCCGACGCCATGACCCAGCTTGACGTTGTAGAAGCTGCCAGTCGTATTGACGCGGCAGCCGGCTGGTGCATCATGATCGGATCGGGAACTCTCTCGGGCATTGCCGCATTCCTCTCTGAGGATGCCGTTAAGGAAATTTTCATCGACGGCAAGTTCCCGAGGGCTGCGGGAGCGGCGGCGGCTTCTGGCCGAGCAATCCCTGTTGAGGGCGGTTATCGGGTAACCGGACGTTGGGCGTTCAGCAGCGGTATCAGGCATTCCCACTACCTGGGCATGGGCGCAATGACGGCGGACGGAAAATCTGAGCCCAAGCAAATTAGAGTCGTAGTTCCCACGTCTGAAGCCACCATCCATGACAACTGGGACGTGGTGGGACTGCGCGGAACCGGTAGCAATGACTTCTCTTTGGACGATGTCTTTGTGCCCGACCGGTTCACCTGGAGCGGCGCTGAATCCAAGCCATTGCGCGGCGGACCGAATTTCTATTTGGGCCGTCCCGGAATGCAGGTCACCGGACATTACGGCGTGGTTTTGGGCATCGCCCGCCGGGCGTTGGACGAGATTACCGAGCTGGCCAAGACCAAGAAGCGGGGTTACCGTGGCTCGGAGGCTTTGATCGCCGACCGGGGTTCATTCCAACGGTTCTTGGGGGAGTCTGACTCGCGACTGCGGGCCGCCAAAGCCCTCTGTGTAGAAGTACTTGAAGAGGCGTGGGCATTGGTCACTCGAGACATTATGCCCCCACCCGAATTGCAGGTACGAATGCGGTCGGCTTGTACCTACGCCACAGAGGAGGCCTCGGACGTCGTTTCCCAGGCGTTCCGCTTCGGTGGTGGTTCCGCCATGTACACGTCCCATCCACTGCAGAAATGCTTGCGCGACGTCCACGGCGCTGCCCAGCACAATATGGTCAGCGACCGAGCTTACGAGAACCACGGCCAATTCATGTTGGGCTTCCCCGACGCCGACCCCATGGGCTAACTGACTATTGTTTATTCGGGTTATTCGCTGGTAGAAAATCGGCGAATAACCCTGGCCTTCATCCTCTTACTCTGCCTGGCACACCAATTCCTCAAGCCTCGCTGCGCGTCCCCGCGCCTGGCCCAAACTTGCCCTTATCCTCTGTGACTTGCCTCACGTTAACCCGGTGAGAAACGTCATGTTTGTTAACTTTCAGCCCGCGTTTAATAGTAAATGTGATGACTGAGGTTAACTGTCAAAACCGCCGGACGAAACCGCAAACAAGCCGTTGCGACATTTCAAAAGAGATAAGTTTCATGACTGGAAATTTGCATAATTCCTCGGAATGCGGCGGATACCTGGCCCTGTCCTACAGTGGATGGAGTTGCTGTCTGTGCAACCGAAAATTCCTGATCTAAAATGGCCGTATGTCTGAAATGTGGTGGAGAAACCTACCCGTTGAAGAGGAAGAAGCAGTTGCCTAAAACCTTGGGTTGGTTTTATTGAACGCCAGGCTACTTCGGTTTTCACGAAAAAGGCTATCTCAAACCTACGGTTGACTCCCGCAAGTAACGGGGTTCAGTGAGCATAGCGGGACCCGATAATTAACGCCCCGCTTTTTAATTCTCGACGGTCCGTCCGTTGGCATCAATGCTGACACCTAGTAGTGGAGCAACGTACTGGTTATACATCTGCAATACTGGAGTATCGGCGCCGCCGACCCGCTCCACCCAGTTTGGTACCACCTTCTTGATCGAACCCTTCCTGATTAGCTATTTCGCCTCGAATAGCCGCCTCTGTTTCATCACCCATCCCGTCGGTTCGGATCCAGCGTCATGGCGTTTACTGTCAACCGCTATAATCACCGGGGCGATAATTAGGAAAGGACCTGAAATTGCAGAGTTGAACCCAAACAATATTGAAACGCAGCGTCTGGAAACGCAGCACCTGGACCATGCCGTCAGAACGGGGATAATCTCGGCGGCTTTGATAGGCGTCAGCATCGGCATCCTATTTGGTCTGACCCATTCGGCGCAGGTGGGGGCGGCGCTGGTCCACGCCATTGATATCTACGGCGACTCCTCATTAATCAGCTTTGACCCTGGCTCTCCTATGATTGCGTCAATTGTGTCCATCATTCCCGCAGTGATTGGCGGCATTGCCGGAGCGGGAGCGCCCATCGGGGCTTCAACCCTAGCCCGGTGGTTGAGCCTGAACGTGGTAATGCAGCTACTGGTGGGCTTGGTCATCGCAATCGTCGGCGGAGGGGCTGCCGGGGCGATAATCACCGCCATCATTCCTCAGTTCGCCACTGAGGGGGCCGCCTTGGGCGCTGGGGTGGGCACAGTGACTGGGATCGTCGCTCTAAGCTCGTACCAGTTGCAGCGCGACATAGGGAACAACGCCTGAACTGCTTTGCTGGATACTGTCATGCAAGCTCGTAAACGGATTGCGCCGCCTACTAGCAGCATGAAACGTCTATTGCCCTTTTTGCTTTTGATAACTGTGCTTGTGCTGACGTTATCCGGCTGTACCGCGTCACCTACTCCCACCACTCTTCCCACACCCTCACCCATATCCGAACTCAAGGTGCACTCAATGCCCGCAACCTACGCCTACACCCATCAGAACCCAGACGGGAACCGCTACCTGAAAGGCCAAGCAGACCTGCCCAACGCCCAGACCCTGGATATCAAGTTGGCTGGTGTGCCCCGGTGGCTCGTGGCGGCACAATTGGGCACTGGGAGCGTCTGGGTCGCAGTCTTGGAAGACGGCACAACGCAGGCGTTTTTAGTCGAGGACGGAAAGGCCACGGAGACGCCCATCTCTCCAGCCCATATCCCGTCCGGAGGACCGCCATTGCTGGCAGTTTCGGGAAACCAGGCATACATGGTGTCTGGACCAACAAGTTCAGCCTCTGAGATTACCCGTCCGGTACCGCTAGGCGATTCGGGGAAGCTGGCCTTTATTGAGGCGGGTGGCGATCTGGTACTTTGACAAGACGGGTCAGAATCGGAAAGACTGGCTGTCGACGCGCTACCCGATGCCAGACTGCTGGTGGATGACCGGTACCGGGTGCTGTTACTCACCAAGCCATCAACGCGGTATCCCCACGGCATCGCCGGAGACCAACTGGAGGCTACTGAGATTACTCTGCTGGAGACCGTTCCATCTCTGAGGGTTGTTACCAGCATCGTTATCCCTAGCCAACGGGTGGTAGAGGGCATCTCGCCCATCTGGGCTGACCTGAACGGTGACGGCCAACGGGAGATCATTGTCACCCAGAGTGACGCACAACAAGAGGCGCAGGTGGTCGTTTATTCCGAGTCCGGAGAACGATTGGCCGCGGGCCCAGCTGTGGGGAGAGGCAACCGCTGGCGGCACCAGCTTGCCGTAGCGCCCTTTGGCAGCAACGGCGAACTTGAACTGGCAGAGGTTTTGACTCCCCACATCGGCGGCATCGCCGGGTTCTACCGGCTTAACGGAGATTCCCTTGATTTGGTGGTGCAGCAGGGTGGAGTCACCTCCCACCCGTTGGGCACTCGCAACCTGGACATGGGGCTAGCTGGGGACTTAGATGGAGATGGTCAACCGGAGCTTGTGGTCTTCAACCAACCGTTCACTCAGATTGTTGCTCTACGGCGCACTGCAGATGGCATTGAAACAGCCTGGGAAACCCCGGTGGGCGGGAAAGCGGCAACAAACTTGGCGGCAGTGGATTCAGGTGGCAGGATTGTGCTTGGTGTGGGACGAGAAGACCGCGTGCTGCGCATCTGGCTCACTCCATAGAAATCCGCGAAGTCCGCCAAATCCGCCTAGACGCAAAAAGGCCGTCCTTCCTCGATACTAAATCAGGGAAGGACGGCCTTTTGTTTTTAACTACTAGGAAGAGTTTTTAGCTAAAACTCAGCCATCATGACCCACATGGGGCCTTTTCCGATGTCATAGACCTCACCGGCTTCCAGTGCTCCGGTCTCTTGGTCAATCTTGTAGGAGGCCAACTTCCCGGTCTCCAAACCAGCGGCGTACAGGAAACTGCCTTGTGGATCCACGGTGAACGCCCTTGGGACGGCTTCTGTGGCAGTCTGGCCGATGGGCGAGATATACCCGTTATCCGGATTGATCTTGAAGCCGGCAATGCTGTTGTGGCCCCGGTTGGGTGCATACAGGAAATTGCCGTCCGGCGTCACCTGAATCTGGGAACACGAGTTCTTGCCGTCATACCCTTTGGGCAGAGTCGACTCGGTCTGTAAAGGATGTAAGTTGCCCTTCGCTGCGTCGTAGGCATACACAGTCACGCTGTTGCCCTGCTCGTTGGACGCGTAGA
The DNA here is from genome assembly GCA_028822675.1 of Dehalococcoidia bacterium. Next base: position 81 of record JAPKDE010000190.1, on the reverse strand, counting down.
CGATGTTCTTAGTCCGGTGAAAACTTAGGTGGCGGGGGCCTTCCAACTCGCGGTTGTTGACCCGGGTTGGGGACAGAGGTG
>JAPKDE010000021.1 GCA_028822675.1 Dehalococcoidia bacterium | reverse complement strand
CTGAAATCGGCCAGGTTGGCTATCTCAATCCCTGATTTCATGGCCAGACCGTTCAGTATTTCACCCCTGAGTTCCACTGCTGAACGCCCCTTTTTGTAGCCTTTGAAAGGCAGACCAAAAGCTCTGAGGGCCGCGCCAGGCATGGATTCCAATAGAACAAGGCCGTTCCTGCAGTTGTCTGGGAGCGGTGGCACCTGGCAACCCTTTTGCCACAGGTCGTGTAGCATCTGCATTCCCCGAAAGGTCATGGGCACCATGTTGGGGTTGGCCTTGTGCAAACAGGAGTAGCACTCCGGAAAGTAAAAATCACCCCGGCGGTAGGGCTCACCGTGTTCGGCGACAAAATTGTCCCGCAGGACCATGAAATCTGAAAGGTCGATGGCTGCGGCGGCGTCCCAGAGCTCGGGCATGGTACTGGCTTTGGGGCGCCACTGGGTGGCGAACGATGTGGGAACAGAGAATGGAAAGTCCAGAGCGGCTACCGCGGTGTTGGGTAAAGCAGCCAGCAGGGTGGCAAGTTCTGCGCGGGGCGTGCGCTCGCAGGAAATCAGAGTGAGAACGCCACCGTTCAGTGTTCCCTGGGTTACCCAGGTATTTTGGTCGGTCTTGGCCCCGCTGTAGTCCACTCCTACAACGAGTTGATCACCTGGTTGTTGATCCATTGAGGGCGCTCCAAACTGCCTATGTTAGAATGGGCCGGGATTTGGGTGGCTGATTCCAAGCTTGGTTTGAACAATCCGGCTTGGAAACTAAAGACTGCGGACGGTCTTTTTAGACCAGAACTTTGAGACTAGAAAAGGTGTAATCATGAACTTTACCACAAGAAGAGAAAGATACCGGGGCATACTGGCCGGCGATAAGTGCGTTTACCCCGGTTCGGTGTTCGACCCCATCTCGGCGCGCATCGCTGAGGATCTGGGATTTGAGGTTGGCATGTTTGCCGGTTCCATCGCCTCCGGAACCGTGCTGGGCGCGCCCGACCTGATAGTGTTGACCCTCACAGAGTTTGCCCAGCAGATTCACCGCATTTGCCGCGCCGGTGACCTGAGCCTGATGGTGGACGCCGACCACGGTTACGGCAACGCCCTGAACGTGATGCGGACGGTGGAAGAGCTGGAGACCGCCGGCGTTGCTGCTATGACAATCGAAGACACCGTGCTTCCCCAATCATTTGGCGGCGGCACCACCGTGTTGCCCATTGACGAGGGTGTGGGCAAGATGAAGGCGGCACTGGCGGCCCGGACCGACCCCAACATGGTGGTTGCCGGACGGACCAGTTCCCTAAGAATCACCGACCTGGCCGATACTATCAAACGCGTTAAAGCCTACGAAGCGGCGGGCGTTGATGCGGTGTTCCTGGCCGGTGCAACGACCAAGGCCGAGGTTGAGGCTGTTGCCGCCGAGATGAAGGGACCGCTGCTTCTGGGTGGAACCACCGGCGAGTTGGCCGACAAAGACTACCTGGGTTCCGTTGGAGTACGGGTTGCCCTCCAAGGCCACCTACCCTTTGCAGCGGCAATCAAGGCCACCTATGACACCCTAAAGGCCCTGCGTGACGGCGTGTCGCCAGCAGACCTGAAGCCCCAACTGGCCACCTCAGAGCAGATGGACCAGTTCATGCGCAAAGCCGACTACGACAAGTGGACCACAAGTTTTCTTAATTAATCAGGCTAGAGATAGTTTGATTTGATTTGAAACAAAAGCCGCCGCCCAGTTATCTGGGCGGCGGCTTTTGTTTGGTAGTTTTAGTCTGCTTGGACGCTATGGCTTGGTTGTAAGTGCAATCAGCCGCTCGGCGTTTTTGTAGCCAAGGTCAGCCTGGATCGCTGGGTCGAACCGGCCGATGAAAGCCCGTCCAAACTCCGCCAGTATCTGACCCACCTCTTCGTCATAGCCCCAGACAATATCCCCCCGATCTGTGTCCCACATGAACCGGTCGGGATGGGCTTCAATCATGGGCCGATACATCTCATCCGCTTCATCAAGCAGATTGTCCCATTCGGCCCTCATATCGGCCAGGAAGGCTTCTTTCTCGCCAAACCTGAACGTCTCTGCAACTTCTCCGGAAATACCAAAGATGTCGTTGTAGGTGTAATAGACATTAGGATTGCGGTCCACGATGCCCTGGACGTGGGGGCGAACAAAATCGGCGTGGATGATGAATGTGACGTCTGAATATTGCTGCAGAGCCCGTTCCAGGTTGTCTTGGTGTCCCACGTCAGGGTGGAAGTACACCAGCATGTTGCCGTGGTCACTGACCACTTGGAAGTCTCCCAGGTAGATCTCAGAGTCGGGTAGGGGGTTGATGGGTTCAGTTGGTGAATCTCCAACCTCGCCAAACCCGGCGAACAAACCCGGACGAACGTCAATCATCACATCAATAATCTTGCCTCAAGGGTAGCGACACCGTTGGCTGACGCCTGGATGAAGGGCACGAACAGATCAGGGTACTGCTGAACCGCGCGGTGGGCCACCTCAATCGCGGGAGATGTAATCTCCGGGAAGGTTGGGAAAAAGGCAAAGGCCTTGATGCTGCCCTCGTTTTTAAGAGTGCAGGCGATGCGGTCGATATTTATCGTCCGACCCAGGAGCGGACGTTGTTCCTGGGAAATGGTGTTGTATTTGTCAGACTCTGCGCCTCTGGGCGACACGTAACCGGTGTCTTGTTCTCCGTATTGGTCGTCAGGAAGTTGCGGAATGTGCATATGGGTGTCGATTAACGGCCCCTGGTAGTACGAAGCCGGGAAGTTGGTCGTGGGTGGCGTGCCACAGGTTGATGGAGTGAATGCAGCATCAATACGCTTTGGCCATTCTGCGTTCCAGGCGGCAATCTCCTGCGTGTCGGACGTGCAGGATCGGATAGTGGAACTCTCTTGGCTGGTCGCCGAGCGATTCTCCAGATCAATCAGAACGTCCATCCCGACTTTATCGGACAGGCACCACATCAATCTGGGCGATTCCAGAGCCTGGGTCAATATCGTTTTGGGTGTCGCCGTTGGACTTGGCGTACTGGCTGGACTTGTCGTTTCGGCGGACGTTTGTTGTTGGTCAGCTAGACAAGGCAGCAGCAGGTCCATCTCATCAGCCGTAGGTGTTCGATCGGCCAATTCAAATAAGGTCTGCACGTCCGTTTTGCTGGTCAAACACGAAAATACTTCAGGTGAGCTCAGGGCTTGGGCCATCAGATCGCCAGTGTCAAAAGTTTGACCACCAACGGTAATCTCAGCCGGAATCGCAAGATCTGCGTCTGAGGTCTTCGGCCCAGTTTTTACGGTAGTGGCAGCCGACTCTGTAGTCGCAACAGTGTCGGCAACGGACTGACCGTCAGAGACTGCCGGTTCCACTGTCGGCCCGGACGTCGGCTCCAGAGTAGGCTCAGGAGTAGAGCCTGTTTGAACTCCAACACTGGCTAGTTGTGGCTCTGAGGCTCCCCCGCAGGCCGCAATCAAAACCAGTGTGAGCACCAAAATGATAAGAGGAAATATTTTTCTGCTCATATTTCGAGGTTAAATTAGGTCTGGGTTACGTTCAAGGGCAGACCTCTGATGCAGAGGTAAATTACCGAATAGGTGATTCCAGGTTTGTGTAAATACTGGCGAGCCAAAGAGCCGGTGAGCGCAACATTTGCCATTAAGGCCAGATTTATAGAGGATGCAAGAAGGGAAAATAGTTTTGTATCAACGTTTCCTAAATTAAGAACGGCTGAATCCATGGTTAGTTTTACGGAAAGAAACATTTGAAAAAATCGCTGCTACCGCTTCTAGGCGCGGCAACGGTGTTATTACTGATTGTGCTTGGGTGTACGGGTCCGGATTTTTGGACCCTCTCTGACCCAGTGATGGACACGGATGGGTTGCAGGCTGAGATGGAGCGGCTGCACGAGATTAACTTGACCGTCGATGATGGCCATTTTGATCCCAATGCTTATCCAATATCAGTGGGCGTCGATGTGAGAAACGGTCAGTTGCTGATTGAAAAATTCATCTGCTGGGACGATTGTCCCAATGTCGGCATGGTCTTTTTGATGTACGAGAACATCGGCACTGAAGCCGATTGTTTGCGGGCCATTGGGGGTTCGCCGTTGATCTCTCCTGAACCAATGCCGGGAATATTCTGGGGTTGTCGACCGGTGATTGACTGGCTGAATAAGCCGGCCAGACACCCAGCCCGTGCCAATCAACCTGCTACGTAAATCGCTTCTCGGATTTACAACAATAGACAACTTCACCGCTGGTGACTTGTGGAGTAAACTAGGGCCTGTGACCGTTGACCCCACGCCTGGAAAGAGGTTTCGGGCCGGTTATTAGCCCAAATCACTTTACTTAATCACTTTAGGAGTACAGCCGTGAAAGTTGCCTTGAATCACCTTCATTTCCGCAGTGGAGACCCAGATGCCGCCGCCAAGTGGTATTGCGACAATTTTGGCGCTGCCATCACCTCAGAGCGCCCGTTGTCCACCACAAAATCGATCCAGCTTGAGTTGAACGGCGAGCATATGATGACCATATCCGGCTGTGCCGAGGGCGAAGACCCCATCGCCGGGACAACCGAACCTCGTTACGGCCTGGACCACTTTGGCTTTGAAACCGACGACCTGATAGAGCTATGCGCCGGTCTGAAGAAAAACAACGTGAAGTTCAACTGCGAGCCGTGGACCATGCCCTCAGGCACGATGGTCGCGTTCGTTGTAGCACCAGACGAAGTATCAGTGGAGCTTATTCAACGCCCCGCTGAGTAATACAGGTAATCCCGGGTAATCCGCAGCTTGGGTTAGAAGTTGTTTGACCTAGTCTGGAGCGATGCCATCAAAGAAATCTGATGCCACGGTCTCAGCAGAGGCAACATCCGGGCGGGCGCGGATGTAAAACTCCCGGCCCAATACCCACGCCGCAAGCTCCCTTGGCACCCGGTGGTAGGGCCAGTCCGGAGCCACCTGGGTGCGGTGACAGATGATGCAGGCCATCTTGGTTTCAAGATGGTCTGACACGTCCAACTCCAGGTGTATCTCCTCCGGCGGGTTGCCGTGGTCCAGTTGCTCCGGGCTGGGCATTGGGAAATCAATCCCGGCCTCGCGTAGCTTGGTGGCCCACTCCAGTCGAAACCCCTTGGGTCGAGCGCTGTAGAAAAGACGCTGGGGCGTATATGGCTCTAGGCCGTCTTTCAATTGGTCGGGAAAGGCCGCTGGGTCTGATGCTAGATCAAAGGCCTTCGAGGCGTGCTTGGACACGGCAATATGGTCCGGGTGGCCGTAGAGCCCGCCTGGCTCAAACGTGAGCACCACTTGGGGCCGAAATTCTCTGATCTCCCGTACAAACCGCTCCACTACCTCGTCTTCCGGTGCCTTGATGTAGGCCCGTGGGTGGTTGTTGGCCTCCCAGCCGGCCATGCCAGAGTCGCGGTATTCCAGCAAAGTGTGGCTTTCCAGCCTCAGGGCTTGAACTGCGCAAGAAAGCTCTATCCTCCGGACCTCACCCAACGTCTCCCGAGTGGCCGCGCCTTCCTGCCGGATGTCTCCCTCTTCGCCCAGAGTGGTGGTCACCAGACGCACGTGTCGGCCTTCCGCCACGTTTTGGGCCAACACTCCGCCCACGGGAAATGCCTCGTCATCAGGATGGGCAAAGCAAGCCAAAAGGCGAAGTCCAGGCATTTATCTATTCCTTATTCCAAAGTTGTTTTTGCATACTAAACCCAGGGGCATGCCAGGTTCGGACCGCAACCAAACCCGCCCAACAAAACCTGGCTGAGCCAGTTAGTAGGAGGTGGCTATGCCGTCTCCCCGGGGGTCGGATGCTCCGATCAGCACCTGTCGTTCCTGGTCGATCAGGATCAACTGCACCTTGCCGTCATACTGGCCCACGTTGCGTCGGGTCACCTTATGTCCTAGCTTTTGTAGACCTTCAACCGTTTTTTCCGGCATCTCCGGCTCAACACGCAATTCCATGGCCGTCTCAATGCTAGCGGGGTCGGTGCCGGGGTAGCTCCACCAGCGGGGAGCGTCCACAGCAGCCTGGGGGCCCATGCCAAAGTCCAAGAGGTTGGTGATGACCTGCACGCCGGACTGAGGCTGGAAATCGCCACCGGGAGTGCCGCCGACGATGTGGGCCTTGCCGTCTTTCAGCGTCATGTAGCAGTTCAGAGTGTGCATAGTGCGTTTCGTGGGCGAAAACTCGTTGGGGTGGCCCGCTTCCAGGGTGAACCCGCGACCGGCGCGATTGTTGAATAAAATTCCGGTTCCGGCGGCCATGAACCGGGAACCAAAGCCGTGGGACAGGCTGTGCACCCAGGAGACCGCGTTTCCGGCGCCATCAGCCACGCAAAAATAGGTGGTGTTGCCGTCGGTGCGACCTGCTTCCAGGTCGGGTGACTCTCCGCCGGCCTTCTCTAGATTGATCTCACCGCGGCGTCGGTCGGCGTACTCCTTGGAGATGATCTCTTCCAGAGGCCATTCCACGATGCGGGGGTCACCAGCCAGGCGGTTACGGTCGTCGTAAGCTATCTTTTTGGCTTCAACCATTATGTGGATAGCTTCCGGATTGTCATAAGACATCCCAGAAAGATCAAATCCTTCTATTAGATTAAGCATCTCCAAGTGTAGGAAGCCCTGGGACGGAGGCCGAGTTTGGTAGACCATCTCGCCTCGGTAAGTGGTGCCGATGGGGTCGTAGACATCCACTTCATGGTTGGCGAAGTCCTCTGCAGTGAACAGGCCACCAGCGTCGTTCAAAGCCTTGACCATCTTCCGGGCCAGGTCGCCTTTGTAGAACTCTTCAGCCCCGCCCTTGGCGATACGTCGCAGCGACTCGGCCAGGTCTTTGTTTACCAGGAGATCGCCCTCCCCCGGAGTCTTGCCGTCGGCCAGCAGCACTTCAGCCGTTGACGGGAAACCGGCCAACCTTGAGGCGTTGTTGGCAAAGTTCTGTGCGATTTTGGGAGCCACGGCAAACCCTTCTTCGGCGTATCCAATGGCGGTGTCCAGCAATTGTTCGAAGGGCTTGGTGCAGAAACGACGGTGCACCTCTTCCCAGGCGGCAACCTCACCAGGCACGCCCACTGAGTGGGGGCCTTCTAGGGGCATCTTTGTCAGGCCCTGCTTCCGGTAGTACTCCGCGCTGGTGCCAGAGCCGGGAACTCCAGCGCTACTCATGCCGGTCACCTGTTTGGTTTCAGCCTCGTAGAGCAGGATGAACGAGTCACCGCCAATGCCGCAACTGGGCACAATGGTCACGGTTTCAGTGGCTGCCACGGCCAGGGCGGCGTCAAAGGCGTTGCCCCCTTCTTGCAGTACCTTTAGTCCTGCGGCGGCAGACAGCGGTGAGTTTGTGCAGACCATGCCGTTTTTACCGTAAACAACTTGCCGGGAAGGTCTTGCTGTAGTCATCTTGAAACACGCTCCCAATGGCTAGATAAGTTTTTTGCTTCCTTTGGTTTTCCCGTGGTTTTTGAATGAAGCCTCTGTCACGTCTTTTAAAACGCAACGGCAACAGGCAGAAGTGTACGTTTGCCATCCTGGCCCAGTCAATTGTGGCGGGGGCAAATAACCAAGAACGCCCGCAATTGCGAGTCCGAAATTCGTCCCAAATAAGCGCCGTTTGGCCGTTTGACAGCCCAGATGGGTATATCTACAATCCGGCTCGTGGCGGCGTGCTCTTTCTTGACCGGTAATGCGCCATGATTTGTGTCTAAATCGGAGGCCGATATGGCTGAGTTGCTAGGTCTGGGTTGTTCCCACGGACCCATCATCCTCACCCCACCAGAGGTCTGGCACAAAAGCCGTGAGCGGATATTTGGGAGCAACCCAAATTTTCAAGCTCCGCCCCAACTCATTGAGGCCTTGGGCGATGACAATGGTCTAACCCAAGACCGCCTGGACCAGCAGAAGATCGTAGACGCCTTCCAGGTGATGCAGGACCGACTCCACGAGTGGAACCCCGACGTTTTATTGGTCATCGGGGACGACCAGGCCGAAAACTTCAAACAGGATAACCTGCCTCCGTTCTGCCTCTACACTGGCAGCGAGGTGGACGGCTTCAAGAATATGGCCGGCAGCAACAACCGCTGGGACGCCGACGCTGACACTAAATTCAGCTTTAAATGCCCTTCAGAATTCTCACGGGACCTGCGCAACTCCCTGATTCGTGACGGCATCGACATGTCATCTTCCAGCGCTTTGACTGGCTGGGAATGGGGTTTGGCCCACGCCATCATCAACCCATTGGTGTATTTGGACCCGGAAGGCAAGTTTCCCCTCCTACCATTGTTCGTGAACTTCTATGGTGAAGAAGCCGGCCCCGATTATCCGCCCCGGCCCACCGCACGGCGCTGTTACGAAGTTGGCCAGGCGATACGCCGGTTCTTAGACACTAGGACAGAGCGGGTGGCCGTGGTTGTGTCGTCTAGTTGGTCGCACATCTTTTTGGCCCACAAGTATGACTGCTCTGCAATTGACCTAGATTCCGACCGTCGTTATCTAGAGATAGTGCGAGAGGGTAGGGGCAGCGAACTGGCGAGTCTGACTCCTGAAGAACTGCAGGACTCTGGCGACCATGAGATATTGAATTGGATCATTGCCCTGGGGATTCTGGGCGACGTTCCCGCAGAGATAGTAGACGTGAGGGAGTCACACACCCAATTGGCATTTCGAGTGTCGGCTCTCTGGGGATAGACCAAGCACTGATTTAAGACAGATTGATTAAGAATTGGTGGCCCAAGTTATGGTGCGGGCCACCCAACCACAGGAGGAACGATGCACTACGGTCTTGTTATGGAATGTGATTACCGCTATGGCCACTCGATAGAGGAGGGCTTCGACGAAGCCTTTGCCATCGCGGACTTAGCTGAAAAAGGCGAACTGGACGGGGTTTGGCTAGCGGAGCGTCACTTTGCGGCACCCAAAGACCCGCTGGACCCGATGGGCGGCGGAATACCTTCTGTGGTGTCCACGCCGTTAATCATATGCTCGGCCATCGCAGCCCGCACTGAGCGTCTCAGGATTGGTGTTGGTGTGAACGTATTACCCCTGATCCATCCGGTCAGGTTGGCGGAAGAGATCGCCACGCTGGACCATATCAGTCACGGACGCGTGGATTTTGGCATTGGACGCAGCGGGTTCATGAGGGCCTACGAGGGATATGACATCCCTTATTCCGAGAGCCGAGAACGTTTCCAAGAGAGCCTCGAGATCATCCTGGCTGCCTGGAGCAACGAGCGGTTCTCCTACGAGGGTAAGTACTACACGCTAAACGACGTTTGCGTGATTCCCAAACCGTTTCAGCAGCCATTCCCGCCGCTGCGGATGGCCGCCACCACCAAAGAAACCTTCCCGCAGGTGGGCAAGCTGGGTTATCCCATCTTTGTGGGACTGCGAGGCTTGGACCGCCCAGATCTGGTTGCGCTACTAGAGACCTACCGAGAGGCCTGGCGGGAAGCTGGTCACGCCGGTAACGGCGACGTTTACCTGCGTATCCCTGTCTACGTGGGAAAAACCCAGGAAATAGCCTACGCAGAAGCCGAAGCAAGTACCATGCGGTCTTACCGACGTATGGCTCAGAACTTTGCTTTGTCAGCAGCTAATCCCGGTGCGGTGGCTTCAGAAGACCGGGCGGCGCGGGGAGCGGCCCTTGCTGCGATTACTTATGAGGACCTGATTCGAGACCGTTTGGCCTACGGCAGCCCAGATAGCGTGATCAGCCAACTGAAAGACATTACGTCAGAACTGGGGTTATCAGGCATCGTGGCCGAGACCAATGTGGGCGGGCTGATACCCCGTGAGCAAGTAGCCACTTCGATAGATCTCTTCTGTAAAGAGGTTGTACCAGGCCTGCGCTAGACCGTCGGAGCAACAAAATGATGGGCACGGTAATCACCGTGCCCTTTTTGTTGAAATCACCTGAAACTTTTTTCGGCGTAAGAACCTCTTGTAGGGGCGGGTTGAAAACCCGCCCTGTTTTTCGTCAGCCAATCCTCTCCCAATCAGACAAACAAGACGTAAACAAACAATTTCGCCGAGAAATTTCAGGGCGATATGAAACGTGATTTACGCAAGCAGGGCGGGTTACAAACCCGCCCTTACAGAACGGCGGTAGGTCCCATTTCAATCAGACCTAAAGCCTTGGCAGCACGTACTCGTTTATTGCCACGGCCAGCCCGTCTTCTTGAACCGATGGCGCTACGAAATCAGCGGCGGCCTTGACCTCTGGAGGTGCGTTACCCATAGCGACGCTAAACCCGCAAATTTCCAGCATAGGCAGGTCGTTGTAACTGTCGCCAATGGCCACCATGTTGGCCGGGTCCACGCCTAGTGTCTCGCCCACGCGTGAGATACCAGCTGCTTTATCCACTCCAGCCAGCGTGAAATCCACGGCCCACAGCCCGTTGTAGGGCAGGATGGCCTTCACCACGTACATGTCTTTGTTGCTGCTGAAATGGGCGGCCAAAATATCGGCTGTGGCCTCATCCATGTCCAGGGCAGATACCCGAATCAAGTCCCAGTTCGGCACATCGTCAAAGGTGCTGGCGGTGCCGTTGTCGTGGGTGGCGACAAACGCTGCTTTCATTTCCCTTAGCTTGGTCACCACCAATTCGGCGTTGGCTGGCCCCAGGGGTGCGGTCCAGACTGATATGTCGCGCACCGGGTCCAAGATGTTGGCGCCGCCGTCGCAGAGCTGCAGAGTCGTCAGTCCCAGCTGTTTGGAGTAGTTGAGGGCGTCGGCTGGCTCCCGCCCAGTGGCGATGAACACTTTTATCCTGTTTGAAAGTCCCACCACGGCTTCGCGTACCGGAGGGGAGATCTTCTCATCGGGGCCGATTAGGGTGCCGTCCAGGTCCAGAGCGGCGGCCAGAATTGACGATTTTTTGTTGTTCCCAGAGTTAGATGAGCTGTTGACCATGACATCCTTTGGGCGTAATTATCGGCTTCCGCAATTCTATATGACCGAAGCTGCAGTCGATTAAAATCACCAAATAGATAATTATTGGGTAATAAAAGTTCTGATAGCTTACTGGTGTCTGATACGTGGATGCTTAAGACAGGCGTGGAAGATGAATGGGATCGCTAGAACAATTGCTCTGTCCGTATTCTTGGCGTTGGCGTTGGCAAACGCCGGTTGCAGCACGGTTGCGAACACGGTGGAACCAACTGCTGCCCCTAGCTCAGCATTGATGAATATTCCGACTATCGTTGCAGCTCCGCCAACCGCTGACTACACCAAAGCAACCAACGATGCCGCGTTTGAGGCCCAACGTGCAAACGGCTGGCCTACACCCCAAGGTTTCATACCCACACCCACTCTCAGCAATCCTCCCCCTGACGAATCAGGCTGGTTCTACGTCGAACCGGGCGAGTATGATTTGGGAACTGCGACGACGGTGGGAAATTTGATTGACCTTACACGCGAAATGTACGCCTTTATCGATATAAGCACCACTGTCGATGAAGCGGAATTGGTCAGAATGGCTGACGTCATCATTCACGGTGTACCAGTAGGGGAGATTGAAGTTAGACCGCCCAGGGATTCCTTAGGCATGACCACATATTACCAGGATGTGGAAATCCTAAATGTGCTCAATGAGGAGGTGTCTGGTGACATGGTCCGTGTGCTCCAGGTCGGCTTCGATTGGCCCACCCGTCCGGAAAGTCTGGAGAAATACCAAATTGTGCTCGCTCCTGGCAACAACTTTGGATTCCCTGGGCCGTTGAACCAATGCCCCCAAGTGCTATTTCTCATCGGGTCATCGGCCGGTGTCTTCGTATCGGTTGGAGAGACACAAGGTGTCTTCCAATTGGGAATAGATGAAAAGATCTTTTACGCCCAGGAGTTCAAGCCTTTTTTGGGCTTGGACGTGGATGGGGTGAAAAAGAAGGTTCAGGAAATCGCCAAACTCTGACGTTAGTTGGACAACTTTAGAACAAAAAAAGGCCCCCTTCCTCCAGAGGAAGGGGGCCTTTTTGATAGTCAATGGGTAAAATTGCCGGGTTAGTTGAAGACCAACTCGGTGTTTTTCCGTTCCGGGTCGCGCATGATGGCCAAACCCTCTGCAGGGCTCTCTTGGGAGTTGCAATACAACTCAATGCCATTGCCTTCCGGGTCTTTGATGTAGATGCTCTTGGTCATGCCGTGGTCGGTTGTCCGAATCTCGGCGCTGTCGTAGTGGTCCTGCAGCTTGTGCCAGTACTCGGTCAGTGTTTCGAAGTCATCCACGAGGATGGCCATGTGGTTCAGGCCAACATCACCGTCTGAAGTGCCGGCAGCGTCCTCTGGGGCTTGGAAGATGGCCAGATCATGGTGGTTCTCGCCAGCGGTCAAGAAAGTCCCAAAGCCAGGGCGTTCCAGAGCAATCTCAAAACCGATTACTTCAGTGTAGAACTTGGTGGCGGCGGTAAGGTCTTTAGCGTTGATAACCAAGTGGCCGATTCTTGCTGGTTTTGGCATATCAGTCCTCCTAACTTTCCCCTAAATACCGGGGCGCTACGAATAAGACGCGTTCCAGATAGTGATAATTTACGTTTCGAATACTATACCGTTTCAACGGCAAAAATCCAAGAGGCAAGGCGGAGCCAAGCCGTCTTCAGCCCTCGCGCTCCAAAAAGCGCTGTACGCGGTCCGTGGCGTTTGTTTTGTCGTAGCCCTGGTAGAGCAGCATGGTATTTCTCACGGGGTCTCCGCCAAAGAAGCGTTCGTAAAGGATCTGCCGGCCACCAAAGGCGCTGCACGCCACGTCCCATGCCAGGTGAAAGAGGCGCACACGGTCTTTTGCTCCGGCGGTCTCGGTAGCCAGGTAACGTTCTAGTTCCGGGGCAATCTCGGAATGGAAATCGGACTCGGCCGGTAGGACCATCAGGCTGCTGGAGCCGAGCAGTTGTACGATCTCAGCCATCCGGGGGTACATGCTGTTTGCGAAGACGGTCCTTGCGGCGGTGAGCGGGCCAAATGACGGGCACATCATGCCCCATTCATTCAATTGGGCGTCAGCTTCCGCAGCCCTCACGCAGGCTTTTAACATCTCCAGATTGACTATAATTTCACCGATTCGCTCCTGAACGTGTGGGACCTGGGTTGAGCCTAAGGTCTCACACATGAGCGACGTCAGGCCCAATAAGAACTCGGTCTTGACCACCGTGCGATTGACCACCTGGTGGCCGGTGTGTGAGGTGGACTGGGTCGCAGCGGCAAATTTGTTGGCCATCTCCACGTCACCCAACAAAAAAACGCGTTCCCAGGGCACAAACACGTTTTCGAAGAACACCACAGCGTCCATTTCTTCGAACCGCGATCCCAGGGGATGGTCAAAGCTTGAACGGCCATAGTCGAGGCTCTCGCGGCACATGAACTTCATGCCTGGTGTGGCGCAAGGCAGGGCGAACGAGAACGCCTGCTTTTTGGCCTCATCACCCAATAGATGGGTTCGTGTTGGGTAGACGGCGATTTCATGCGAAATTGGTCCCAATGTGGCCAAGATTCGGCTGCCATGCACCACTATTCCGGCATCGGTCTCTTTCACCACGGTCAGTGCTACCCGGTCTTCGAGCCGGTCCGAGATGGAGATATTGCGGCTGCGCTGCAGGTTGACCAGGGTGTGGGTCAGAGTTAGGTCATTCTCGCGGATATAGGTGTGGTAGTTCAGAACGTTGTCTCTGAATTCTGGTCGATTCGCGGCGAAATATTCTGCCGAGCCAGCCCACCCTGAGATACTGCAATTGAGAAAATCTGGCGTACGAGCCATCATGCCGCAGCTTTCCCACGCCCAATTGGTCATCATTTCGCGCCGATCAACTAGGTCTTGAATGGTCTTGGGGATGATGAAAGACCGCCCGACAGAGTCTCCGGATGACGGTGACTTGAAGGTCATTGCGTCTTCGGTGGCAGGGTTGTGCTGCAGATCGTAGAGAACAGCCAGGGAGCGCACTCCGTTCCGGAAGGCGGGGTGGGTGGTAACGTCGTCCACCTTCTCGCCGCCAATCCAGACCTCAGCTGGGTTCGTTGATAGGTGGTCGATATATTGTTGCCCCGTTCTAGCGGGCATGATTCAGCCTCCCAGCAAGATTGGGGCGAGTTTAGCAGTGACCAAATTGGGTGTCAAAACTGACTCGTCTAAACGGGGCATTATTGTCTCTGGCACAAAAGGCACTATGTGCCCCATGTGGCCCGGAAATTAAGACCCTTTTGGCCTTCCAATCAGAGCCGCATGACCATATTGAGTTTCGGAACCGGACTTTAGAATGCAAATGTCAGATGGAGCGGTCTGCGATTAGGAGAGGGGAAAATCAGATGTACAAACGAATATTGGTTCCTTTGGACGGGTCACCAACGGGAGACCGAGTTCTGCCGTACTTGAGGAACTTAAGGCGAAAACTAGGTGCCAAGGTTGAGTTATTCCGGGTGTTTGAGTCGGAACCTGAGTACTTCTATCTCGAACCCTTCTTGTATCAAGACTGCACCGAAGATTCAGAAATCTATCGGGAAGAAGTCATGACGTCGTTGGGCACGGCGAAGACGAACCTGGAAGCTGCGGGAGTGGCGGCGGTGGCGGTCATGCATGAACCGGATCACCCGGAAACCGACCTAACTGAGACAGGTCATAGCTGTGGCACTCCGGCGCAGCACATAGTCTCAGAGTCCCAAAAGTTGTCCGACACCCTCATTGTCATGGCCACCCACGGGCGCGTCGGCGTTGGTCGGTGGGTCATGGGCAGCGTCACCGACAAAGTACTTCACGAGGTGAAAACGCCGGTGCTGATTATCCACAGGAGCATAACGATGCGATTCTAGACGGTTCCATGGGCCATATCATAGTTCCACTGGACGGATCAGAACTGGCAGAGCATATCTTGCCCCACGCCGTTGCGCTCGCCAAAGGACTAGACTCAAAACTCTGTTTGGTGCGAGTGTCGCGGGGCGACAACATGAGTGAATCAGAGCGTGAGGGACTGGATCTACTGGCCAACCAAATACGGAGTGAAGGAGTGGCCGACGTGGAGTGCAAGATTCTTTACGGAGACCCTTCCAGAGCCATAGTGGATCTGACCTACGAGTATCCAGATGCCCTAGTGGCAATGACCACCCACGGCCGTTCCGGGATGAGCCGCTGGTTGATGGGCAGCGTGGCCGACACCGTAGTGCGCCAAGCCGCCGGGCCGGTTCTAGTCCTAAGAGGCTGACCAACCCCGAAACTCAAACAGGCAACGGAATTAATAAAGGGACACAGATTGGCTGTGCCCCCTTTATTTTCGACCACATCGATATTGGACATTGGTGGTGTTCGGTATTGTACGGGCGGGTTGAAAACCCGCCCTGTTCGCAACAGGCAATTTCCAAACCACCAATAAATCAGGGGTAATCCACAAACATAGAATGGAAAATTGGCGACGAATTCAGGCATGTATACCGATGAAACCAGCGGGTTAAAAACCCTCGCCTACAGGCATTGTAATTGGTGGGATAGCTTAGGCGATTAGGTTTGCGGCAAAATAGTAGCCGCTGAAGCCCAGCACCGCACTGCTGATGACTCCCAACATGCCCAGGTACTGGCTCCCATTCGCCACGGCAATCATCCCGGCCGCTATCCCCAGTACGCCGAAGATCAACGGTGCAACGGCCACCGAAATCACTGCCATGAACAGACTGTCAACTCCGAACCAGCGGCCAGACTTGTTTTTGAACACGTTAATTCCCATTAGAACTTTGCCCACATTTACTTACTTAAACACTAAGTTAAATTAAACGAAAATATATCTAATTAAGAAAGTATCACGAGAAGTAAATTAAGTGAATCCGCTAATGATAATGGGTGCCTAACCGCAGTTACCGTTTCACCTGCGGTGTGGTATGTTACCCGCGTCTTTCAGGCTCGTGGATACCCACCAGATATTCAGTAGATATACCCGAGTATTGTTGCGGCTCAAAGTTTGGTTGAAGACGGTTTCTTGTAGGAGGAACGTATGAAAGGTCGAGTGGTAGTTTGCAAGGAATACGGCAAACCTTTTGTGATCGAAGAGTATGAAGTGCCGGAGCCCGCTCCAGGCGCAGTCATACTACGCATGACCCAAGCCGGAGTCTGTGGTTCTGACCTCCACACCTGGCGCGGCGACCAGACTCAGCAGAACCTGCCCCTGCCCCCCACAGGCCGGGCCATGGGCCACGAAGGCACCGGAGTTGTGGAGATTTTGGGAGAAGGCGTGGAGACAGATTCCGCCGGAGCACCCATCAAGAAGGGCGACCGCGTGATCTATGCCGCCGTCTTCCCCTGTTATCACTGCCGCCAGTGCCTCAAGGGCAACACCAACTGGTGCATGAACCGGAACTACCCCGCTGCTGGGGTGTGGCCGTATTTCACCGCCACCTACTCCGATTACCTGTACCTGCCGAACCGACACCCATTCTTCAAGGTCCCGGACGAGCTGGACGACAACATCTTGGGGCCGGTGAACTGCGCCATGGGCACCGTGACGACTGGGCTGATCAGGGCCCAAGCCGGCGAGGGTGACTATGTGGTCATCCAGGGCGCCGGTGGCCTGGGCATTCATGCCACCGCCATGGCCAAGGAAATGGGCGCCGACCGGGTGATCGTGATTGACCGCCTGGACAACCGCCTACAACTGGCCGAGGAATTTGGCGCCGACCACACCATCAACATCGAAGAGTTCAACACGCCCGAAACACGACTGAATCGCGTCAGGGAATTGACCGACGGGCGTGGCGCTGACGTGGTGATGGAATTGGTGGGTCGGGCCGAATTGCTGGCTGAAGGTATCGATATGCTGAGCAACGGCGGCACTTTTGTGGAGATCGGTGATATCGTTCGTGGAAAACAGGTGTCAATCGACCCCTCAAAACTGCTCACCGGCAAGAACATCATCGGTTCCCTGATGTACAAGCCGGAATTGCTGCCCAGATTGCTCAACTTCCTGGTGCGCAAACAGGACGTTTTGCCCTTCGACAAGATCGTCTCGCATCAGTTCTCGCTGGCCGACGTCAACGAAGCGTTCGCCCAAGCAGAGTGGGACCAAAGCCAAACTCCAATCACCAGAGCTATGCTGGTTCCCTAGGCAGGTACTTAGGTGGTATCTGGCGCGACAAGTGATTCAGTCTTAGAAGGGAAATCCGATGGTGGCGAATAATGACCCGGCGCAACAAATGATTGAGCCGCGCCAAGACCTGGTAGAAGCGGCCCGAAAGGCCGCCCTGAAGATTGCTGGGCGCGCTCAGGAGACCGACCGAACCCGCCGGGTGCCCGTGGAAAATATCCAGGACCTGCACGAGGCGGGCTTGTTGACCGTCGCCATTCCCAAAGAACAGGGCGGCACCGAGGCTGACCTGGTGACCCAGGTTGCCCTCTACGAACTTATCGGCGGGGCCTGCGCCTCTACAGCTTGGCTCATGGGAAACCACTCAGTGTTGTGTAGCAGGTCACTGGGCATGATGGGAGACGCCTCCCATTGGCTAATAAAAGACGTTGTGGAAAATGGGTCACTGATTTCCCATGCTGCCATTCCCGGCGGGGATACCAAGCCAGCACCCGGCGGGTTTACTGCCTCCGGTCGTTGGCCATTCGTCAGCGGCTCCAGCATATCCACCTGGATGTTCCTCAGCACCATGGTTCCGGGGCCGCCGCCAAACTTTAAGGGGTCCACGCCGCCCGCCGCCTACAACCGATGGTTGGTATTGCCCACCAGCCAACCTGGCCTGACCATTGATGAGACCTGGATGGCGATGGCTGCCCGTGGTTCCATGACCCATGACGTGGTGCTGGACCAGGTGTTTGTGCCTGAAGATATGGCCCCGGTGGACAACCGCCCGCTTACCTACCAGCCGTGGCTGCCCAACGGCCCGGCAGCCCTTAAAGTGCCGACCAAGGCCCGGGTCTGGATGTCGGGAATGGCGCTGGGCATCGCCCAAGCTGCTCTGGACGAGACTATTGAGTTTGGCAAAGGCCGCAGCATGACTCTGGGCGGCAAACCCAGGAGCAGCATGCCGGGCAACCAGTTTGCCGTGGCCGACGCCGCCATGGCCATCGAGTCTGGCCGCGCGCTACTGGTCCAAGAAGTTCGCAAGATCACCGCCAAAGCCATTTCCGGCGAGGATTTTGTCCCCGATGACGCTGCCAGGATTGAGATGGCCGGGTTGGTTGCGAGAGAAAACTCACAAAAAGCAGTGGACCGACTCTTTGCCGTCCGAGGGGCCCACGGCCTCTACGAAACTGGCAACTTTGAACGCTACTACCGCGACGCCCGTATGGGCACCCTACACGCAGTAAGCGCCCCAGACCTGGTGCGCGAACAGCTAGGCAAGCACCTCTTCAACATACCGCTAAACGTAGAGCCGCGCTGGTCGTAACTGGTCACGCTCAGGTTTTGCAAAAAAATAAAAGACCCCTTCCAGATCGAAGGGGTCTTTTGCATCAACGCCGTTATATGGAAACCCACCTATGGCGGCGGAGGTTAGTCTGAGGAGGGGAGTTTTCTGGGTTCTTGGATTTCCATGATTTTTTCGCAGCAGATGATTTCGCCGCCGCCGCTCTTAGTGCAGAGCACGCCGCTGTTGCAGGTCTCACAGACGTATCGTTTGCCTAGTTGGTTGGCCATTTAGAGGTCCTCCCCAGGGGTTTGGTAATAATTTCAGGGATATGTTCGAGTAAAGTCGGTTACTTGAGTTCCATGGGGGTTTCGCAGCAGGCGATAGCGCCGTCCCCGCCCTTGGTTACAATGAACTCCGAACCACATTTGCCGCATACGTAGCGTTTGCCAGTCTGATTAGCCAACTTTTAGCTCCAATTCTTGCATGTTTCCCAGACGTTTCTAAATAGTTTCTAGAACGCTCCTAGGCTCGTACCAATTATAGACATGCCTTAAAGGGGATTCAACTGAGGCAAACAGGTCTGAGACCAGGTTATGAGTCTGCTGCGTCTGATTTTTCTGCGAACCGCACCAAGAATGTAGCCTCGCCTAGGGGGATGCCGTCAAAGAGAATGGCGGCAGAATGAATTCCGGGCTTCTGCACGGGAATCCGGAAAGTCTTAATCCACCGCTGGAATAAGATGCCTTTTTCCCATTCCACTTTCTGAGCTGGGGGTGTTTCCAGAGGGATGCCAGGCGTCTTCAGAGTCACAAATAGGTAGTGGTCTCCGGGATCAACTCCGCCAATACAGAAGGCCAAGTTGAAATCTACGGTGGCAAGCACCGGGTCATCCGGGTCAGCAGAGCCGTCTGGTTCGGGCAGTTCAAACAGGTCGACAATGCCCTTCAGAGTTAGGTCACCGCCGTCTTCTTCTGCGGTGTCTCTACAGAAGAGGGCGTATTTTAAAAAGGGGACGCTGGCTTCACCGGCCAAGTTGGAGCCTCTCTAATGGTTCGTGGATAGTTAGTGTTGGATTGGTCGTGATAAATCGCTGGTGTTTAGTAGTGACCAGCTGAGGGTACGACAAACGGACGACGAACAGACGCCCAATTCTAGCATGGCACCCAGCTACGAAAAACGTCGAGCCGCAGCAGTTTTGCATAGCCCATTGCCAACTGCGTTCAATATTGAGAAACTAGGCGCTAATATTCAACTCGGGGGTGGCAGTAGTGGCGTTCACGCAGGAAACACAGCTAACCCAGGAAAAATTCGACCAGGGGATGACCACCCAGCAGTACATTGACCAGATAAAGGTCAATAAAGACCCGTTTGTGTCTATCTACGAGGCGGTCCAGGTCCCAGCAGATTCACTAAGCCTGTTTAACGGCCTGAGTGAGCCGCTGAAGCTGGCCGTTTTCACTGCCGATTGGTGCGGTGACGCCATGAGCACCACTCCCGTGATTCTGAAGCTGGCAGACACCATTCCCAACATTTCATTGCAGGTGTTCAATAGGGACGACGAACTAGAACTGAGCAACAGTCTTTTGCCTGAGGCCCGCGCCGGTACCGTGCCCATCTTTGTGGTCATGGACCAGGATATGAACCAGAAAGTCCGTTTCATCGAAACCGCGAACACTTTGGTGCCCGCGATTGATGCCATGGATGAGGCCATCGATCAAGAGACGGCTGGCATGGAAGAAGCTGAAGCAAGGCGGGCCAAACGCGGCCGCCGTAACGCCTACCGAGTTGAGCACGCCCGCGCCTGGGGCGATGTCATATTGAAGGAATTTGGCGGTTTGGTCGCCGATTCTTTAGTAGGGAAGCAAGAAGACCTTCCTCTTCAGGGCGGCACCAAGTGGTCTCCTGAGGACTAGTCGCTAGCACTGGAAAACTATTCCGCTAGGCTGATAGCTTCGCTAAAATCTAATCGCCTGCCGACAATTATTTTTACCGGAAAACTATTCTGCCAGGCTGACGATTTCGAAAGTATCAGATGGCTCGGCGACAATCATTTTTACCGAAAAACTACTAATAGAGAGGGGTGATGGCTGAAGAGCTAATTGGTATGGAAGACATGGCGGCTATCTTTGAGGTGACTGACGCCTTGGGGATACACCGCGAGTCGGTACGAGTCGAACTCACGAAAGAAGACCCCGGTTCCATCCAGAAGGTGGCCGACGGGATGGTGGAGATCACGTTGCCAGTCAACGAGAGCGCCGAAATCTTTTGTCGCAAGTTACGTATCGATCTTGAAGCAATGGGTTTTGAGCCTTCAGATAGAGTTCTAGGATACGACGAGGACGATGATGACGACGAGGACGAAGATCCCCGTCCGTCACCACCGCAAAGACTCCGCTAGTCTGATTTTCTAACCCATGCACTTGAGGCTGACGCGCGGGCTTAGTACCCTGGTTCGCGCCACTCAAAGGCCAAGTTGGCGTAGCGCACAAAGACCGCTCCACCCGGAGCAGCCATTGGCCCGTTGGCGGCCAACAGCGCGATAGTGTGTTGCTCGCCCGGCGTGACCTCTTCTGTCATCAACACCCGCTGGGGCACGTTGAATCCCTGTACCGCGCCCCGGTGACGGTCGCAAGCCCCATCGATCCAAAGCTCTCCATAGTCGTCGATGCACGTCTCAAATTGGACCCGCACTCCGGCGGTTGGGTGACCCTCCACCGTCTCGGGAAACGTCACATTGATGCGGTACCAGACAAAAGAGAATCCGTGGGTGATCCACTTGGCCAGGTCAGTGCAGACCTCCCAACTGGAGTCGTCATATGCAACCAGGCGCGCCGGCGACCCCTCGAGTTGGGAGACCAGTCCCTCGTTGGGCTCTCCAGGCACCAGACCCTGGGCGAACTTCCATTGGCCCTTCACGGCCGCCAGGCCACTTTCAGTATTGAGATCGATCACTACTCTAGGCATGTTCTCTCCCCTTAATAATAATTCTTGCTGTTTTCTTGATTAATCTATGCCGACGATCTTGATGCTGGCGTGAATCTTGTAGATTCGGTTGATATTCACCAGCA
>JAPKDE010000189.1 GCA_028822675.1 Dehalococcoidia bacterium | reverse complement strand
GTCTCACGACCACCCTAATCCTCTGGCTGATCTACGTAGCCTATCTGATGGTTCGTTCCTACTCCCCAACCCAGTCAAAGGGAGCCATTTACGCTGCGGTAGTGGGAATCATCGGGTTCGTCGATGTACCGATCGTCTATTACTCAGTGGTCTGGTGGAGATCGATCCATCCGTCTCCGGTGGTGGGACCCTTCGCCAAATCCGACTCCCTAGACAGCACCATGGCGTTGGTTTTGCTGTATTCGTTCATCACGTTTGTGTTCTTCTTTGCCTACATGGTGATGGAGCGCATGGAACTCCGCACTACTGAAGAAGCGCTGGGGCGGATTAGGTTTGCCCTCCGCCGTAGAGGACGCTAGGCACCGCACCAGATGCATAATCCCTGTTCAGGCACATTATCCAAGGAGTTGGCTTGCTAGACTTCATATTACTTAGCTCACACTTTCCGTCGTCCAATCTGCCCTATCTGTTCGCTGCATTCGCAGTGAGCTGGGTGATTTTGTTTGGATATCTTTTCTACGTCAACCGCCGTCAGCACGAGTTGTGGAAGGAAATATCTCGGCTCCAAAACATCCTAGATCAGGCTCCGGAGGAATAACGGAGTTTCGTGAAAACCTATAACTGGTCAAAACACTTCAGAATTACTGCGCTTGTGATCTCGCTTTTGGTACTCGCCATCGGCTGTGGTGGCGGGTCTGGTGGGCCGGTCTATTCAGGGTCTTCGATATACCAAGAAGTACGCGAGGGCCAGGCGGTGGTGATATTTGACCTTTCGATAACCGACGCCGATGGCGACCCTTACACCAAGGGCCTTCTTGCCCAAGGTGCGGCATTCACTCCTCTGTCCTCATACCCCATTGCGTTTTCCAACGTCGATGGTCTAGTCCAAATCGTCGTTGAAGCAACGGTCCCAGGGAAATACAGCATCGGCATCGACGGCTTCTTGGACACAAAGGGTGTAATGTCCTTGCCGGTACCAGAAGACGAAAACGTCAATGGCAAGATTCTGCTCTCCCACGACTACGCACCCTAGCCCCAGCAACACCACTAACCCCTAATTTAGCATTGATGCTATTTGCCTTCCAAAGCCTGCCTGTATTTACTATCTATTGCCGTCCGGATTCTAGGATTCCGGACAGTTGGTACGTTGTTGGAGACCCAATCTAGCAGCTGGGTAACTCTGCAGTCATTTGGTTACCTTTTGGGGTTTCAAGGGGTTAATAAAGCAAGAAGGGCAGGCAATCACGCCTGTCCTTCTTCTGCTTCCACTTATTCTTCTGAACCTCTTTGTTTTATTTAGGCTTGTAATCGATGTACTTTTCGCGCAAAACCTTCTTGTCGAACTTGCCAACACTGGTTTTGGGTATCTCTTCTATAAACACCACATCGTCGGGCATCCACCACGACGCAAACCGGTCTCTGATGAAGTCCAAAACGTCGGACTTTTCAAGCTTGCCCTGGGAGTCGGAATTGGGAACCACACAAGCCAAGGGGCGCTCGCCCCACCGCTCATGAGGGATGGCAACCACCGCTGCTTCCAGCACTCCGGGATGCGCGATGATGGCCGTTTCCAGGTCCACTGAGGAAATCCATTCACCGCCGCTCTTCACCATGTCTTTGACCCGGTCACCTATCTGTATGTAGCCATACTGATCTACCGAGGCTATGTCGCCGCTGTGGTACCAGCCATCAATGAATGTCTCCGAACTTCGGTCATCATTGTAGTAACTGTCGGCAATCCACGGGCCCTTGAACAGGAGTTCACCTCTTTGTTCCCCGTCCCACGGCAAGTCGTTACCGTCATCATCCACCAGCCGCATCTCCAGTCCCGCCACCAAGGCTCCCTGCGTCCCGGCCAGCTTCAGTTTGTCTCCTTCGGAAATATCGTCTAGCTGGCTGTTAGCACGGTTGTAGGAAATCACTGGGGCAGCCTCAGTCATGCCGTACGCTTGGACCAAGTTGATGTCTAATTTTTCTTTATAGGCTTGTATCAGGCTGATTGGTACAGCAGAGCCGCCACTGGCGATCTCACGCAGGCTGGAAAAGTCGTAGGTTTTGCCAGAGCGTTCCAGGTAATCCAAGATACCCACCCAAATTGTTGGTACGCCCAGGCTTAGAGTGACCTTCTCAGACTCGAATAAGCGGCAGATCACCTCAGGATCGGGTCTAATTCCGGTAAGAATCTGAGTTGCCCCGACAAGGGCCGAAGTGTACGGCACTCCCCAGGAATTGGCGTGGAACATCGGCACCACCGGCAAGACCACGTCCCGTTCTCTAAATCCAACGGTGTCTACCTGGGCTTCCATCATCGAGTGCAAAACCAGACCACGGTGCGTGTAAATGACCCCTTTGGGTCGGCCGGTGGTTGCCGAGGTATAGCACAGCCCTGCCGGAGCGTTCTCATCCAATTTGACGGGCGAATATTCGTCTGAGGCACCAGACAGCAGTTCTTCATAGTTGATTGCGTTAGGGAGTGTGGTAGTGAAGCTCCGGTCATCAGTCATTATGATGAAATGCTGCACTTTCTCCAGTCTCGCCACCAACGGCTCAAGTATGGGAACCAAGTCGGGGTCAACCAGGATCACTTTATCTTCGGCGTGATTGATTATGTAAACTAAATCTTCTACAAACAGCCGAATGTTTATCGTATGAAGCACTGCGCCCATGGCTGGAGCGGCAAAATAGGCTTCTAGATGTCGGTAATGGTTCCAGGCAAAGGTGCCTACTCGGTCCCCCACGCCCACACCAAGGCCTGCCAGGGCGTTGGACAGACATGATGCTCGTTTCATCAGTTCTGCATAGGTATAGCGGTGGGTGCCGTCCCCTTCACGGGTCACAATCTCCTTGTTGGGGAAAAACACGCTGGACCGTTCCAGGAATTGGTGTACCAGCAGGGGGTAATCCATCATGGCCATTGGTACCTCTGGTTAAAAATCTGGTGAACTCTGTCTTGATGAAGCAATCCTAGACTAGGGAGCTTTGATACTGATGCCGCCGTCCACCGCCCAGGTCTGTCCGGTGATGTATGAGGCTGCCGGCGAGGCTAGGAACACACATAGATAACCTGGCTCTTTCAGGTTTCCTATTCGTCCTAGGGGAATTCTGCCTTTGGCGCTTTCTTGGCGCGCTTGATAAGTCTCGGCTGACATTTGCTCCGGGTCTGGGAAAGAACCAGGGGCTACCGCGTTGACCCTCACGCCGTAGGGTGCCCATTCCTGGGCAACGGTCTCAGTGAAGCGCATGACCCCGGCTTTGGCTGCGTCGTATGCCGAATAGCCGGGTCGGCCTCTGAAAGAAGCCCACCCTGAGATATTAATCACGGAGCCTTGGCCACGCTCCAGCAGATGGGGACCAACGGCCCGACACGCCTGAAAAGCCTCGGTCAGGTTGATATTTACAACGTGGTTCCAGTCTTCTTCGGTCATGCCTTCTTCGTCGGTGCCGGGCAGTTTGGCCACTGGTTTACGAATGGAGTCGCCGACACACGTGACCAAAGTGTCTATGTGACCGAACTCGGCCAGCACTTCGGATGTAATCTTGTCCATCCCTGCCGCTTTGGTGGCGTCTCCGGTGACTGGCAGAGCAATTCGGCCCATCGCCCTAATCTCGGTGGCTACTTTGCCGACTGTAGCCTCGGTCAGGCTGGCGATCGCCACGTCAGCGCCAGCCTCAGCGAACGCCATTGCAATTCCTTTGCCAATACCCCGGCCAGCGCCAACAATTAGTACTTTTTGGCCGGAAACGTCAAATTCGGGCAGGCTCATCATTTACTCCGTGTTTCTCATGGATTATTTGTCTAATTTAGATCAATGTGAATCGATTAGTGGATAGTAGATGTACATTGCCAGACCGGTCAATAGACTGGGGAGGGAGTCGTGGTTACCTGCCATTGATACCGGACTCAAACAGCTTTGACTGTGCCTGAACGCCAGGTTATGATTCTCCTGCCTGACACTATCCGGTTAGGCGGCAGATTTTAGCTTAATCCCAGTCTCAAATTAACTTACCGATTATCCAGGAGGCAGCCCCATGAAGGCCGTTTACATCACTGAGCACGGTGGCACTGACAAATTGATTTACGGCGACCGTCCCGAGCCTGAAATTGCTCCCGGCGAGGTCATGATTCGCGTCAGGGCCAGCGCTCTGAACCATCTGGATCTGAACCTCCGCGACGGCAAGTCTTACAATGGCGCGTTGCCTCGCACTCTAGGCTGCGACATTGCCGGGGAAATCACGGCGGTCAGCCCAGATGCCAATACTTC
Source organism: Dehalococcoidia bacterium (assembly GCA_028822675.1). Next base: position 785 of record JAPKDE010000189.1, on the reverse strand, counting down.
ACTCAAGGTTGGTGACCGGGTGATTCTGAACAACCGAATCACCTGCGGGGTGTGTGACAACTGCATGATTGGGTTGGACCAGTCGTGCGCTAACGGCAAGAGAATTGGAGTTGACCTTGACGGTGGGCACGCGGAGTTTGTAACCGCCCCGGCGCAAAATGCCCACGTGATACCCGACGCCATGGACTTCAATGAGGCTGCTACTCTCCCGATTGCCGCCCACACGGTTTGGCACTGCCTGATGACCCAGGCACAAATGAAGCCTTGGGATACGGTATTGGTCCAGGCTGCCGGTTCCGGAGTGGGCAGCATGGCCATCCAGATGGCTAAAATGGTTGGCGCACGCGTGATTACCACCGCCGGCAGCCAGTGGAAGCTCGACAAGGCCAAGGAATGGGGCGCCGATGAAGTTATCAATTACCGTGACACTCCCAACTTCAGTCAACGGGTAAAAGAATTGACCGGCGGACAAGGCGTAGACGTGGTGTTTGACTGTGTTGGCGCTGACATCTGGAACGAGAACTTACTGTCCATGGCACCACGGGGCCGATTGGTCATCACAGGGGTGACGTCCGGCACTCAGGTGGATATGAACCTGGCCCTGCTCCACAACCGCCCACTGCAACTCATGGGTAGCGGCGGCCGGAGCAACCGAACCTTTGCAGAGTTCATGAAGGTGGTACACCACGGCTCGCTGCACGGCATCGTGGCCAACGTATTCCCGCTGGACAACGTGGCTGGCGCGCACCAGGCCATGGAAGACCGTGATTTCTACGGCAAATTAG
>JAPKDE010000020.1 GCA_028822675.1 Dehalococcoidia bacterium | reverse complement strand
TGATTCACACCATTTTCCATGCGCAACTCACAGAGCAACCGCCGCAAGGCACTGGCCGTCGCCAAGCCGCTGCGCCCATCTCCAAAGAAAGCCCCATGAAGGCTATCAATGACCCGATGCGCGCGTCAGCCCCGGTTGGCAATGGTGGCAAGGTAGGCCGCAACACTTCTTGCCCCTGCGGGAGCGGCAAGAAGTACAAACGCTGTCACGGCGCAGAAGCCTAACCCTCAGCCAGCGCCGAGCAACCTTGTAGTCACAACCTTGGGAACGGCTTCCCCCTCCCACGCTCGTCCTAAGCTAGTCGAAGGGCCTGGGCGCAGCAATGCTGTTCCTTTACCATGTCAATCTGAGGCGTCAGCCGAAGAATCTCGTCGCCACCAAACCTGGTCGGTGCAAGAACAACGAGACCCTTCGTTTCGCTCAGGGTGACAGAAAAAAGGGTTTGGCAATATCAATAACGGGAATGAATTACGCCAGGTTCTCGCCCCGCTCGTCCTGAGCTAGTCGAAGGACCTGTGCGCAGCAATACTGTTCCCTAACCATGTCATTCTGAGGCGTCAGTCGAAGAACCTCGTCGCCACCCAGCTTGGTCGCCGCAACAGCAACGAGACCGTTCGCTTCGCTTAGAGTGACAGCAACATAGAAGTTAGATGCCGGGGAAATCCGGCATCACAGCAATGGGTTCTTATTTCTTGCCGAACAACCTGGCGAAGAAGCCGGGTTTGTTGGCCGGCGTTGCTGCTTCCTCTCGCTCCGGCATGTGATGGCCATGACTGTGACCACCAGGCCCGTGATCGTGATCTTCATGGTCATCATGACCAGCGTGATCTTCGTGGCCAGCGTGGTCTTCATGGCCAGCGTGATCTTCGTGACTGGCGTGGTCTTCATCGTCAGCGTGGTCTTCGTGATTCCCATGTTCATCATGGTCGTGCCCGTGATCCCCGTGGTCATCGTGACCGTCAGCCTCGCCTAGATACTTCTCAGGTTCTTTATCAAAGGCCACCTTGCAGCCAGGGGCGCAGAAGTAATAGGTTGTGCCATCATGTTCACTCTGCCCACCGGGCGGGTTGTCAGTATCCACATCCATCTTGCATATCGGGTCTATCGCTGTAGCCATAATCATCTCCTCCGTAGCATCTGATCGAGTATTGAACTTTATATATTGGCGCGCCGTAGTCTCAGGGAATTGGTAACCACGGTCACTGAGCTGAACGCCATGGCCAACGCGGCCAACGCCGGGTTCAAGAAGCCCTGTTCCCCAAAAAAGAACTCCAGGCCGCCAGGCACACCACCAACTCCTTGGAAGACAGGGTACAAAACCCCTGCTGCCACGGGAATCAGCATCACATTGTAGAAAAACGCCCAGAAGAGGTTCTGTTTGATGGTCCGGATGGTCTGACGGCTCAGATCTAGAGCCGTAGCCACACCATTAACATCGCTGCGCATCAGAGTGATGTCGGCCGACTCCATGGCAACGTCAGTACCGCTGCCCATGGCCAAACCAACGTCGGCTTGGGCCAAGGCTGGGGCATCGTTGATGCCGTCGCCGACCATTGCCACCACCCGGCCCTCGGACTGCAGCCTCTTGATGACAGCGGCTTTGTCCTGGGGCAGAACTTCGGCTTCTACATTTTCTACGCCCAATTGGCCCGCAATTGCATGGGCAGTTTGAACGTTATCGCCGGTGAGCATCACCACGTCCAAGCCCATCTGGCGCAATCTGGCCAGGCCGGAAAATGCCTCCGGTTTCACGGTGTCAGCCACCGCAATCAGGCCCATCGCCTTATTATCTGAGGCCAAATACATCGGCGTCTTACCCTGTGACGCCAATTCTGAGGCTTGCCCAACCAGGTTGTCCAACTCCACGCCGGATTCTTCCATCAGAGCCTGATTGCCAAACAGTACCATTTGCCCTTTAACCTGGGCTGAGATACCACGGCCGGGGATGGCTCTAAAATCAGTCACCGGCTCCAAATTGAGGCCCCTGGCTTGGGCTTCACTGACAATCGCTTCACCCAGTGGGTGCTCGGAGCCGCGCTCGGCGGACGCCGCCAAGAATAATAGTTCGGACTCTGGAACGCCGTCAGGAGCCACCAGGTCGGTCACAATCGGTTTTCCGGTGGTGAGCGTGCCGGTCTTGTCCAAGACCACTGTATCGACCTTGTGGGCAATCTCCAGGGCCTGTGCCTGCTTGATTAAGACTCCTTTTTCTGCTCCCATTCCGGTGCCAACGATGATTGCCGTTGGTGTGGCCAAACCCAGGGCGCAGGGGCAGGCGATAATCAGCACTGAAACTAGGACCAATGTGGAGAAGGTCAAAACGGGTGCCGGGCCCAACAGCATCCAGAAAGCGAACGCTGCCAATGATGCGACGATGACCGCGGGCACAAAGTAGGACGCCACTTGGTCAGCCAAGCGTTGGATTGGTGCCTTGGAGCCCTGGGCGTCTTCCACCAGACGAATTATCTGGGCCAAGACCGTTTCACCGCCCACTTGGGTGGCCTCAAAATACAAAGCACCATTGGTATTTATCGTTGCGCCGAAGACTTTTTCGCCCGGCACTTTTTCCACGGGCATACTCTCGCCGGTGAGCATGGACTCGTCCACCGCAGAATAGCCGTCGGTCACCAGGCCGTCCACGGGAATCTTCTCCCCAGGGCGGACCAGCACCGTATCTCCGATGACAACTTGCCCGACTGGAATATCCACTTCTTGGCCGTCACGCACCACCCGCGCTGTCGTTGGTTGTAGACCAATAAGACGCCGAATGGCCTCGGAGGTTCGGCCTCGTGCCCCGGCCTCCAAGAAGCGTCCCAGCAGTATCAGCGCCACGATTATGGCGGCGGTGTCAAAATAGACCTTGGCTTCTATTCCGTTGTCGGCCAGCACCTCAGGCGAGAAGGAGTCAAGCAGCACCACCACCACGCTGTAGCTGTAGGCGACGGTCGTGCCCAAGGCAATCAGGGTGTGCATGTTGGACGTACCGTGTCGCAGTGCACCCAGGCCAGATGAATAGAAATTGGAACCAGCCCAGAACTGCACCGGGGTCGCCAACGCCCAAAGCAGGAACGGGTAGTAGCTCTGCCCCATGAACGTGCCGACCCAGGGGAAGACATCAAATGTGCCAAGGAACAGCAATATGGCGCCGCTGCCGGCCATGGTCAGACGGTTCCGCAGTTCCCGTATCTCTTTAACCTTGGAGAGCCGTTCCAGTTCTCTTTCTTGGTCTCCGGAGTCGTTGAAACCCTCTACTCGGTAGCCGGCACCTTCCACTGCTGCCTGCAGGTCTGAAAGTTCGGCAATGCCAGGGACAAATTCCACTGAGGCTCTTTCCACGCCCAGGTTCACGTTGGCAACAGCCACGCCGGGCACATCCCGGAGTGCATTTTCAATGTGGCTCACGCAGGCGGAGCAAGTCATACCGCCAATGTTCAGCGAGGCCGATTGGGTACCCAGTTTGTAACCAGCACCCGAAACGGCGTCCTGAATCACCTGGAACTTTACCTCGGCGGAGTTGAACTCCACCGCTGCTTTTTCTGTGCCCAGGTTGACCGATGCCTCAATAACGCCCGGTACGTCATTCAGGGCGTTTTCTACGTGCCCCACACAGGCAGCACAGGTCATTCCCTCCACAGGAAGGTTAATCTTCTTGATGTCTTTATTTGCAGTTGCCATTAGCTCGTTCTCAATTACTGTGCACCGATAATTTGATGCCGATTACCCAATCAGGGTGTATTTACGCGCCGTCAGCAAAGATAAAGTTACCTTTGGATGCGCTCTGTCGAATCTTCTTCAAGTCGGCGTAATCGGGGGAGTTGTACCATTCTTTGGCTCGCTGGATGCTCTCAAACTCCAAAACCACCAGGCGTTTAGGAGTCCATCCACCCTCTAATTCTTCACCGGCGACGCCACGAACCAGGTATTTCCCGCCGTAGAGTGCCACCGTTTCCGGAACGCCCGCAGCGTACTTAGAGTACGAATCTGGGTCTGTAACTTCAATGTCTCCGATCAAGTAACCGGGTGTCCCGGTGCCTCTTCCTTGGTCCGCCGGTTCCACGCCTTCAGCGACCAACAAAGTACCAGTCGACGCGCTCTGGCGAAGCCTGGTGAGCTCAGTATATTCGTCGGAGCAGTACCATTCCTTGATGGTATCTGAGTCTTTGTACTCGGCCAATACGAAGCGTTTTGGGTTCCAGTCACCTTCGGCGGGCTCGCACTTGTCGGGGCCGCGCACCAGGTACTTGCCACCGTAAGCTCCGCTACTGGCCGGCACTTTACCGGCGTATTCGGCAAAGACCTCTGGATTTGTAACGTTGATGTCTCCGATCACATATGCAGACATAATTTTTCTTAACTCCCCAGAACTAAATCGGCTATTTTTACTTGTTGGCCAGGATATAAAGGTCTTTAAGCTCATCGACAATCTCTTCAGCTCGCCCTAACTGGATGCCTTCCACGACACACGACTTCAGGTGGCCTTCCAGCAACAGACTTTCCATCTTCTCGATGGCCCGCCTAACAGCGTAGGTCTGTTTCAGAATGTCGACGCAGTATTTGTCCTCGTCCAGCATCTTTCGGATGCCGGAGAGGTGACCCTCTATATAGCTCAGACGTTTTAGCGCGTCCGCCTTAACTTCAGGAAACATGGTAGTTCCTCCGACCCATACCCCCTGGGGGTGGGTTTATGCTTTCAATGCTACGCCAGTTGGTTCAGGTCGTCAAACAAACGTACTGGTTGATTCTTGATTCTTCGTAAACGGTAAGTTTTTATGGATTTATAATATCCGATTTGCTATGGCAGGTGTTAAACTTACCTCGCCGTATATCGAACTGGCCCATTACAAATAATGCGATCCATGACGAACCTCGTATCATTGCCCTGGCCAATTCGCCGATTGAAGCTCTTCGTTGCTTCTCTTGCTCTGGTCGCAATTGCCGTATCCGTTTTTTCGTAAACGGGGAATAACCCCAGCCCAAATCAGCCGCGATTTGCCGATGACAGCAGTGCGATCTGGCTTCCAATTCCGGATTCCGTGCAAGAACTCGTGAACGTGTCCGATGCTATCGTGGTCGGCGAAATAACCGGATTCATCGGTGAAAGGGTGGAAGGACCGTGTAACCCTGCTCCCGATACCGACTTGAGTGAAGGCATACCAAAGCCTCTGAAGTATCCTTACCTTATTACGAATTCTCCATTGCCGGGATTCTGGTAGATGATGGTCTGGTATCCGAAAATTCAGTCCTAAAACTATAAGGGAGGGCCAGCGAAGACCTATCTAGATTACCCAGAATCAAGTTCCCTGACCAAGGGGGAAAAATCGTGTTCTTCCTCAGCGTCAACCCAGACAAGAAGAGTTACAGCTTCATAGGGCCATGGGCATTGATTAATATAGACGGCCAGCGAATCGTAGAATACGGAGGAAGTCTTCCTGAGCCTGCATCCGCGAGAGATACTGCTCCCGCACAGTTCACCGCGGGCGTAGTGGCCGCTATCGAAACGCGGGTCAAGAAATCCTCAATCGACCTATTCAACTTTGTGCCTGAGGACCCGACCTTGAAGTAACAAGTCCAGCGCAAGCCACGAGGAGGTCGAAGAGTTCGCACTCCGGCCTCGTTACTAACTCAACTAACCCACGTACCCGTTCCGCCGGTCCCAGTCATCTGCTGCTTGGTCCCTCTCCGACGGGTCGCCGTAGCCGCCGCCTCCGGAGGAAAGGCAGTAGACGTGGTCGCCAGGATTCACCACGACCTCGGTCTCTTTGGAGCCGAGAACCCGGTCCGACCCATTGGAGATGATTCTATAGTCGTGGGGCAGGCCGTCTTCGCCATCAAATAGCCCAAACGGCGGCACAACTATTCCATCACCGGCCGTATTCAGCAAAGCTTGGCCTTCACCCTCGTAGACCAGGTCGCAGATTCCGCCCAGTCCACCCCGCCAAGCACCCTTGCCGCCCGAGTTGGGGCGCAATTCATGCCGGCGAATGAAGAACGGGAACCGCTCTTCGGTGACCTCTATGCTGGGGCTTCGGATGCCACCGGCCACGTTGACCTCACCCACATTGGGCCAGCCGTCGTAACCATAACTCGCGCCGCCGCCCCCACGGGCCAAGAAGAAGTGCCAGATGAACGTGCGGCCAGTGCGCGGGTCTTTCCCGGTGATGGCGTAACGCAGGCGTCGGGAGAACCCAGCGTTCACTGCCTGGGGCACGGCCAGCGACAGGGCTTTGAATATCGCCTCGACTATCTCCTCGGCACAGTGGTTGGTACTCATACACACGGGGGCTGGTGGGTTGGCGTTCACGATCAACCCTCTAGGGGCAATGATCTCCACGGGCCGCATGGAGCCTTCGTTCTTCGCCACATTGGACGGGGCAACATACATGATGGCTGCGTGGGCGAGGGAGCGGGTGTTGGCGTAGGCGCTATTGATGAACCCGGTCACCTGAGGACTGGACTCGCCCAGGTCGATGGACATTGAATCATCAGCGATGGTGACCTTGGCCCGAATGGGAATCAGTTTGGCGTCAAAACCGTCATCATCAACCAGAGACTCGCCATGATAGACGCCGTCGGGCCATCCCGAAATGAACTGCCGCACCTGCCGCTCGGTGGCGGCCAGTATTTCCTCAACTGCCGCCAGCAATCGGTCGGTCCCGTAACTCTCTAAAAGTTCCGAGATTCGCTGCGCCGCAATCATCACCGAGCCGATCTGAGCGTTCAGGTCGCCCAAAAAATTCTCCGGCTGGCGCACATTGGCCGACAGCATCTGCAAGACGTCTTCCCGGGGCACGCCCTTGTCGTACAGCTTCAGAGGCGGGATGCGAATGCCCTCTTGGAATATCTCACTGGCTCTAGGGTTATAGCCCCCGTGAGTGCCTCCGCCGACGTCGCTGTGATGAGCGCGGTTTACTGCATAGAACAGCAACCTGCCCTCGTGTAAAACGGGTCTGATGATGGTTATGTCAGGTAGGTGGCTGCCACCGAAATACGGGTCGTTCAGGATAAACAGGTCACCCTCGGCAATAGAATCGCCGAAGTAATCCCGTACCGCCGCCCCGGCCACCGGCAGTGCGCTGACGTGCACTGGAATCCCTTCGCCTTGCGCCACCAACTGGCAATCGCCATCCAACAGTGCGGTTGAGAAATCACGGCTGGAGTTAAGAATCTGGGACATGGCCGTCCGCAGCATAACCTCGGTCATCTCTAGGGCAATGGACTCCAGCCGGTGCTCCACCACAGCCAGCGTCACCGGGTCGGGGCGGTCCGTTGATGCTGCGCTAAAATCGTCGGTCTGAGATTCCAAGGACACCAACAATTCGATACCACCGTAAGGGTCGATGGTTGCCGTGTCGCCCGGCTCAACCAACACTGTGGTGAAATCCGATTCCAAAACAGCCGGACCGCTCACTGAGTTGCCCGGAGAGAGGTCTCCGATCTCGTAGACCGGAGCGTCGACCCAGCCGCCAAAGTAGATGTTGCGCCGACCTTTTTCTTTGGGAGGGCTAGAACTGCCGGTCTCCAGGGGTGGCGGGTCCAGCTTGGGCAGTCGCCCCACCACGCTGACACGCAGGGTGACCAGGCGTATCTCCTGCTCCGACTGATTGTAGGAATACAGTTCTTGATAGCGCTGGTGGAAGTTGGCCGCCCACTGGGCTAGCAAGGCGTCAGCGTCTTGGCTCAAGTCCGGAGTAGCCACGTTTACTTCATAGATCTGGTCCAGATAACGCATGTCTGCTGATACTGAAATCTCGATATCGGACTCTGGCACGCCCTGAGCCAACAGCTTTTCGCGGCCCTCTAACTCCATCCCAGCCACAATGTCTCTGATGACGGCCAGGTCCATGCCCAGCAGTCCCGTTGGATGGGATCTGGAGTAGTCGTATTTCAGGTCGGTTGCGAGCATGCCGTGGGCGGAGAGCACTGCTGCTGCCGCCGGGATAATCACTTTCTCCACATTAAGTTGCCTGGCGACTTTTCCCGCCTGCAATCCTGCTGCGCCGCCGAAGGCCATCATCGTGAACCGTCTCGGATCAACGCCACGCTGCACCGACATCAGCCGGATGCCCTCAGCAATCAATGTTGAAACAACTTCAGAGATGCCGTCTGCTGCTTCGATCATGGGGAGACCAACGGGCTTGGCCACGTGCTCGGCGATGGCTTTCTCGGCCAGGCTGGTGTCCAGTTTTGCGCTGCCGCCCAGGAAGTTGTTGGCATCCAGATATCCCAAGGCCAAGTTGGCGTCGGTCACTGTTGGGAGATCGCCACCCTTGTCGTAGGCGGCCGGGCCAGGCAGGGCACCCGCGCTCTCCGGCCCCACTTGCATGATCCCGCCGGGGCCAACTGAAGCGATGCTGCCGCCGCCAGCGCCCATGGTGTGAATATCGATCATTGGGACCGATATCTTCCACCCCGCCTCAAACTTCTCAGTGCTGAGATGGGGCGCGCCATTCTCGATTAATGAAATATCGGTGCTGGTGCCGCCCATATCAAAGGCGATGATGTCGGAAGTGCCGACCAGCCGACCGTAGGCAGCCGCGCCAGCCACGCCGCCCGCAGGGCCGGACAATATCGAACGGACCGCCAAAATCCGTGAGTCTTCGATGGGCGCAACACCGCCGTTGGACTGCATGATCAGGAAATCGCCTGCCTGCTTGAACGATGTCAGTCGTTTTTGCAGGTTCTCAAGATAGCGGCCCAACACCGGGCCAACGTAGGAGTTGATTACCGTGGTGCTTAGGCGGTCAAACTCTTTGATCTGGGGAATGACCTGGGACGAGAGCGAGGTGTACATCCCAGGGAACCTGGCCCGGATGATCTCGCCAACCCGGTCCTCGTGGGCGGAGTTCAGGTAGGAGAACAGAAAACAGACGGCCAGGGCTTCTACACCCTCTTTTTCAAGTTCGTCTAGGGATGCGTTAAGTGCATCTTCATCCAGGGAGAACTTCACGCTGCCATCGGCCAAGACCCGTTCCGGAACATCCGCCCTCAGGTATCTGGGGACCAGCGGCTCCACCGGGGTCATACGCAGGTTGTAGCGGTCTTCTTTCAGCCCTTCCCGCATCTCCAACAGGTCTCTGAAGCCGTCGGTGGTGATTAGGCCAACCTTGGCACCCTTGCGCTCAACCAGGGTGTTGGTGGCCACGGTACTGCCGTGGATAATCATGTCGGCCGACGCCAAAAATTCTTCCAAAGACAGCCCGTGGGCGGTGGCAGCATCGTTCAGGCCAACCATCAACCCCTCTGAAGGGTCGTTGGGAGTGGAGGCAGTCTTGAAATAACGGGGAGCTTGGCCTTGTTGGGCCACCACAAAGTCGGTGAACGTACCACCAACGTCGATTCCAATCACGTACACGGTCAGACACGCTCCGATTTATTTGGTCTGGTCTGGTTTAGTTGGTACGGCCAGTTGAACCGGTAGTTTAAGTGCGAGGAGTTACTGGGTTTAGTTCAACCAGGCGTCGGGGCAGCCCTGCAGAGTCACTTCTCTATTGCCCAGAGTCCGACCCAAAAATCCTTGGTCAAATAGGAAAGTGGTTACGGCCCGGCCCAAAGACCCGCCCAGATGATGCCCCGGCTCGGTCCAATCAAGACAGCCAAACGCGAAATTACCGGTGGATCGGGCAGCTTCACCTACCGGAACGCCGAGTTTTTCCATGGCTTGGCGGCCTTTGGGTGTCAGTGCGTAACCCAATCTGTTACCAGAAATCGGAGTCGCATCTTCTGCCAGCCAATCCAGACTCAGCATCTCATCCATCAGCGCTATACCGGCAACGCCGGCCAGGTGGCCGTATCAAGTCCTAGCTTGCCGCAATTGGGTGTTACGGCGAACTTCACGTTGTGACTGCGGGCTGAACTTAGGGCGAACTCTGGTGGGTTGTTGAGCTTGAGACATGGTCCACTTCCTGAGTTACTGATTTCACTAATGTTACGCCAGTGTTTAGGTGTACAAATGGCGGGGCCGACGTTTCCGCTAGCCCCGCCATTTAATTCTGAACCAAGTTTGTTCGGTGCTTTTTCAGCCGCCACCGATGGCAGGGAGAAAGTGCACTTCACTGTCCTCTTTGACCTTGTCCAACATCCCAAGGAGGCTGACCTCGCCGTCGATGATGACGGCCAGGCCGGGAACCAAATCTTCCTGCATTTCATCGCACAGGAAGTCCTTTATACCCGGATGCAACAATTCGAGGTTGTTGATCAATCGACGGACGGTTGTGCCTTCCACTTGGATTTGTTGCTTACCGTCGGTCAACTGCTGGAGCTTTGGCGGTATCCATACTTCCGCCATCTTTTGTTACTTGCCCTCTTCGGCCCAGAGAGCCTCCAGGATCTTATCCGGAGACATGGGCAGGTCGTTCATTCGGATGCCAATGGCGTCATAAATCGCGTTGGATATGGCAGCCATTGGAGGCACAATCGGAACTTCACCAACGCCCCTGACACCGTAAGGGTGGGCGGGGTTGGCAACCTCCACAATAATCGTATCAATCATCGGCAGGTCCAGACTGGTGGGCATCCGGTAATCTAGGAAGCTACTGTTTAGGAGCGCTCCTTCGTCGTCGTAGACATACTCTTCGTTGAGCGCCCAGCCGATGCCCTGCACCGCGCCGCCTTGAATCTGTCCTTCAACGTAGGCGGGGTGGATGGCTTTTCCGGCGTCTTGAGCTGCGGTATAACGCAAAATCTCGACCTTGCCAGTATCCGTGTCGACTTCGACGTCAACAAGGTGGACAGCAATGGACGGGCCAGGACCGGGCGGGTTCACGCCAGCAGAGGCCACGATGGGGCCGCCGGTGGGAATCATCCTCGCGGCGATCTGCTTGAAGTTCAACTTTAGTTCCGGATCCGAGATGTGCTGCAGGACCGCTTCTTTGTACTCAACGTCGGTGTCGGGAATCTCCCAGATCTTAGCGGCCCGTTCGACCATCTGCTGTTTCACGCTCTGAGCAGCGTTGTAGCAGGCCCAACCGGTCTTGAAGGTTACGCTGCTGCCGCCGGTGTTGGAGGTGAAGCCAATGCTGTCGGTATCGCCCACCTGGGGCTTGATGTCAGTAATGGGAAGACCCAGAACCTCGGCCACGTGCATGGCCATGGCGGCACGGCTACCACCGATGTCCGGTGAACCTTCGGTCAGACTGACAGTGCCGTCTGAGTTGACTACGAGTAATGCCGATGCAGGGCCGGAGTTGTTGGCCCACCAACCGGTGGCTAATCCGCGGCCCCTCTTCTTGCCTTCCAACTTGGTGTTGTAGTGCTGGTGGTCTTTGACTGCCTGCAGGGTCTCTGTGTACCCAACGAACGGAGTCATGGGGCCGGTCACCCGGCGGACTCCCTCGGAGGCGATGTTCATCAACCGGAATTCCAGCGCCTCAATCCCCAGTTTCTCTGCCAGCTCGTCCATGGCGGTTTCCATGCAGAATGCTGAAGCCGGTGCGCCCGGTGCGCGGTAGGCTGCCGCTTTGGGGCGGTTGACCACCACGTCAATGGCCTTCAAATGGCCGTTAGGAATGTCATATTGGCCCATCATGCACTGGATACCAGCGCCAACGGGAGAGCCGGGGAACGCCCCAGCTTCGTAAATCAGTTCGGCTTCGGCGGCAATCAATTTGCCGTCCTTGGTCGCACCAAGTTTTACACTAATTTGTGTGCCGGAAGTGGGGCCAGTGCCTTCGAATACTTCGGTTCGAGACAATTGGACTTTGACCGGTCGGCCGGACTTTTGAGAAAGCAGGGCTGCGATGGGCTCAACGTACGTGATGCCCTTGGCCCCGAATCCTCCGCCAATCTCCATCGGAACCGCTTTTACCTGGCCCACTGAGATTCCTAGGAACCGGGCGGTATGGTCGCGGACTGTGAACTGACCCTGGCTGCTGGAGAAGATGGTCAGTTTGCCATCTTCCGACCATTGGGCCACACCGGCCTGGGGCTCGATGTAGCCTTGGTGAACCGCCTGGGTAGTGGTAGTCTTTTCAACGATTACGTCGGCGTCTTTGAAGCCTTGCTCAACGTCACCCAGATTGAATTCAAATTCATTGGCAATGTTGGTGCGCATGCTGTCGGCATTGTCGTCCAACAACCCGCCGGGTCGGAGAGCCGGGCTGGCAACGGAAGCCAAACGCTCGTGCAGAATCGGCGCATCGGGTTTCATGCCCTCAATGGCTGTAAGCACAGGCTTGAGGACTTCGTATTCAACTTTGATCAGCTTCGTCGCTTCTTCGGCAACGTGAGCGCTGACCGCCGCCACGGCGGCGATGGCGTGCCCCTTGTACAAAGCCTTTCCTCGGGCCAAGACGTTCATGCTCAAGAATCCAAGGTTGTGGATGGAACCCTCGGCCAGGTCAACAAGCTTCATGGAAGTCTCAGGCCAGTCAGCGGAGGTGACCACCGCGTGGACTCCCGGATGGGCAGCCGCAGCGCTGGTGTCCACGGATTTAATCACCGCGTGGGCGTGAGGGCTGCGAAGGATCTTGCCGTAGAGCATTCCGGGCAGAATCGTGTCTGCCCCGTATTTGGCGCGTCCGGTTACTTTCTCGGCGCCGTCATGACGAATCGGATTGGTTCCGACAGTGTCAAATTCTTCATTAGAGAGGACCGTATTGGGCTTGTACTCAAGCATTCTTTCGCTCCTAGCCGTTAGTTAAATATCGGTGAATTAAGTTGCATTCGAGTCGTCCGTTTTAGGACTCAATACGCACGGGTTGTCTGCCCTATGGATACCTTAATAAAGTCTTGGCGTATATTATCACAATCCCAGGTGTAGTCTCATGCCTGGTTTACTCTCATAACAGAGCGGCTAATCCTGCCACGTGTTGGGATTTCGTCAGTAAAATTTTAGCGCATTATGACAACTCGATTTACTCGACCCTTTTGGGTCTGTACTGCCCTGCGTCAGTTGCGATATACTCCCACAGCGATTTATGCACGGCTGGGGACAACCCGTAGGCTCCTCATCTGCAATACGGAACCGGAGTGATTATTAAGGATGCGCTTTCCTAGATTACGCGCCCAACGGGCATTCGTTCTTCTCTTTTTGATTGGCATTATTCTGATGGCCACCACTGCCAGTCATGGGTGTACGGTCAGCGGCTCCTAGCCAGGCGATATAACACCTCTAAAACTTTTGTTTTGAGGCTTCCGGGGATTGCATCTGGCTCTCGGTCTTGTCGTTAGATTTCATTCAGTCCAGGGTTCTTGCGCAACGGCTTTCTCGTTTTCGACGAATCAATATCTCCCGTACAGAACCACTGGATTTTCGTATCTCATCTGATTGATGAATTGATTCTCGTCCCATGCGAATTTCGTCAATACCACGCATCAAAATAAGGAGGCAGTTATGCCAGATTTAGAATCCACTAGCGAGCTGAATGTTCTATCTGGAGACCCACTTTGTGCAGGTGTATTTCTTCCAAACCTAGATGTCCTCGTCTCCTCCAATGAAGGCCACTTTGTCCGCAGCCACTTTTCCGCCCCCCAGATCAACTCCGCAGATTACTCACTACCCGTCACCGGTGACGTTAACAATGCCCTGAACCTCTCTTACGATGACCTGCTCAAGATGCCTAGTCATGAGGTCGTCAGTCTCATGGAATGTGCCGGCAATAGCCGCTCAACCATGCAGCCCCCAGCAGAGGGTGTTCAATGGGATAACGGTGCAGTCAGTGTCTCCCGCTGGAAGGGAGTGTCAGTCAAAACAGTACTAGAGCAGGCCGGCCTGAAAGCCTTGGCCACCGATGTCCTGTTTGAAGGCACAGACTCAGGCAAAGATGCACACTCAGGCAATCAATTGACCTATGCCATGAGCGTGCCGCTGGAAAAACTGCTCAATGAAGACACCCTGCTAGCCTATGAGATGAACGGAGAAACCCTGCCCAAGGATCACGGCTTCCCCATTAGGTTGCTGGTTCCCGGATGGTATGGCATGGCCTCCGTGAAATGGTTGGACAAAATCACGGTCATGGACCACGCCAACGGCGGGTTCCATGAGATGGACTACCGCATCTACCCGGCAACGGACGGCAAGTCCGACGCCCAGGTGCAACGAGTAACTTCGCTGAAGATAAAATCATTGATCAGCACCCCGGCCAAGGGTTCCATCCTCGCACCAGGCTCCTACACCATCAAGGGTGTGGCTTGGTCTGGCGACGGGGACATCACCAAGGTTGAGGTCAGCACCGACGACGATCGAGTCTGGCGCGAAGCCAAACTTGAAGAGCCCAACGGGAATTACTCCTGGCAACACTTCGAGATTGACTGGGAAGCCAACAATCTGGGGCATTCACTGCTCCGCTGCCGCGCCACCGACAGCGCTGGCAACGTGCAGCCGATGTTGGCCACCTGGAACTTCCGTGGTTACCAGGTTAACTCCATCCACTCGGTCCCAATTACAGTGCGCAAACCCTAGTAAACGGTCTCGGTTACCCACTCTGCTAATATCTGGTGAATTTTACCGCCGGAGGCGTCATGCCTCCGGCGGTTTTTAATATTCACAGCCGCCCGCATTAACAACGCTTCATCGCCACACCGGCGGTCATGAAATCTAGGGATCCGTATTCACATCCTGAGGTAAACTGAAATGTTTGTTGAGACAGTTAGAACGGTAATGCCATGGCAACCTGGGTTGGTTGGGTAGTCCCTTGGGGACAGCCACTGGTGCTGCTCTCATCTGACGCCAGTCATCACGATGACATGATGCGTCAATTAATTCGCATCGGTTTTGACCGGGTGCACGGCTTTTTGGCCGGAGGAATCGAAGCTTGGCAATCAGCCGGGCTGGCGGTGGAAGTCTCCAACCGACTGGACTTGGACTCGCTCAAGCAGGCTCAGGAACAACCAATGGCGCCGATGGTGATCGACGTGCGGCAGCGCAACGAATACGACATGAGCCATATAACCTGGGCACTGAACATTGAGCTTGGAGAGCTTCAGGAGCATCTGGACGGCCTACCCAGAGAACTACCCGTGGTCACGGTCTGCGCCGCCGGTATGCGGGCCACCACCGCCGGCAGCATCTTGCAGCGTGATGGCCGCGATAACGTGCAGGTGGTAGACGAAGCTGGCACTCCGGCTTGGATTGAGCGCGGCTACCCGTTTGAAACGGAAGAGTAGCCGTCGCCTACCCAAAATCTGAATCCAGTTACTCAAATAGAAGAAGGCCCGCTTAATGCGGGCCTTCTTTTATTCTGAACCTGATCGGGGTTTTAGCGTTTAATAGCTCGCAGGGCCTCAGTCTCTCCCGCGCCCTGCTTGGTACCAGCGGTCCCACGGCTCCACGTGGTTATTGCCGCCAGGCATCAGTGATTCATGCTTGGCCAGTTTGTACAACACCGCCAGTACCATGCCGGCCACAAACCCGCCAATGTGGGCGAAGAAAGCCACACCCACCGAATCCGCCATGCCCAATGATATCGACCCCTGTATCAATTGCCAGACGAACCAGGCTCCCAACAGCCACATGGCCCGCATCTCCAAAACCGTGATGATGTAGAGGACGATTAGGGCCTTGACCTGGGTATGGGGGTAGATCATCAGGTAAGCGCCCAACACCCCGGAAATGGCTCCGCTGGCTCCAATCAGGGGCGCTTCAGAACCTGTGTTGATCGCCCATTGGGCCAAGGTGGCGGCGATTCCGGAAATTACGTAGAAGATTAGATATTTAACGTGGCCAAACTTATCTTCAAGATTGTCGCCAAACACCCAGAGAAACATCATGTTGCCCGCAATGTGCATGAATCCGCCGTGCATGAACATTGAAGAGAAGATGGTGAACACCGTAGGCACTGGCGTCTCAATACCCACCGTCGAGAAACCCGTATTCAGGGTGTCAAAGGCATCGCCAGACGTTAGTTCCTGGGAGATAAATCCCCATTTGAAGAAAAATATGTCCAGGTCCAGGCCACCGCTGCCAGTAATCGTTCCAATCCCGCCCAAGAAAATCTCATAGAAAAACACCAAGACGCTCATGCCTATGAGCACGGAATTTACGTAGGGGAAGGTCTTGTGTTGGATGCTGGCGTCAGAATAAGGAAACATCTATCTTTTACCTGCCCAACTAAGCGGCCAAAATAGAGCATTCCAACCACAAACATAAATAAGGGAACGGCTTGCAGCCATTCCCTTATTTATTCGTCTCTGTATCGAGGCAGCAGGAATCAAGGAGTCAGGTCACTTACCGCGTGGGCAATTACCTCGGCTGCAATCTTTGGAGACATTCGGCCCATGTTCAACATCATGTGGTAGTGCTTGGATTCATCGGGGTGAACTTTCCAGAACTTTTGGACGAAGTCTTCTCGTGCCTGCTCCAGTTCTTCAACGTGAATCTCAGCCTCTTCCCGCTCAAAATTCTCACGGGCCATTAGCGTTTCAACACGCACCGACATGGGAGCGATTAACCCCACATGCAAAGTGTTTGGGGCGTCGGCTAGAATCTGGTTCGCGCCGCGGCCAATGATAACCGCATCGCCTTTGGCGTGGATACCTTTCACCACCTTGGTTGTGGCTTCTATAAAGGTCTTGTCATCCAGTTTTTGGGCCATGCCGCCGCCCTCGCCGGTCAAGTCCATATACGTCTCGGGAGGCAAGTTCTCAATTCCCCGGCCAAAGTAGGGCTCGCCGCTCACACCAGACATGGCTGAGCGCTCCAACATGGTCTGAACAAACCGACCCAAACGGTCGCGAAAGCGATCCACCCGCTGTTCCTTGGCAATGAGTGTGCCAACAGGCGTGCCAACGATACGCGACGCCTCAGTAAAGATCATTCGGTCTACAAAGTTGATCCCCAACTGCTCGGCTACCATCTGGCCGATGGTGACCGATCCGCATCCTATGGGGCCGTTAATGGTGATTACAGGCATTGCTGGTCCCTCCGTGTTGTCAAAATAGTTTGCTGATTAACCAGGTTCTCACCCAGGTTATTTTGAAGGGCCGAATCTTCTCAAAGAATCGATCTAGACCCAAACCGGTCTCGACAATTGTTAATAATGCCTTAAATTACTGCCGTTTCCATCAATCTGGCGCGGCGTCTTGGATATTCCTCAGACAGCAGGCCCAGGACAGTGGAATCAAACCATTCGTTATTCTTGGGGTGAGTCTTTCGTAGGCGGCCTTCCACAACGAATCCCACATGCTGGGCCATGAGCAGACCCGGATCGTTGTATTCGGGGACATCAACCCAGACACGGTGGAGACCCAAGGGGCCAAATGCGTGGTCCAACAGCCCAATGAGGGCGCTGGTGCCGTAGTGGTGATGCCATAGGTCTTTCCGGCCAATCAGAAGGTCGGCTCGGGCCTCAAGTAGAGGCCATTCAACCAACAACTGGCCCTCACCGATGTGCTCACCGTCTCCGCTATAGACTGAAAAGACGGTGCGGTTGTCATCGTTGAATACCTGATCCCATTCGGCGTCACCGCCAGCCAACAGGGTTTCTGGGATATAGGTGGTATGCAGGGGTTTTCCGTCATCCCCAACGCCGTACCAAACAGTGCTGACGTCTGGATCACTTAACCATCCAGCCATCCGCTGAATATCTTCGCGAGTGGGCGTTACCAGCGTTACTTCTGGAAACATTCTTGCACCCCCAACTTTCTTGCAAATTGAGCTTTCCGTTCAGCTTCCCGTTCAGCTTTCTGCAAACGCGATTCTTAATGCTTTGCAGTATCCTAAATAATGATACTTAACATTATAACAATTGGTGGTAAAGGACGCAATTCACACTTTTAGACAATTTTAGTCTTTTTTAGCGGTTTATAACCAATTCAAGCAAGCGCAAACTAACCGCCCTCCGATGTGCCGCATAGTATACTCCTGTAAATCTCGGATGCAATTCCGTAGCAGCGTCAATTCAGGCTCATTTTGGCCTGATTAAAGAACACAGGAGGCCGAAAAGGTGTCATCTGATCAAGAGCAGTCGCCCGAAACACAAATAGACGACGATGCCGTAAAGCGTTATTTCGAGGGCACCGGCGGCTTTGAGGCCGCAGCGGCCATGAGCATGATGACCCATGAGCACAACCTCCCCGCCAGCGCGGTTGGGTATCGGCTCAGCCGGGAACTCGCAACGATACAGCCATGGCTCAACGCCGTTGGTACTTCGGGACGCGTCCTGGACGTTGGTTGTGGCGCAGGCGCTTGGGTGGAGATATTTGCCAACCAATTCAAATCAGCGGTGGGCGTGGAGCGCAGCGGCCCCATGGTTGAGGCAGCCCAACAACGGGTTGCCCATCTGCCAAACGCTGAGGTCTATCAGGGGGACGGCCGGGAAGACCTTCCCGATGGCCCTTTTGATTTCATCTTTCTGGGCGGCCTCATGATGTATCTGAAGGACTCAGACGTTGTGGAGCTTCTGCACAGCCTTAAGGAGCGTCTCAGCAGCGGCGGGACCATCATCCTGCGGGAGTCCACTGTCAGAAAGGGTGTGGTGACGCCCATCGGAGATTACCAGGTGATCTACCGCAGCGTTGATTTATATAAGAAGCTCATTTTAGAAGCCGGTATTCCGGACGTGGACGTGCGCGGCAATCCCGGTTACACCAGCATGGTGATTGCAGAAGAGATGGTTGACCTACGCCGCAAACTACTGCCCTTTCTGCCCAAGCAATCATTGGCGCTTGGCTCTCTTACGTGGGGAGCTCTCCGAGCCACTGCTCCCTTGAGCTTTGGGGCGTTACCTTGGACGCTCTCTCAATTGCACATTTCCTGGCCCAAACTGCAAAACCATTTCTTCAGGCTCCTGCCTTCCAAATAAGATTTTAGTTATTGGGTTGCCCAGATAAAGGCGTAACCCACGGTGGCCACAATCACGTACGTCGTGAAGATGTAGTAGAAAATTTGGACGGCCTTGGGCAGACGAAATGGTGCCACGTGCAAAGCTGCCATGACCAAAACTGTAGCGTAGAGAATGGCTACAAATGCGCTGTGGTCGATGAAACTCTCTAAGAAGAAGACCAAAGAGACCGCTATGGGTGAGTTATCGATGGTCAGCCCGGCTATCTTGCCGCTGCTATCCACCCCGTAGACGTTGAAGTAGGAAAGACGCAACACTCCGGCCATGATGATCGCCAAGGCTCCCGGATAAGCCCAACCACTGAAATCTGTGACGCTCAGCAGCAATATCGCCGGTCCCACACCCGAGGTGACCAGGTCGACCAGGGAGTCCATTGCGCCGCCGATGGCCCGGTGGGCATCGCTTCGGTCTGTGATGCGGCGGGCCACCACACCGTCATACCAGTCAAAGGTCACAGCCCAGAGCATGGCTATGATCGCGGCAGGGTAATTTTGCTCCACTGCAAAGAAGATCGCCAAGACGCCGCCGCAGAGTCCGGCCAAGGTTATCAGGTTTGGCCAATCAGCCACAAAAGAAAGTATGACGGGTAGGTCGGAATCACCGGATTCGGAGCCTGTCATATTTGGGTCAATGTCGTCCATTTTTTGAGTACACCCAACACCCGTCTTGAATTTGGGTCAACAGCAAACAAATACCTGGGTTGTCAGGCGTGGGCTGGCGGACCGTTTGGGTGTGGCGCGTAGTATACTCCAGTCAAAATCAGGCGCGATCAATTTTTGGAGAGATTAGATGCGGGAGAATACCCTAAAGCAGAAGTTAAACGACGGCAAAGCAGTTTTTGGCACCATGCTCACATTCCCATCTGCCACGGTTGTGGAGATGCTTGGGAGCCTAGGCTACGACTGGATATTGCTGGACAATGAGCACGGTGACGTAACAGTTAGTAACGTTGAAGATATGATCCGGGCTGCTGAATTAACCGGCATGGCGCCATTGGTGCGCCCCATCGGCAACGAAATTGAATTTATCTGCCCCTTCCTTGACCGCGGCGCTTGGGGCGTCCAAGTTCCCCACGTCAACACCGCTGAGGAAGCCCAAAACGCCGTTGAGGCCTGCAAATACTATCCCGACGGCCAGCGTGGCATCTTCAGTCGCAGCCGACCCGCCGGGTTTGGGTTCTCCGGTTCAACTGCAGACTACGCAATAGAAGCCAACAAGAACACCCTGGTCTGTCTGATGCTGGAAGAATTGGAGGCCATCGACAACCTAGAGGAGATGGTTCAGGTGGACGGTGTCGACGTTTTCTTCATCGGCTCCGGTGACCTGTCTCAGTCCATGGGCTACGTTGGCCAGCAGACCCACCCTGAAGTCCAAGAAGTCATGGAGCGGGGCGTGAAAATTATCCGTGATGCGGGTAAGTTCGCCGGCGTTAGCTGCCCGGAGAACCTGGTACCCAAGTTCTTAGACCTGGGCGTGCAGTACTTCCACGGCACCGTCCAAACGTTGCTGCAAACAGCCACCAACGACTACCTGAAATTCATGCGAGAAGAGGCCGCCAAAGCGGGGCTTTAAACCGGTAATCGCCAGCTTGAGTCCTGTGAATTCCAACAACAAGGGGTGAAATCATGGCCAGTGTGTTTCTTGGCATCAACGACCGCACTTACACCTACGAGTCCACGGCCGGACGGGCGGAGCATATGGGCGCCGGGGTGCGCTATCCCATAGACTTTGCCATGACCGATGACGATATCGCCTACATCGTGAACCGAGGGCGCGAAGACCGGCCCGACGGCACACGTTTGACGGTGTTCAGCCTGGGAGAGGACGGCGAGGAGTACATCTCCACCTTCGGCTCCTACGGCGAAGAACCAGGCCAGTTCATCTGGCCGGTGGGCATCACCCTGGACAAAGACACCAACGTCTATGTCACAGATGAATGGCTCCACCGGGTTACCAAATACGACCAAGACGGCGAATACATCTCCCACTGGGGCACCCACGGCTCAGGTGACGGGGAATTAAACCGCCCTGCCGGGATCGTTGTTGGCCAGGATGACACCCTGTACATCGTGGACAGCCGTAACAACCGGATACAGAAATTCACTCTGGACGGCAAGTTCCTGGGCAAGTTCGGCTCGGCCGGATCAGCCAACGGCGAGTTCAATCTGCCTTGGGGCATGTGCCTGGACGCTGTCGATAATATCTTTGTCGCCGATTGGCGTAACGACCGCGTCCAGTCATTCACTTCAGACGGCAAATGGCTGGCTACATTTGGCACGCCCGGCGCTGCGGGGACGCCCGGAACCGGCGGTGATTGCTCCAATGCGGTCATCAAGGGTGGAATCACCACATCAGACGCGCCCGTTGGGCAGTTCAACCGCCCCACTGGCGTGTGTGTTGACCAGGACGGCGACATCTACATTGCCGACTGGCTAAACAATCGAGTGCAGGTGCTAACTCCTGAGGGCCGGTTCATCACCGAGTTCACCGGTGACGGCCATCTCTCAAACATGGGAGTCGCCAAGCTCAAGTCCAACCCGGACATGATCCGGCAGCGCAACGGCATCCGGAATTTCACCCCGGAGCGGGTGCTGTGGGCACCCTGCGCAGTGAAGATGGGCCAAAATAACCGGGTGATCATTGCTGACACCACTCGCCACCGGTTTCAGATCTACCGCAAGAATACGAATCCGGTGTTGGTCTAACACACCTGTAACTGACACGGGCTTTCTCAAGCCCGGCTTCAAAGGCAAACAAAAAGGCCGCGTCTAACTCGCGGCCTTTTTTCTATGAGCCACCGCCTGTGGCTGGGTAGGATCGCTGGGTGGGAGTGCTACGCGGGTTGGGCCACCGCGCCTTGGAAATGGTTTTCCTAGTCTTTCAGCAGTATTACAGGGAACCGTTGTTACGCTTTATATTGGACAGGTGTATTACATTTATAAATACTTATTCCCAAAGATTATTGTTATTAAGTTT
>JAPKDE010000188.1 GCA_028822675.1 Dehalococcoidia bacterium | reverse complement strand
ACCAGTTTTTGCTCGTCATCCACCACTGGAAACCCGTGGTGACCAGACTCTAAGAACAACTCATTGAGATCGTGGAGAGTGGCTTCTGGGTGGACACTGGGGTATTCCGTAGTCATTGCATTTCCGACCACAATATCCCGTAGGGCGTCCCATTGGTCGTCTTCAGGCATGGAAATACCCTGTTGCTGCATCTTTATGTTGTAGATGCTCTCCCTTCGACACGGTTCACCGCGTTTTACAGAATAGTCGTCTGGCCCTAATTTGCTTGGGTTCCAAGATGAATCTGGTGAGACGGATGCGAGAGTCCAGGCATGGCTTGTTCAACCAAGAGCTTCGGGAAAATCTCCGAAGCATGTCTGGTGCGACGTAAGCTGCTTGGCGATTTCTATACCAAACTCGCTTTGTCTTCCTGGGAACCATTCATCAAGAACATGAAAAAATGATTCCCAACAATGAATTCACTAAAATGGTCGACGGCTAAGCTAATGACAATACAACCGATAAGTTGGCTTCAATGGCAAAGAACAGACCATGTTACTTGGGTTCACAGACATGCAGCGTGTAATTCGCCAGTTAGCGCTGACCTGTTATCGCCTGGAGGAATCCTAGATTGTTGTTAGTCTTACTGGTGGGGGTTGGCGGTTTTATTGGCGCTGTGATGCGTTATTTGGTCACCAACTGGGTGCAGGACAGCCTCCACACTCTTTCACTGCCCTACGGCACTTTGACGGTAAACATAGTTGGCTGCCTGTTGATTGGCTTGTTGGCAGGCCTTTCTGAAAGCCGCAACCTGCTCGGTCCGGAAACACGGGCTTTGATACTGATAGGCGTGCTGGGTGGCTTCACCACTTTTTCTACCTTTAGCTATGAAACTGTCCAACTGCTCCGAGACGGCCAGTCGTTGGCCGCTTTTTCAAACATCGGCCTCCAGGTATGTCTGGGACTGGTGGCTGTCTGGATCGGCTATTCAGTATCGCAGTTGGGAACATAGACCAGGTCTTGGAGTTCATATGACGCCATCCCAATTGGTTGACAGCCGGCGATTACGAGCCGGAAAGTCCCTGGGCAAAGTCCAACCAGACTCTGGCGCAGGGCACTGGCATGATGTGTTGGACGAACCCTTGAACGCCAGGGAAGATGACCTTTCGTCCGTTGGGGAAGAGGTCTGACGCTCCCCTAAAATCTCCCAATACTTCTTCCCGCAGAGTTGCAGCGGCCAGCATCAGCATGGGCGTTTGAACATCTTTCAGCATGGGGCCAATGTCACCGCCGGCGGTGCGCTGGAAGCCTGCCACCACGTGGGGTGCAGTGGCCTTCATCTGCTCGGCGTACCAACGGATATAGGCTGGGTCCACTATCTGCGGGTCCAGCCGACGGCCAATGGAATCTTCCACCCACACGTTGATACCCTCACGCTCAATCAACTCCGCGCTCTCCTTGTGGTGGGCGTCAAAATTGGTGGGCGATGTACAGACAGTGAGTGATTTTAGACGTTCTTGGTTCTTGATCGAGAAATTCATCGAGATAGAACCGCCCACCGTCTCGCCGATAAGATGGAATTTGTCCAATTCCATCTTATCGACAAACTCTTTCAGGTCGGCGGTGAAGGTGTCTAGGGTGTAATCATGCTCCGGCCCAGACACGTCAGACATTCCCATGCCCCGCATGTCAAAACGGATTACGCGGTAGTGTCTGGCAATGATAGGGACCCAGCCAAACCACATCTTGTGGCTCTTGGCCATACCGTGGTGCATGACCACGGTCTCCGGCTCGGTCCAAGGGTCGGTGAAGTCGTCAATGGTGTAGAAAAGCTCTATGCCATCGTCCAGTTTCATTTTCATTTTGTTACTTCCGATATATTGGGATTACTTGCCTGGGGTAATTTAAACCGTGAGGCCCTGCTCAGTGAAAACCGAGCGGGCTACCCGCATGGCGGTCCGTGAGTTGATGTACCCACCGTAGAGAATCAGGTGCACAAACACTTCCAGAATCTGTTGTGGAGTAACACCGACCCGAAGCGCGCCCTCTATACGGCGGCGGATCTGGCGGTCGTACTGGCCCAGAACAGTCATTGCGGAGAGGGCGCAGATAGCGCGGCTCACCGGGTCTAGATTGGGTCGAGTGTAGATGGCGCCCCAGTGGTACTCGTCAATCAGCCGTTCAACGTCGCCTTCGATGGAGTCTGGGTCTTCCACCGGGTACAGGGTGGACTCGCCGATGTGCTCCTCGTAGCTCTTTTTGCCTTTGGCGAGCAGTTCATCAGGCGTCTGGTTGGTATCATAGGTCGATTTAGGTACGAAATGGATGCCCTTGGCCTCGAAGACGGCATTGGTGGTACGCATAGCAGTTTCCACAGAGGGCACGCCTACGTAGAAGGTGAGCTGGATGAATACTTCAACAACCTGCTCCGGGGTGAGTCCCAGGTTTAGGCTGCGCTCAATGTGTCGACGCAGCAGCGGCAGTTGTCCCAAGGCCATCAAGGCCGAGATGGTGGACATACAGCGGTGTTGGAGGCTCAACCCCGGTCGATTCCAGACTTGGCCAAAAAGTGACTCATCTACGATCCGTTTCAAGTCGGGAGCCAATAGATCGATGCCTGGTAATGAATAGTGGCTGGGATCGCCTTGGGCCATTTCGGCTCGGATGGCCTGGGCATTTTCAAAGCGTTTGTCTAATGATTCCATGTTGAGCCTCTAGGTGTGAAAATATTGTTTTTCCAGCGTCGTCAGTTCCAAGGTCGTTAGTCTCTTGGAAGTATTTTTAAGTAACGGCCATGACTTCTTCGGCGAATTTAGCCATCCGATCGTTGGTCTCGTTGGCAGACTCAACGCGGAAGTCGAATATCAGGTGAGTGACGCCAATGTCGGCGTAGGTCTGTACGTCCTGCCGCACCTCGTCGGGCGAGCCAGTGAATCTACGTCTGGGGCCGCCCGGTTTATTGGATTCGTTGGCATCGTAGAGTGGCGCTTTGACCGAGACTTGGATGCTTTCGGGGTCTCGGCCGACCTTCTCAGCGTCCTGCCGCAGTAGCACCAGTTTTTCAGCCAGCTCCTCCGGTTCCAATGGAGCAGCGGGAATCGCGCCCACCGGGTGCCAGCAATCTCCGATCTGGGCGGCGCGTCTGATGGCTGGTCGGCTGCCGCCGCCAATCCAGATGGGCGGGTAGGGCTTCTGCACCGGCTTGGGCAGGAACGTTATATCCGAGAAATTGACGTATTTACCCTCAAACGTAGGGTTGTCACTGGTCCAGAGTTCAATGAACGCCTTCAGGTACTCATTGGTCACCGCTCCACGCTCGGAGAACGGCTCTGCGTTCAGCAGTTCAAACTCTTCTTCCATCCAGCCAACGCCAGCGCCCAGAATCAGGCGGCCCTTGGAGAGCATGTCCAAGGTGGACAGCATCTTGGCCGTGAGGATTGGGTTGCGGTAGGGAATGATCATCACGCTGGTGACCAGCTTGATCCGCTCCGTGATGCCAGCCAAGAAAGCCAGGGTGGTCACTTGCTCCAGGCGTTCTTCCACGGCCGCGCCGTGAGCCTTGTTCAGGTCACCGGTCAGGCTGTAGGGATACTGTGACTCCACACTTCTGGGCTGGACCACGTGGTCCGGCATGACCATGCAGAAGAACCCTAGATCGTCTCCCTGTTTTGCGATGCTGGCCAGGGCGTCGGGTTGGGCGGCTGGTCCTCCGCTGGGAAGATAAAACCCGTACTCCATGAAAAACTCCTTAAAATACCGGGCTTGGTAATGCCGGTTTAGGAAATGCCTGAAATGTCAGGTTAGGTGACGGCCATAACTTCTTCGGCGAATTTGGCCATCCGGTCTTCAGTTTGGTGCGGATCGGACGTTCTGAAGTCAAATATCAGGTGGGTGACGCCCACGTCGGCGTAGGTCTGTACGTCCTGGCGGACCTCGTCGGGCGAGCCGGTGAACCTGCGCCTGGGGCCGCTGGTATTCCCGGCGTCGTACAGCGGGGCCTTCACCGAAACATCGATGGTTGACGGGTCTCGGCCAGCCTTCTCGGCGTACTCTCGCAGCAGGATTAGGTTCTCGGCCAGTTCTTCTGGTTCCAGCGGAGTCGCCGGAATCGCGCCAACGGGGTGCCAGGCGTTGCCCAGTCGGGCGGCACGCCTGATGGCCGGCTTGCTCTGTCCGCCAATCCAGATGGGTGGGTACGGCTTCTGTACCGGCTTGGGCAGGAACGTTATATCCGAGAAATTGACGTATTTGCCTTCGAATGTGGGGTTGTCACTGGTCCACAGTTCTATGAAAGCCTGCAAATATTCGTCGGTTACGGCCCCACGCTCGGCGAACGGCTCCGCGTTCAGCAGTTCAAACTCTTCTTTCATCCAGCCAACGCCAGCGCCCAGAATCAGGCGGCCCTTGGAGAGCATGTCCAGGGTGGACAACATCTTGGCTGTGAGGATTGGGTTGCGGTAGGGGATGATCATCACGCTGGTGACCAGGCGGATGCGCTGGGTGACGCCGGCTAGAAAAGCCAGGGTTGTGATTTGCTCCGGCCATTCGCCGTCGCCAGACTGCCCAGCTTCCAGAATGTCGCCGGTAACACTGTAGGGGTAGGGGGAACTGACCTTGTTTGGCT
This sequence comes from Dehalococcoidia bacterium, assembly GCA_028822675.1. Next base: position 540 of record JAPKDE010000188.1, on the reverse strand, counting down.
GCAAAACATGGTCTGGCATGACCATGCAAAAGAATCCCAAACGATCACCTAGTTTTGCGATGTTGGCTAGGGCGTCGGGATTGATTGATGAACCGCTGTTTGGGAGGTAAAAGCCGTATTCCATGCCCCACGCTCCATGATGAATAAATTCTTGTTAAAACACCCTGATAATTTATGTGAATTTCTGTAAACAGAGGCACATTCCAGGCTGAAAAACCAATACGGAAACTATATATCGGCGTAGCTGGCGTGTCCAATGATTTATGTATGAAATGCAGGCGCGCCCAAACCCCAAAATATTTGGCACCTCATTTGACACCCCAGGGGGTGACTTGTAGACTTGCGGAGCACTGGAACTGGAGGTTTTTGTGACTACTCCCCCGTCATTTCTGACCGAAGAAATGCGTAAACAGGCAATTGGCCAAAAGAGTGCGCCGCGCTCTATAGATATTGAGAAAGGCGCCATTATCAAGTTCGCTCAGGCCATTGAAGACGACAACCCTGTTTTCAACGATGAAATGGCCGCCCGGGAGAGCCGGT
>JAPKDE010000187.1 GCA_028822675.1 Dehalococcoidia bacterium | reverse complement strand
TTCTCTACACGAGCGGGACAACAGGGCGATCAAAGGGAGTCAGGCTCAGCGACCGGATGACCATGCGACTGGCTTGGTCGGTTGTCGACCACGTTGGCCTGACTGGGGACGACGTGCTCTTCACCGTGTTCCCACTCCACCACATAGCTGCCCGGTTTGTTTCAGTTGTCGCTGCGATGCTGATCGATGGCGAAGCCGTGATTCAAGAGAGGTTCTCCGCGAGCCGGTTCTGGGATATCTGCTCCGACCACGGAGTAACGGCAATCCACTATCTGGGGACCCTCCCGATGATGCTCTGGAACCAGGAACCCGTCTCTGGACAGGAAGAGAACTCGGTACGAGTTGCCTACGGGGCCGGTATGCCGGAAGAGATCCAAGAGGGCTTTGGACAGAGATTTGGTCTCGAGATATATGAGCTCTATGGCTCAACGGAGCAGGGCGTCGTCGCAATGTCCCGCCGGGGTTCTTCGAAGACGGGAACCTGTGGGCGCCCAGTTGCCGATGTTGAACTACAGATTCATGATCCTGAGGGGAAACAGAGTCCAGCGAACGTCGTGGGAGAAATCGTCGTCCGGAACCGCGAGCCGGGGATCTTCTTTGACGGCTATCACGGTATGCCGGATGCGACAATCGAAGCCTGGCGGGATCTCTGGTTTCGGACCGGCGATGCTGGATTTATTGACGAAAATGGCTATCTAACCTTCACCGGCCGACTGACTGACTCGATTAGACGACGCGGGGAGAATGTCTCGGCTTGGGAAGTAGAAAGAGTCCTCACAGAACACAAAGACGTAGATGAGGTGGCAGTGTTCGGAGTGCCATCAGATCTAGGTGAAGAAGAAGTCATGGCAGTCATTGTTGGAGACAGCGTCGACCTTCAGGAACTCTGGCAGCACGCACTGGGAAAGCTTCCAGGCTTCGCTGTTCCTCGCTATATGAGGATCCAGGAGGACCTTCCGAAAACACCGACAGGAAGAGTTCAAAAACATCAGTTGACTGGCGTCGATGGAGAAACAAGCGAGTGGGAACACAGATTAACTCGGTAGCCGTTTTAGGTGCAGGTGCCCTCGGTTCGCTCTACGGCGCCTGGATGGCCCGCGCCGGTCTTGACGTCACGCTGGTCGCTCGTGAATCGCATGCCAGAGAAATAGAAGCCAACGGACTGCAGGTCTTCTCTGCTGGCGCCTCGCAGATGTCAGTGCCCATTCGTGCTGTATCGGATCCAGGCCTTGTCGGTGATGTGGATCTCTTGGTTCTTGCCTCTAAGTCTTTTGACACTCACGAACTTCTCGACAATTGGCCCGGACACCCGGCATTCGCATTTTCCTTGCAGAACGGAGTCGGCCAGGCAGCGGAGCTAGCGAAGCGCTATGGAGGCAGTGCGGTCGGCGCGGCTTCCATGGTCGGTGCGACAATGTCGAACCCTGGGGAAATATGGCACACCTTTGGTGGAGCTACTTATCTCGGTGACTTGCCAGCCAGTAATGAAAGCTCCGCAGAGAAGATAGGTGAGACTCTTTCGACGGGACTGGAAGTCGTGGTCGCGTCGGACATCAGATCTGTTCAGTGGTCGAAAGCTGTTCTTGCTGTTGCGGCTATGGGGGTTGTTGGCCTCACCCGTCAGGACTACCACAGGGTCTTTCTCCAGCCAGACAGTCGTGCGGTATTTCTTGAACTTGTCCGAGAAGCAGCATCGGTGGCGGTCGTAGATGGTGCAGAGCTAGTTGATCTCCCGGGGCCCCTCGGGGTGGCCAGCCTGTTGTCTTTATCTGATGACGAAGCGATGAGACGCCTAGAAGGAATTGGCAAAGAAATGGCAGAGTCGGGCGCGACCAACGTTCGAGTTTCGATACTGCAGGCAATCGACCGGCAGCGTCCGCTTGAGGTAGATGCAGTGTTTGCGGACGTCGTATCTAGGGCCCATGAGCATGGCATCGATGTGCCACTTGTCGAAAATGTCACCAGACTCCTTGCAGCGGTTGATGCGACTATCCGAGGTGATGCGTTATGAAGCTAGGTGTTCTTGCCAGGATGTTGGACCTGCGGCCACGAGGGTTGAAAGCACTCGCATCGGTTGATGATTTCGAGCGATCCGCCAATCGAAAGTTGCCTCGCATCGTTTCCGATTTTGTCGCCGGCGGCTCAGACTGTGAAATCACAGTGCAGAAAAATCTTTCTGCTTTCCGTCAGATCGAGTGGGCTCCACGCTTTTTGAAGGATGTCTCTGATCGGTCGGTCACGACAGATGTCTTCGGGCAACCGCTTCAAATCCCTGTGATGCTTTCTCCGGCTGGCCTCGCAAGCTTGGTTCACAGGGATGGTGAACTCGCAGCAGCTAGGGCAGCGGAAAGTGCTGGGACCGTCTTTGTTGTTTCGACAGCTTCGAGTTATTCGTTGGAAGAGATATCGGCTGTGACGACTGGCCGGTTGTGGTTTCAGGTGTACCTCTGGAAGAGTCGTGAGGTCATTAGCGAATTGGTCAAGCGGGCTGAAGAATCTCGCTACGAAGCGCTAGTTCTTACAGTTGACGTTCCCGTTGTGGGTAAGCGGGTCCGAGATGTCCGGAATGGCATGGCCATCCCACCGCGTATTCGACCCGGAAGCGTCCTAGATGTACTACGAAGGCCCCGGTGGCTCGCACACTTGGCAAAGGGTCCGGAGCTGACATTCGGATCCCTTGTCAGGTCTATAGATCCCAGAGGGAAAGAAAGCATCGCCTCCTATGTGGATCGAGAACTCAGCAACTCTGCTGCAACCTGGGACGAACTCGTTTGGCTGCGTGGGATCTGGAAAGGTCCTCTTATTGTTAAGGGAATCCTGACTGCCGAAGACGCGAAAGAGGCCTTACAGCGGGGAGCGGATGGAATCATCGTCTCCAACCACGGCGGTCGACAACTTGATAGCTGCCCAGCGTCGATCGACGCCCTGACTCACGTTGTGGACGCAGTCGGAGGTCGCGCCGAGGTGTTTATGGATGGCGGCATTAGGCGTGGAAGCGATGTGGTCAAGGCCAAAGCACTGGGAGCAAACGCCGTTTTCGTTGGTCGTCCATGGTTTTGGGGATTAGCGGTCGGAGGCCAAGAAGGTGTCGAAAGAATGCTTGAGGTTTTCTCCGACGAGATCGACCGAACGCTTGCTCTTCTTGGATCGCCAGACTTCGAAACGGTCGATAGCTCAAAAATCTGGGCGCACGAAGAAAACTTCGGTTGACCTCGAGGGACTTCTTAGCTACCCACCAGCTGGCTTGATACAAGGTCAACGACAGATTTTGCCAAGACCGCGAGTTCCGGCTGCCCTAGGGCAGAGACGGGGTGGGGGAGTACGGCCGTGGGATAACTTTCTGCTCCCAGGGTCGGGCATACAGAGTTGACTATCTCTTGGAATGGTTCGGTGATAAGGAGCGAGACCGGAACCCCAAGACGCTCCATTTGGATCGCATCGTGCAAACTGCACGCGGTGCACGCACCTCAATCACCCAGACCGGTGATGACCATTCTTGACCGGGCCGCAACTGACTGAGCGACATCGGCTTCAAGCGGTTTACCTGCTGATGGTTTTGAAACAAGTTCAACATTGGCTACTGGAAACCGGTCCTCCAGAAGAGAGGCCAATTCGCGGAGGAGTTGTTTCGCCTTGGGCTTCCCATTGTCGATGATCGTGAGCGTGAAAGGTTCTGTAGGAACTGATCTTCGTGCAGGAACAAAGTTCTCTACCGGACCATCCTCGTAATCCGGCCGCAGAACGATCGATATCTCGCAACTAGACATCTTTGCCTCCGATGATTTCTGAGTGTCCAGACTTGGTTACCAGCCTACTTGTGGCTCTGGAGTGCCGTATTGGCGCCCATGCGGGCATATAGGCGGACCATCCCGCTCCCGCACCTCCCGCTGTAATCAGAAATATGTCATCCGGGCTTGAAACGCTGGGCAGCAGGCCATCTTCCTCCGGAACCATGTCGTGGGCGCTATCCAGTTCAAGAAGGACCCCAGCAGCTTCGAGCTCTTCAGCAGAGATCCGGCTGTGCTCAGCTAGGAACGAGCGAATCTCATCTTTTGACCAGCCGTCGCGGGCTAATGATTGGCGAGCTTCGTAACCGAGTACGACCACGACCTGGGCTCCCTTTCCGACGGTGAATGTGGCGGGACAACGCATTGCCGAGGCGATCGTGAGAAGCCACCCTTTGGGGTCTGGGTTGAGGTGGTTGGCGATCTGGCGAGGTCCTTCTGCTGCTATGACCGTGACCGAAGTCGAGTCTGCGGGGGCGCCCAGCTCTTCAGCAAACGTTGGCCACCCCGTGGGCGGTGGTGTTTCGGCCAAGACCATCGAGTATTTGCCCGGGTGTCCAATCGACGAAGCATCCATCACCCCGGTCTGTGCGCCAAAGACGTTCATGGCCACTAGACGAACTGCCCGTCCGATCGAAGCATTTGCTCGGTTTCCGCTCCCGAGAGCGTTGTTGAGATGGAAGAATCCATGTTCTTTCACGAGTGGGCCACTGACTATGAGGCACAACGCTGCTCCACCGGTCGAACTCATCACCGCATGTGCATTGAACTCAGGATCAAGGATCGCTTCGAGTGCGGCTACCACCAGCGGGAAGTATTCAGGCTTGCATCCAGCCATCACACTGTTGATGGCTGCTTTCTCGGCGGTTAGATGGCGGTCCCGTTCAGGGACAGAGCCGATCACGGCGTCGGGTGCCAGGTCGACGACACCAAGAAACTTCTCGACCAGATCCGGCGTTGGTGGGACTACGGGGAGGCCGTCTGTCCATCCGCGATCGAAGAAGTACTCAACAGCTTCGGTGCTGGACAGGTTGAGTTGTTCGGCCATAGTTCGAGGTTCCTCAGGTCAGTGCCAAACAGGTCATTTCCAACCGTAACACCTTTTGAACAATCATTGACCAACCGGTTGGTTGATCAGTATCCTCAGGCTTTAACCTTGTGGGACCTGTTCCGTTCAGGTCTGAGAGTCGTTCACTCAGTTGGACGTCGGTTCCGATCAGGGAAGCCAGTCTCGGTTAGGCCTAGGGAAAGACGTCAGAGTGGACAAACGGGTAAGCATCGAAGAGGCGGTCGAAAGCATCCCTGACGGTGCAACGGTAGCTCTCGGTGGACTCTCCATGAATAGTGCCCCTATGGCATATG
>JAPKDE010000186.1 GCA_028822675.1 Dehalococcoidia bacterium | reverse complement strand
TTCTCTACACGAGCGGGACAACAGGGCGATCAAAGGGAGTCAGGCTCAGCGACCGTATGACTTTGCGATTGGCTTGGTCAATAGTTGATAACGCTGGCCTGGGCGGCAACGACGTTCTCCTCACCGTTTTCCCACTCCACCACGTAGCAGCCCGGTTTGTTTCAGTCGTTGCCGCCATGCTGATCGACAGTGAAGTGGTGGTCCGGGAAAGGTTCTCCGCGAGTCGGTTCTGGCAGATCTGCTTGGATCACGGTGTAACGGCAATCCATTACTTGGGGACGCTTCCAATGATGCTTTGGAATCAGGAAACAGTTCCTGGGCAGGAGCAAAGTTCGGTACGAGTCGCTTACGGGGCTGGCATGCCCAAAGAGATCCAAGAAGGCTTTGCAAAGAGATTTGGTCTCAAGATATTTGAACTTTACGGATCGACAGAACAAGGCGTTGTCGCCATGTCACGTGCAGGTGCTTCAAAGTTGGGCACCTGCGGTCGCCCGGTCGCCGATGTCGAACTGGAGATCCATGATCTTGAAGGTAACCAGTGCTTACCGATCGAAGTGGGTGAAATCGCTGTTCGTAACCGTGAGCCAGGGATCTTCTTTGATGGATACCACGGCATGCCTGAGGCAACAATCGAGGCATGGCGGGATCTTTGGTTTCGGACTGGTGATGCCGGATTTCTTGACGAAGATGGCTACCTAATCTTCGCCGGCCGACTTACTGACTCTATTCGACGCCGGGGAGAGAATGTCTCGGCGTGGGAAGTGGAGAGAGTACTCACAGAGCACGAAGACGTACTTGAGGCGGCAGTCTTTGGAGTGCCCTCAAATCTAGGGGAAGAAGAGGTAATGGCAGTAGTAGTTGGTGACCGTCTAAACCTCCAAGAACTTTGGCAATTTGCAGCAAGGAAACTTCCAAGCTTTGCTGTTCCCCGCTACATGAGGGTTCAGAATGAACTCCCGAAAACACCTACTGGAAGAATCCAGAAGCATCAGTTGACCGGTATAGACGGAGAGACAATCGAGTGGGCTCCCCAATCAACTCAGTAGCTATCCTGGGTGCAGGTGCGCTTGGTTCGCTTTATGGAGCTTGGATGGCTCGCGCCGGGCTCGACGTCACTTTGGTAGCTCGCGAAGCACATGTGAAGGCGATACAGGACAACGGACTGCAGGTTCTCTCTTCTGGCCGGTCGGTCTCAGTGCCCATCCGAGCCGTGTCTGATCCGGGTCTTGTTGAGGATGTGGACCTCCTGGTCCTTGCGTGTAAGTCATTCGACACGAAGGAAATGCTTGACAGTTGGTCTGGGCATCCGGGGGTTGCGTTCTCGATACAAAATGGAATTGGCCAGTCTTCCGAATTGGTAAGTCGCTATGGAGGTAGTGCCATTGGTGCCGTGTCGATGGTCGGCGCGACAATGGAAGGTCCTGGAAAAATCCAGCACACCTTTGGAGGGGCCACCTATCTAGGTGATCTGACTACCAGCACCCCGAGGTCCGCTGAGGTGATGGTTGAGGCTCTCTCGTCCGGGCTGGATGTCTTGGCGATACCCGATATCAGATCGGTTCAGTGGTCAAAAGCTGTTCTAGCTGTTGCTGCCATGGGGGTAGTTGGCCTGACCCGCCAGCGCTACCACAGAGTCTTTCTTGAGTCTGGTAGCCGTGAAGTGTTCCTCGAACTGGTGCGAGAAGCTGCTTTGGTTGCTGTTGCAGATGGGGCGGAGGTGGTTGACCTCCCTGGGCCTTTGGGGGTGGCCAACCTCTTGTCATTGGCTGATGAAGTGGCGACAATGCGGCTCGAGACGATCGGAAGAGAGATGGTTGCGTCGGGTGAGACCGACGTTCGAGTATCAATATTGCAGGCGATTGACCGAGGCCGTCCGATAGAGATTGATGCCGTCTTTACCGATGTTGTATCTGTTGCCCGATTGCACGGCGTTAATGTGCCACTTATGGAGAATGTAACCAGACTCCTCACCGCAGTCGACTCGGTTATTCGGGATGGTGCCTTATGAAATTGGGTGTTCTTGCGCGGATGTTGGACCTAAAGCCGGCCGGGCTGGAAGCCCTTGCGGTCCTAGAAGATATTGAACGACTCGCCAGCCGGAAGCTGCCCCGTATCGTTTCCGACTTTGTAGCCGGCGGTGCAGACTCCGAAACGACCCTGCGAAGAAACCTCTCGGCTTTTGGCCAGATCGATTTGGAACCGCGCTACTTGAGGGATGTCTCTGACCGGTCGATCACGACAGATATTCTCGGCCAGCCAGTTCAGGTCCCCGTCATGCTTTCTCCGGCTGGCCTAGCGGGCTTGGTCCACAGGGATGGAGAGTTGGCAGCCGCCAAAGCGGCGGAGAACGCCGGAACCGTCTTTGTTGTCTCCACGGCTTCGAGCTATTCGCTGGAAGCGGTATCAAATGCGACAAAGGGCCGGTTGTGGTTTCAGGTTTACCTCTGGAAGAGCCGTGAAGTCGTTAAGGATTTAGTGGAGCGGGCTGAACAGTCTGGCTATGAAGCGCTGGTGCTAACCATTGACGTCCCAGTCGTAGGGAAACGGGTCCGAGATGTTCGAAATGGCATGGCGATTCCGCCGCGTATCCGACCCGGAAGCATCGTGGATGTCCTACGCAGACCGCGGTGGCTAGCGCACCTACTGAGAGGTCCAGAGTTGACCTTCGGATCTCTTGCTGGGACCGTAAACCCTGAAGGTCACGAGAGCATCGCCTCTTATGTGGACCGGGAACTAAGCAATTCGGCGGCTACCTGGGACGAACTCACCTGGTTGCGTGGGATCTGGAAAGGACCGCTTCTGGTCAAGGGCATAATTGCTGCTGATGATGCCAAAGAAGCGGTCAGGAGGGGAGCCGATGGGATAGTCGTCTCCAACCATGGGGGTCGACAGATGGACGGCTGTCCGGCCTCGATTGAGGCATTGCCGCGTGTCGTCGAGGCGGTCGGTGATGGTATCGAGGTGTTCATGGACGGTGGCATCAGATGTGGGAGCGACGTGGTCAAGGCGAGGGCGCTTGGAGCGCGTGCCGTCCTAGTGGGTCGTCCCTGGTTCTGGGGTTTGGCTGCAGGAGGCCAAGAAGGTGTCGAAAAGATGCTTAGGATTTTTTCAGATGAGATAGATCGTGCACTTGCTCTGCTTGGGTCACCAAACTTCAACGACGTTGACAAGTCCGCTCTTTGGCAACCAGAAGATTGAGGGCGACCGGAATCGTCGGGATCGCTGGACTAGCCGCCTAGTTGGCTGGAGACCAGGTCAACAATGGACTCTGCCAGATCGGCCAGTTGTGGCTGTTCAAGGGTGGAAACGGGATGAGGCAACACGGCAGTGGGGTAACTCTCCGCTCCAAGAGTTTGACATGTAGCATCAACAATCCCCTGGAAGGGCTCGGTGATGAGAAGTGTTGCAGGGACCCCCAGGCGCTCTATTTGAATGGCATCGTGCAGACTGCACGCTGTGCAAGCGCCTCAATCGCCGATGCCTGTGATGACCATCCTTGATCGTGCTGCGACGGACTGGGCTACGTCAGCCTCAAGCGGTTTACCAGCCGATGCCTTTGACACAACCTCAACATTGGCGATGGGAAACCGGTGCTTCAGGCGAGACGCCACTTCAGTAAGGAGTTGTTTGGCTTTAGGTTTTCCATTGTCGATGATGGTCAGCGTGAACGGTTCTTCGGGCACAACCCGGGGAGCGGGAGAAAATTTCTCTTCGACTTGATCGTCTTCATAATCGGGTCTGAGAACGACCAAAATCTCGCAACTAGACATCACTTCCTCCAATAGCTTTTGAGCGGCCAGTCTTGCTTACCAGGCGAGTGGACGCTCTCGAGTGTTGAACTGGCGCCCATGCAGGCATGTAGGCACACCAACCCGGTCCAGGGCCACCTGCTGTCACTAGGAGTATGTCATCAGCGCTTGAGACGCTCGGGAGTAGGCCGTCTTCCTCAGGGGCCATGTTGTGTGCGCTGCCTATTTCGAGGAGAACTCCTGCGGCTTCTAGTTCTTCGGCAGAGATGCGGCTGTGCTGAGCTAAGAAGGAGCGAATCTCATTTTTTGACCAGCCGTCACGCGCCAGTGACTCCCGGGCCTCGTAACCGAGCACAACCACGACCTGAGCTCCCTTTCCAACGGTAAACGTGGCGGGACTACGCATGGCCGAGGCGATGGTTAGAAGCCAGCCCCTGGAGTCGGGGTTCAGGTGGTTGGCAATCTGACGCGGCCCCTCCGCAGCTATGACGGTGACCGAGGTCTCACCTACAGAAGCACCCAGTTCTTCAGCAAAAGTCGGCCAGTCGGCTGGTGGTTTTGTTTCGGCTACCACCATTGAGTATTTGCCAGGGTGCCCAATGGACGATGCATCCAGTACTCCAGTTTTTGCACCGAAGATGTTCATGGCAACTAGGCGAACCGCACGACCGATCGAGGCGTTTGCTCGGTTTCCGCTCCCGAGAGCATTGTTGAGGTGAAAGAAACCAAGCTCCTCGACCAGAGGACCGCTGACGATGAGGCACAGTGCTGCTCCACCAGTCGAACTTGTCGCTGCATGGGCATTAAACGAAGGATCAAGGATCGCCTCGAGTGCGGCCACCACCACCGGGAAGTATTCAGGTCTGCACCCAGCCATCACGCTGTTGATGGCTGCTTTTTCAGCGGTCAGATGGCGGCTCCGTTCAGGGACCGAGCCGAGTATGACGTCGGGTGCTAGGCCAACGACGCCGAGGAACTCGGACACCAGATCTGGTGTCGGTGGGACTACAGGAAGCCCATCTGTCCAGCCGCGTTCAAAGAAATACTCGACGGCTTCGCTGCTAGAGAGATTTAGTTGCTCAGCCATGGTCCGGATTCTTTGAGGGTGGCACCAATCGGGATGCCTGAAACTTAACACATTTTGGATATCTGTTGACCAACCGGTTGGTTGGTCGGTATCGTGGCTTTTTGATCTCTGCTGGACCGGTCCCGCAGAGACCCGAGAATCGTTAACCCTGTCGGGCGGCGATCCCGATCAGGGAAGCTAACAACGGGTTAGAGGCTGGAAAGTTGGCGGAGTGGACAAACGGGCAAGCGTCGAACAGCTAGTTGAGAGAATCCCTGATGGTGCAACGGTAGCTCTCGGTGGACTCTCCATGAATAGTGCCCCTATGGCATATG
>JAPKDE010000185.1 GCA_028822675.1 Dehalococcoidia bacterium | reverse complement strand
CCGAAGGTGCCAGAGGCAATCATCACCGGGTTGGCCAACCGCAGGTGGTGGGGGTTATTTGGGGCTAGGTCTACGGATAGGTCTAGCCCCTGAGCAGACTCTGTACTACTCGTCTCCCTCACCCTCTGTTTTTTCGGCTTAGTCGTCGTTCCCCTCCGCATCCTCATCTCCAACGGCTGGGCTAGCACCGTCTTTGCCGTCTTGGCTTTCGTCGTTGCTAATTGGTTCGTTGGCTTCGTCTTCAGTGGTTTCTTTGGGTTCCTCACCGCTCATTTCGGGCGTTGAGTCGCCACTGTTGTCGTCGCCGTCGCCATCAGTGAAGATGTTGGGCTCGGGAGGAGCTTTTTCTTCAGCCGGTTTCTGGTCAAAGGCAGTGCTGGGGGCGCCGGTAGGAGCATCAGTTGCTCCCAACCAACCACCGGGTGACACTGCGGCAATGGCCGGTGCCCGTTCTGGTTTCAGCAGTTCTGCCATGCCGGGTATTTCTACCCGAGCAGGGATGAGCCTGCCGATGATGACGTTTTCTTTCAGTCCCTGGAGCCAGTCCTGTGCCCCGCTGACCGCTGCTTGGGTTAGCACCCTGGTGGTCTCCTGGAAGGAGGCCGCAGACAGGAAGCTGTCGGTTAAGAGGGATGCCCGGGTTATGCCGAGCAGAATGGGCTTGGCGGTGGATGGCTCTCCACCCTCGGCCAAGACCTTGTCATTCTGTGTTTGGAACTGGAATTTGTCGATCATCTGGCCAGGGATGAAGTCTGAGTCTCCGGTGGATTCCACCTGAACTCGGCGCAGCATCTGCCGGAGGATGATCTCAATATGCTTGTCATGAATCGCCACACCCTGGGAGACATAGACCTGTTGTACCTGGTTAACCACGTAGCTTTGCAGGTCATCCCTTCCTCGGATGTGCAGGATATCGTGAGGGTTCATGGGTCCGCTAATCAGCGGGTCACCGGCCCGAACGGTATCGCCATCACTTACCATCATGTAGGAAGACGCGTGAATGAGGTGTTCCCTGGCCTCAATGTCGTCCCACACTATGGAAATGATGTCTGAGTCGATCTCAATTCTGCCGCCAACGTTGGCGACTACCTGCTTAATGGATTCGCCCTCGCCAGATTCAGCAGCTTCCGCGGCTTCTTCGGCGGCCTTCTTGATGGCGGCCTTAGATTTTTTACCCTTGAGGGCTGGCATAGTCGTGGCCAGAACCATTCCGGGCTCCACGGTTTCGCCTTCGTCCACTAGAATCTGTCCACCTTCGGGTACCAGATAATCTTCGCGGAACTCCTCACTGGTGACGATGCGCAAGCGGCGGCCTTCCTCGTCAGATTCCATTTCTATTAGGCCGTCAATGTCAGCCAGGATGGCAGCGCCCTTGGGCACGCGGGCCTCAAAGAGCTCTTCCACGCGAGGTAGACCACTTGTAATGTCCAGACCGGCGATACCGCCAGTGTGGAACGTACGCATGGTTAGCTGTGTTCCAGGTTCGCCAATGCTCTGGGCGGCGATAATTCCAACAGCTTGTCCCATTGAAACAGTCTTGCCAGTGGCGGGTAGTCGGCCGTAACAGGCCTGACAAACGCCGCGGCGGCATCCGCATTTTAGGGGCGAGCGGACCGGAACCTCTCTGATGCCAGCATCAACTAATAGCTGGCCCAGGTCCAAGTCAATTTGTTGATTTCGCTCAAGCAGAATCTCCCCGGTTTCCGGGTGGGCGACCGACGCAGCGGCCAGTCTGCCGTTAATCCGGTCTGGAAGAGTCTTGCCGGTGGTGTCTTCCGGACGTGGAATCATCCAGTAGGCGTCCATGGACCCGCAATCTTCTTCTAGGACAATCATTTCTTGGGCAATATCGATCAAACGCCGAGTCAGGTAACCACTGTCTGCGGTTCTGAGGGCGGTGTCAGCCAGACCCTTTCTAGCTCCGTGAGTGGAGATGAAGTACTCCAGGGCGGTTAGACCCTCACGGAAACTGGACTTGATGGGCAAGTCGATGATTTTTCCTTTCGGATTGCTCATCAGACCGCGCATGCCAGCCATCTGTTTGATCTGGGAGATGTTACCTTTAGCGCCCGATACCGCCATGACAGCGATACCGCCGTAGTTGGGGAGCTCCTCTTCCACGAACTCAGTGGTTCTGTCAGAAGCAGCAGTCCAAGCTTCTACGGTTTTCGCGTAGCGCTCTTCCTCGGAGATCAGACCAGAAAGGAACTGATCCTCGAATTGGTTCACCTGTGCGGTGGTCTCGTCCAAAACTTCCTGTTTCTTACCCGAGACCTTGATGTCATTGATGGCAATTGTGATTCCAGACTCGGTAGCGTAGTGGAATCCCAGGTCTTTGACGCCGTCCAGTACGTTGGCTGTCTCTTCGTTGGAGACGGTTCGGTACAGGGTGGCGGTCAGGTCTTTAAGGGCTCCCCGGTTCATCAGGATGTTCTGGTAACCAATCTCCATGGGCAGAATCTCATTGAAGATCATCCGACCCATAGTGGTCTCCAGCCATTCGCCGTCATAGTTACGCACTTCTCTGACTGAGATGGGAGCGTGTAGGTCAATGAGGTCAGACGCGTAAGCGATGTTGGCCTCGTAGAAGTCGTTGAATTTGCTGCCGTGGCCGGCGGTCTTCTCCCTGATTTCAGTCAGGTAGTAGCAACCCAACACCATGTCTAGCGTCGGCGCGACCAGCGGTTCTCCAGAGGCGGGTGACAGCATGTTGTGCGTGCTGAGCATGATTTCTTTGGCTTCAAGCACTGCCATCCGCGATAGAGGGACGTGAACGGCCATCTGGTCACCGTCAAAGTCCGCGTTGAAGGCGGAACAGACCAACGGGTGAATCTGGATGGCGTTTCCTTCAATAAGCACCGGCATGAATGCCTGGATGCCCAATCTGTGCAGCGTGGGGGCGCGGTTGATCAAGACCGGCCGGTCTTTGATCACATCTTCTAAGATGTCCCAAACTTCCCCGCGAGCCCTCTCCACCATGCGCTTGGCATTCTTGATGTTGGGGGCAATGCCCAAAATCACCAGCCGGTGCATGACGAACGGTTTGAACAGTTCTAGGGCCATGCGCTTGGGTAAGCCGCATTGGTCCATTTTTAGTTCGGGACCCACCACGATGACGGAACGTCCGCTGTAGTCCACTCGCTTACCGAGTAGGTTCTGACGGAAACGTCCCTGTTTGCCGCGCAGCAGGTCAGACAATGACTTTAGCTTGTGGTTATGGCTGCCCTGAATGGGGCGGCCACGGCGGCCGTTATCGATTAGAGCGTCAACGGCTTCCTGCAGCATGCGTTTTTCGTTGCGGATGATGATCTCCGGCGCACCAAGAGACATGAGCCTCTTCAACCGGTTGTTGCGGTTGATCACCCGGCGGTATAGGTCGTTCAGGTCGCTGGTGGCGAACCGGCCACCGTCCAACTGCACCATGGGGCGCAGTTCCGGAGGCAGCACCGGCAGCACGGAGAGAATCATGTCCTCAACGCGGTTGCCGCTGTTTCGGAAAGACTCCACCACGCGTAGGCGTTTGATGGCCTTCTTCCGGCGTTGGCCAGAGGTGGAATGCATCTCATTGACCAATTGGTCTCTGAGGGCTTCCAGGTTAACGGCCTTCAGAATGGTCAAGATGGCTTCAGCGCCCATGTCTGCAATGAAGACATCGCCGTAAGCCTCTTTCAATTCACGGTAGCGAGATTCTGCGATGAGTTTGTGAACCCGTAGGTCTTCCAACTCGTCAATCGCATTCTTGAGCTGCTCTTCCAGTTGAGCCTTTTCTGTGGCCAGCTGGTCGGCAATTGAGTCTATCTCTGTCTGAATGGCGACGGGGTCCATCTCCACTTCCGGCTCTTCCAGCACGGGGGGAGCGTCTTCGTCGATCCCGGCGTCGTCCACAGAGGCTTCAGCAACTGTCTCTTCAACCGCGTCTTCAGATGCGGTCTCAGCCTCAGTTTCCGTGGCTGATTCTTCACTGGCTTCTGCAGAGACTACCACTTCGGCTAGTCGTTCTTTCAGAGTCTCAGTGCGGCCTTCGGCCATCCGGCGGGCCTTCTTGAGTTCCAAGTCAAACTTGGCCTGTTCCAGCTCAATGGCTTCCAGTCGCACGTCTTCGTCCACACCAACAATGATGTGCTGGGCAAAGTAGAGTACCCGTTCCAGGTTCCTGGGAGACAGGTCCAAGAGCAGACCAAGCCGACTGGGCGTGGTCTTGCTGAACCAAATGTGCGCAACGGGGGCGGCCAAGCGGATATGGCCCATGCGCTCACGGCGTACTTTAGACCGTGTGACTTCAACGCCACAGCGATCGCAGATTACACCGCGATAACGGATGCGCTTGTATTTTCCACAGAAGCATTCCCAGTCCTTGGTCGGACCAAACAGCCTTTCACAGAAGAGGCCGTCTTTCTCCGGACGAAGGGTTCGGTAGTTGATGGTCTCAGGCTTGGTTACCTCACCGTGAGACCAGTTCAGTATCTGTTCAGGGGATGCAATGGAGATACGGATCGAATTGAAATTTGTGCCAGGAGTTTCCGTTCTATCTGCCATCCTAACCATTAAATCGTCTCCATCGCCTGGAATAGATCGGTTTCATCTGAGATTCCCTGGGTCAAAGAAGCCGGCTTTTCCTCGTTCAACAGCTCAACTGCCAGGCCCAGACTCTGGAGTTCTTTGAGCAGTACGTTGAATGATTCCGGCACACCTGGCTGGCCAATGGGTTCACCCTTGACGATAGCTTCGTACGTTTTTACGCGTCCGGCTACGTCATCGGATTTGACCGTTAGCACTTCTTGTAGGTTATAGGCCGCGCTATAGGCTTCTAAGGCCCACACTTCCATCTCACCAAAGCGTTGCCCGCCGAACTGGGCCTTTCCGCCCAAGGGCTGCTGAGTGATCATAGAGTACGGTCCAGTGGAGCGCGCGTGGATCTTGTCTTCCACTAAGTGGATGAGCTTTAAGATATAGATGTTGCCAACCGTGACCAATTGGTCAAAGTTTTCTCCGGATCGCCCGTCGCAGAGTTCGAACTTGCCGAAGGTCGGCGGCGCAATACGCTGCTCGCGGTGCACGTCTATGGCCGCTTTTTGCATTTCATCCAAGGTCATTTCCTTGGCATCTATATTCGCTTCGTCCGTGAGCCACATTCTGAGGCAGGCTTCTTGGGCGTAGCCGTCTTTCT
>JAPKDE010000184.1 GCA_028822675.1 Dehalococcoidia bacterium | reverse complement strand
ACCAGTTACAGTGGCGCGACCGCGCCGGTATCTCACCGGCTTCCCTTTTCAGTCCCAATCTCTCGGGACCACCTATGGATGTATTAGTTTTTAATCCGCTGGTAGCCCTCAGTAAAGCTATATTAAGATAGATTTACTGCGCCACGAGATGGTATCGAGTTTCCCGGCGATGGTCAAGTGTTTTAATGAGCAATTATCGAGTGGCTTCCCTAAAACACTTGATACGCGGACCGGACGAAATCGGATTATTACCTTTGGTCGAAGACTATCCCCTCTCGCCCTACGTAACGGTCACGGAACTCCTCGAAAGCCTTTAACCTTTCCGGCTGAAAATCCGTTCGCTTTTCATTGCCGTTCAAGTTGGGATTGGGAAAGTAACTCCGGACCAACGTATCTTAATATTCCGGCCCAGAGAACCGAACGTAGTATGAGTGCATGTCGCCGTGGCTTTCCGCTTCCACAAACTGAATTCCGGTCACGTTGTCCAATCCCAGATGGAAGTGCCAGTTTTCCGCTTCTATTGTCACGTAGTTGCCTGAAATTTCCGGTTCTTTGATTCCCTTGGAGCTATTCTCACTGGACACTTTGCTGCCACCGATGACCCACATCTTCTTGTCATCCTGAGTAAGTTCACGGAGCAGTTCCATCGTTATATCCACGGTCAGCCTCCTGTAATTTAGGCGGTTACCGATAGGTTTCTATGGGCGGGGTTTGCGCAATGGGGCGTGCCCCCATCCTAACCTTCCCTCGTTGCGGGGGAAGGGATATTTTTCTTCCCCTAAGAGTTGGGTTCTTCCTGGCGTGCTTCCAGGTCTGCTTCCAGGTCCAGGAACATCTGTTGTAACTTCTCTTTCATGTCGGGCGGTG
This sequence comes from Dehalococcoidia bacterium, assembly GCA_028822675.1. Next base: position 4,335 of record JAPKDE010000184.1, on the reverse strand, counting down.
GGTTCTCCCACATGCCTCGCTCAATGGCCTCCAAAAGTCGTTCCACTATGTCTCGGAGCGCCCAGGGGTTGCTCTTCTGGAAGAACTCCTGGGTCTCCGGGTCTAGTACGTAGGACTCAGTGACATTCTCGTACATCCAGTCTTCGATTACCTGCGCGGTGGCATCGTAGCCAAACATGTAATCAACGGTTGCTGCCAATTCAAAGGCGCCCTTGTACCCGTGGCGTTTCATTGAATCAATCCACTTTGGGTTCACAACCCTGGTACGGAATACCCGTCGGGCCTCGTCTTCCAACTTTCGCACCCTGGCCCGGGTTGGATCTGAACTATCCCCGAAGAACTGCTGGGGGTTGCTGCCGGTCAACGCGCGCACCGTGGCAATCATACCGCCGTGGTACTGCATATAGTCGTCACTGTCGAAAATATCGTGTTCACGGTTGTCCTGGTTCTTGGCTGCAACCACGATTTGGCTGAATCGGCGGCGAAATTCGGTCCTTGCGTGGACGCCGAAGTCCTGGCGGGTGTAGGCGTAACCGCCCCAGGCGGTGTAGACCTCTGCCAAGTCCTGAACGGTCTCCCAATTGCGTTCGTCGATCGCCCCTAAGATTCCGGCTCCGTAGGTGCCAGGCTTGCTACCGAAGATGCGGTAAAGCGACGGATTCCCTTCGGACTGGGTCGGCTCTTCCGATGAGTCTTCACCAGACTCTTTGGCCGATTGGTCCTCTTGCATGTGTTTGACGATCATATTGTCTTCGGGCGATTCATCGAGAGAGGCCACCAGTTGAACGGCCTCATCAATAAGTTCTATAAGGTTGGGGAAGGCGTCCCGGAAGAACCCGCTGATTCGCACGGTGACATCAATCCGGGGGCGTCCTAACTCCGAAAGGGAAATTACTTCCAGGCCCGTGACGCGCCGGCTCTCCTCCTGCCACACTGGTTTTACCCCCAGCAGGCTGAAGACCTGGGCAATATCGTCGCCGTGGGTCCGCATGGCAGAAGTGCCCCAGATGACCAAGCCAACCATCTCCGGGTATTCGCCCTCTTCTTCCATATATACCTTGAGCAGGGCATCGGCCAGGCCGACCCCCATTTCCCAGGCAGTGGGCGATGGAATGGTCTTGGGGTCTACCGAATAGAAATTCCGCCCCGTGGGCAGGATGTTGGACATCCCCCTGGTGGGTGCGCCGCTGGGCCCGGCGGGAACAAATTGGCCGTTCAGCCCTCGCAGCAGGTTTCCTATCTCGTCCGTCGTCTTCAGCAACGCCGGATGCAGAGTGTCTGTTACGTAGTTCAGCACACGGCTGGCCTGGGCGTCGCTGGTACCGAGGAGTTGTTCGACGGTACCCGCCACGTCCTGGCTTCTAAACCCACCGGTGGCTAGCATGGTATATGCGGAACGGGAAAGGTCTTCCAATCGTTCCAAAAGGTCTCCCTGAGTGCGAACTGGTGTGTCGTCGTTTACTAATAATGGCGTTGGAATCTTTTCCGGTGCTGGTAGCGAAGGTTCGTCCAGTAAGCTGGTGTAGTCCAGGCCGAGAGCTTCGGACAGAGCACGCCTGAGGCTGGGTATCCCTCCTGTATCCAACCGGGTTAAGACCGACAGCAGACCGGTCATGTGTTCGTCACTGGGGACCTCGCCAAGTACGTGCAGGCCGTCGCGAATCTGGGCGTCTTTCAACTCGCAAAGATACCCATCTATATGGAGGATGAAATCGCCGAAATCTTCGGGCTGTTCGTCCACGCCCAGATCCCGGTCAAGGTCAGCTTGGCGAACCATGTCCCAGATCTGCCCTTCCAGTAACGGTAGCTTGCTGGGGTCCAGAGTTTGGCACTGATAGTGCTCGTCCATCAATTGTTCCAGCCGAGCAATGTCTCCATAGCTGTCGGCGGTGGTCATGGGAGGGATCATATGGTCTATGATCGTAGCGTGGGCCCGGCGTTTAGCCTGAGCTCCTTCTCCAGGGTTATTGATGATAAACGGATAAAACAGGGGCAGGTCTTCTAGAGTGACCTCCGGGTAACACTCGTTGGAAAGACCGATTCCCTTGCCAGGCAGCCATTCCATGGTGCCGTGTTTGCCAACGTGGACCATGGCATCTGCCTTGAAAACGTCCCGAATCCAGCGGTAATAGGCCACATAATGGTGGGTGGGTGTGAGGTCTGGACTGTGATAGACGGCAATGGGGTTTTCGCCAAAGCCCCTTGGCGGTTGTAGACCCACAAACACATTGCCCAGGTCTATCCCGGCGATCGCCAGATCGTCCCCGGTGCGGTAGACCTGACCAGGGGGTTCACCCCAGGCAGCCCGCAGTTCGGTCTGCACCTGTTTGGGGAAGGTTGTGAACCATTCTTTATATTGGGAGCCGGTGACGTGCCCAGCCGCCAGCCTAAGTTGTTCTTCAGTGAGGGTGTCAGTGTCGTTGCTGCATCGCTCGATTATCCGGTGGACCAACTCGTCGCCGTCAGCAGGGATGTCAGTTACGTTGTAGCCGGCATCCTTCATAGCGTTCAGGATGTTAATCACCGAAGCCGGGGTATCCAGGCCAACTGCGTTCCCCACCCTGGCGTCCTTTGTTGGATAGTTGCTAAGGATGATGGCGATGCGCTTTTCGGCGTTTGATTTTAGCCGCAGGCCAGCCCATTTTACGGATAATCTGGCCAGAAAATCCACTCGGTCTGGCCGGGGCAGATTTCTCTGCAGTCGTGCGTTCATTCTGCCGGAGCGGCCATTCCCAACACTGCCTTCGACGCTTGAGCCGACTTCTTCTTTAAAAGAAATGGGCACTGCGATAATGCGACCGTCAAACTCGGGCAATGCCACATTCATGGCGGTGTCGATGGGTCCCAATCCTAGGTCGCTATCCTTCCAGTCCGATTCCTTGCCTGTGCTGAAGATACCCTGAATGATTGGGACGTTCAGTTGGTCTAGATAATCTACCTGCGGCCCGGTGGCGAAGGTTGCACCGTCATCCTGAAGGTCTGTCATGGACATTCCCATCGTACTGACGATGCAATGGACACGGGACTGGCCGCTGGAATCGCAGAGTATCTCTGAAAAGGTTCTGTTGCCCTGACCGTCACCCTCCGGGTTGTGTTTCAAACTGAAAGAGTAGACCGGCAGGACGTTGGCTCCCAGATCTTCCAGTCTTCTGATCAACGCGTCGATGGTCGAAAGGTTCTCGCTCATCCAATAGGCCCGGTAAAAGAGGATTGCGATATTTACACGGCCTGCCTGGAACCTGCGGTCGACGAACTCCTGTGCCGTTAGGCCATCGGCTTCGTCCGGGTGGTAAATGCCTTCCCAGGGCACTTCCGCCGGTGCTTCATGGCCGTAATCAGAACCCAGATAAGAATCGCTCAGAAACAGGAAGAGGTTCTGAAAATTGGGAATACCGCCCCTGATTAAATAGGAAAATACGGTATCTAGCTCAGACGGCGGGACGTTACAGGCCGTGACCAGATCCTGGTCCCATTCCTGGTGGCCAGGGCAGGCGATTAGCGGTTTCCCTTTCTCATGACAAAGGCGGACCAGAGAATCAAATATCTCTGGCATCGCCCGCTTCCCGCCTAACAGGCGGAGCACAACTACATCAGCCTCTGCCACAGCGTCCAGGATCTCTTGCTGGGAGCCTTGTGCTGAAGGTTTTTCTGAGGAGCCGTTAGCCGAACCCGGCGGGGATAGATTGGCGGGGTTGAAGGCCTTAACCTCGGGGAAGTCCGTCGGGAGGCCTTCCAGTGCCCGGTCGGCGGTAAGCAAATCAGTATCGGCCGTGGTGACAAAAAGAATCAAACTGGGAACAATCCTTCCGGTTTTTCCATTACTGTTTTTCCGTTAGTAACAGAGGTAAGCCGGTGAAATATCATGCCGGTAAATTTCCGGTAAATTTAATGAAAGAGGACACTAGGTTAGTAGTGCCTACCAGAGCGCCAAATCTGAACTGACTAGTCTTGATTTGGTTGGTGAAAGACCATCAGTGAAAGGTCGCTGAATTCGGTTGTGATGGCAGCGCACTCGGTGATGGTGCCGTTCCAGCGCTGTTCGTCATCGTGGGTCAGCCGTTGGAAGACGGTCATTTGTCTGTCTCCCGGCACGCCCTTGCTCAATATGCCAGCAGCTATTCCAGCCGGCATGAGGTCAAAGGGTCTGGGTAATAAGATGATGTTGCGGCGGCCGTCATTTAGATAGTGGATTAATTCGTCTAGGGCGTCTTCCGTACCAGCCCGCACATGCAGGGTCACGAAGATGGTGTGTTCCAATGAGATACCAGTGCGTGACATGGCGATTTGTACCGAGCTGATGCCCGGAACCAATTCCACCTGATCGACGCGTTGCCT
>JAPKDE010000183.1 GCA_028822675.1 Dehalococcoidia bacterium | reverse complement strand
GGCGAGAGGGTGGTATTCCTGGGAGACATCGTCCCCACGGCGCACCATTTGAACCTGGTGGCAATCTCCGCTTTTGACAGCTCCCCGGAGAAAACCCTGGAGCAGAAGCGGGATTTGTTGACCCAGGCAGAGCAGCAGGGCTGGCTTTTGGTCTTCTCCCACGGTCACGATATCAAATCAGGATATCTGGAACGCCGCGGTGAGATGGGCTACCTCAGACCCGTAGATCTTTAGGCTAATCAAAGAAAACTGGGACCAATTTGGTCCCAGTTTTTTATTTGGCTGTCGCCATTAAGGAGTCCGCGAAAGACGTTTGCGTCTTATCTGCTAGATGACTTAGGCTAGAAGCCAATCTCCGTTTAAGCCGGTCAACCGCACTTCCGTTATCTCATTGCCTAAGTTGCTGTCGTTTGTCGTCCGCACTTTCAGGTAATTGTCGGTGAGTCCGCTCCATCCTTCGGCGGGTACCGCACCTTTGGCCGGGCGACCAGGTTTCCACAACACCGGCCTGGTCTGTCCTACTGACTTGAGCCGGAACTCCCGCATCGTCGTGGCGGCCAGCTCCAGCATCTCCCCGGTGCGTTCCTTCTTAATACCGTCTGCCACCTGATCCGTCAGATGCGCGGCTGTGGTTCCCGGTCTTATCGAGTATGGGAACACGTGCATGTCGCTGAACCCTACGGACTCCGCAAAGCTGTAACTCTCGGCAAACTCTCTCACGCCCTCACCAGGGAAGCCCACAATCACATCTGTGGTGATACCGGCGTTGGGGATGGTCTTTTGTACCAGCCGTACCGTCTCCGCGAACTGGGCCGTGTCATAGCGTCGACGCATGGATTCCAAAACAGAGTCGCTGCCGCTCTGTAGTGGGATGTGAAAATGGGCGCAGAGGCGAGGGTCGCTCCACAACTCCAACAATTCCGGCGTGATTTCCTGCGCTTGCAGTGAAGACACCCTCAGTCGGTCAATCGTCGTCTCTGACAGTACGCGTTGGATCAGCGATTGTAAATTGATGTCTGGTAGATCAAAGCCGTAGGTGCCCAGTTGAGTGCCGGTGAGCACAGCTTCGCGGCAGCCGATCCCCGAACGAAAATTAATCTCGGCGATAATTTCTTCCGGCGGAATGCTTCTTTCTCGTCCCCTTACTTTGGGGACGATGCAGTAGGCGCAGACCTGGTCACACCCTTCTTGGATCTTGACCATAGCCCGGCTTCGCACCAACTCCAGCGGTGCCGCAGGCACGTTTTCTGGGGCTTGGCTTAGGACGGGTATTGGAGCCATGTTTAGTTTGGCTGCAACAGTGGCGACCAAGCTGTCCTTGTGCCGATTGTCTAAAACCAGGGAGACGGCTTCCATCGCCGACAGTTCGTCAAATGCCCGCTGGGCGTAGCAGCCGGTGGCCACCACCAGAGAGTTTGGGTTGGCGCGGCGGGTGCGGCGCAGGTACTGGCGGGCTTTGGAGTCGGAATTGGCTGTGACAGTGCAGGAATTCAAGACCACCACATCCGCCTGGGAAGACGACTTGATCAGTGTGAACCCGGCTTCTTGAAACTGCCGTGCCAGAACCTCGCTGTCGGACTGGTTCAGCTTGCAGCCGTGGGTGTGGATGGCGACAGTCGGCCCCGAACTCATCTGCCCACGCCCATCCACGTTAATCAACTCGCGCTCGGCCACGTTCATCTAATAGAACCGCCTTCCATCTCTTCAAGTTCGTCTGGACCATCTAGTTCGCCGCGCAGCAACTTGCTGAGGAGATCGCCGCCGGATGCCAGGTCCCAGAGTTTTTCCACCGCTCCGGTGACATCTTCCAGCGTTGCGACCAAATGATCAGCGCGAATACGTGACTCATTGACCAACTCGGCCGTTTCGCCAAACGATCGTAGTTTCATGAACGACTCTCGAATTCGCCGGTCATTGTTCTCCTGGCCAACTTCGAGGGCGAATTCCTCAATGTCCTTTAATCCGTCCAACTCCCGGCCCCGGCCCAAGGCAACGCCCTTCACTGCCAGGGTTAGGCTGCCCCACAGCAGCTCCTCACAGCGATTCCAGCGGCCTGTGCGTATCTCATCCATGGCATCCTGCAGTAGGCGCAGGCTTTGGCCTCGGTAGCGCACCAGACGGATTTCGTCTTTTTTACTTAACTCTGGCATCATTTCAGGATTGAGTTTACCACTGTGCATAACCAATGACCCACGTGTATTGGCACGGTTGCCAAAACATAACTCCAATGGCAACATTAGTCACTGCCTCAGCCTTGGAACTTAAAACGCGGATAAACGCGACTATCAGATTGGGAGAGATATTTTGGCCGCAGACGCATTTAGATTTGTCAGCTACCCAGTGCGGGTGCACGCCGGGCCGGACGCCATCAGCAAATTGGTGGACGAGGTTGACCGACTCCGGTCAAAGCGGGTCTTGGTGGTTTGTGGCAAGTCCATCCTAAACAATACTAATCTTGTTGAACGTGTGAAAGAGTCTCTGGGTGAGCGGGTTGCCGGAGTGTTTTCCGGCGGCCAGACCGGCTCTCCGGTGACTTCCGTTCTGGAGGGCGTTGCCGCAGCGCGAGAGGTTGACGCCGACGGCATCGTGGCGCTCGGCGGGGGCAGCGCAATGGTCACGGCTCGCGGTATGGTCATTTTGCTGGCGGAGAAGGGGACGGCCCAAGAACTGTGCACCCAATACCCCGAGGGCAAACCCCCAGTCAGCCCCAGGTTGATGGCCCCCAAGCTGCCAATCTTCAACGTCCTAACAACGGCGACCACGGCCATGACCCGAGCGGGCACGGCTTTGATCGACCCGGAGACCGGCCACCGACTTGAGCTATTTGATCCCAAGACCCGTCCGGTTTCGGTGGTCTGGGATGACCAAGCGTTGCTCACGGCTTCGCCCTGGCTGTGTCTGAACGCCACCGCCGGTTGTTTCAGCAGTGTGGCCTCGTCACTACAGCGCACCAAACTCAACCCCTTGGCGGAGAGTGACCTTTTGGAAGCACTCCGTTTGCTGTTGGATAACCTGCCGCTGGTGAATATCCAACCTGACGACCCAACCGTGCGAGTAAACCTGTGCGCGGCAGCGTTTCTCTATAACCGGGCCACTGACGCCGGAGCAGGCGGTAGCGCGCTTGGAGTGGTCACCGCTCTGGCTCACTCGCTGGACACCCGTTATGCCGAATGCGGCCACGGTGATGCCTACTCCATCCTGACCGCTCCCGGTATGCGGTTCAACGCCGAGGCCAACGCTGCCGGTCAGGCCCGTTTTGCCCTGGCAATGGGCGTTAAGAAAGAAGGCATGGACGACCGACAAGCCGCCGCTGCCGCCGCTGATGCCATTGAAACCTTTTACAAGGACTTGGGCCTGCCCGTGCGGCTGAGCGAAGTGGGCGTTTCTGAAGAAGGCATCGACATCATCGCCGCTGACGCCATGACGGACTTTGGTCTCCACCGCAACGTACGCAAGATCCAGAGCGTGACTGATCTCAAGGGAATTTTAGAAACGGTCAAGTAACAGAACTATCCGGCCCGCAATTTACAGGCCGGTGCAACGGTTGGGGCAGAACGAAAGATGACCCCAATTCCCCCGGAATACGGGAAGAACATGCTAGGGAGGGTGTATGAAATACGACTATATTATCGTTGGCGCCGGTTCCGCCGGTTGTGTGCTAGCGACCAGGCTATCTGAAGACCCAGACAAGACTATTTTGCTGTTGGAAGCAGGGCCCGATTACCCCGACTTTGAACATCTGCCAGAGGACCTCAAAAAGGGGTACAACGTCTGGCGCTCTGCCTACGGTCCCCACAGTTGGGACTATCGTGCCACCGCAACCCCGCTGCAAACAGAACCCATCATCATCCCCAGAGGCAAGGCAACCGGCGGCTCCAGCGCGGTCAACGGCCAGGTAGTGTTTCGTGGCCTGCCTGAAGACTATGACCAGTGGGCCCAGTGGGGCAACGACGAATGGGCCTACACCAAGATCCTGCCCTACTTCCGCAAGATGGAAAACGACTGGGATTTCCCCGGCGACGATTTTCACGGAAATGAAGGCCCACTCCCCGTTAGACGCTTCAAGAGGGAGGATTGGATCCCAGTTGCCGAGGCCTTCTACCAAGCCTGCTTGAACGTGGGATTCCCGGAGGATTCGGATCAGAATAACCCCGACTCCACCGGCGTGGCCGCGCGTCCCCTGAACAACATTGACGGGGTCCGCATGAGCACAGCCTTGACCTACCTGAACCTGGCGCGCCATCGGCTGAACATCACCGTGCGCGGTGGAGTTTCCACCAGACGAGTGCTCTTTGAGGCCAACCGCGCCGTAGGGGTTGAGTGCGAGAGCGGTGGCGAGGTCTTCAATGTAGAAGGCAGCGAAATCATCATCTCCAGCGGTGCCATCGGCTCGCCCCAGGTACTGCTGCTGTCCGGCGTTGGTCCCGCGAAAGAACTGGAGTCACTGGGCATCAACGTGGTCAAGGACCTGCCAGGTGTGGGCAAGAACCTACGGGATCACCCAGCGGCCTACATGCTATTCAAGGGAGAAGGCGAACCGCCAGACATCGATACGCCCAGCCTGCAGGTGGGTCTGCGCTTTAGCCTGCCCGGATCGCCAACCAGGGGCGATTTCCAAATGACGCCCACTCTGATGAGTAGCGAACACCGCCCGGCCAGCGTGGTCTACGAGGGCGACACGTTCCATTTTGGCCTGAGCGTTGGCCTGCAGAATGCCATCTCGGCCGGCGAGTTGACCCTCAACTCCACTGACCCGCACGAGCAGCCGTTCCTGAATTACGATTTGTTTTCAGATGACTCAGATCGGGCACGGATGCGCGGTGCCATGCGCATGGCGGGCCAGGTAGCGGAACAGCCAATCTTTGCGGAGCACGTTGTTGAGCAACTGAACCCCACCAATGAAGAGCTGGCCGACGACGCTCTGTTGGACCGTTGGATTATGACCAACTGCTATACCCAACATCACGTCTCAGGCACCTGCAAGATGGGGCCAAGCAGTGACCCGATGGCCGTGGTCAGCCAGTACGGTCACGTTCATGGTCTTGAAGGCCTAAGAGTCGTAGACGCCTCGGTCATGCCTGACGTTATACGCGCCAACACCAACGCGACGACCATCATGATCGCCGAACGGGTAGCGGACTGGATCAGAGAGGGACGCTAAGCGGCCTTCGCAATGCCCAAAGTTAGCCAACAAAAAGGGCACGGCAATCGCCGTGCCCCTTTTTATTTA
>JAPKDE010000001.1 GCA_028822675.1 Dehalococcoidia bacterium | reverse complement strand
GGCAGAAGAAGACCCGCGACCAGACCATCGCCGACCTGCAAAGAGAACTGGGGCCACGAAAGGCTTAATTTGATCGATTCTAGTTCTGAAAACGCCCAACCTCTGACCGGAATCCGCGTCCTGGACCTGTCTGGAGACTTGGGCGTTTATTGCGGCAAGCTACTGGCAGATGTGGGCGCTGATGTCATCAAGGTAGAGCCTCCCGGTGGAGATGCTATGCGCCGTACCGGCCCCTTTGTCGCCGATGCCGCGCCGCTGGAAAATAGTCTCCATTGGCGGCATTACAACACCAACAAGCGCAGCATCACTCTCAACATAGAAACGTCTGCTGGCACCGACTTGCTAGGAAAACTGGCTGCTACTGCGGACGTTGTGCTGGAGTCGTTCCAGCCCGGTTATCTGTCCGCCAAAGGCCTAGGTTACGACCACCTGAGTGAAGCTAATCCCGGCCTGGTCTATGCCTCATTGACGCCATTTGGGCAGTCCGGCCCCTACCGAGATTACAAGGCCAGCGACCTTGTTGGCTTTGCCATGGGTGGGTATATGTACGTCACTGGCTGGCCCGACACCCCGCCCAACAAACTGTGGGGCCTTCAGGCCTACCAGACCACCTCCAACCGGGCGTTCATCGGAATCCTAATTGCCCTGTACCACCGCCTGGCCACTGGTGAAGGCCAATATGTGGACGTTTCCATGCAGGAAGCAGTGGCCACCACCACCGAGCACGTCAACACCACCTATAACTACACTGGCGAGTCGGCCATCCGCTGTGGGTTCCGCCACGGCGGCCAGTTTATCGCCACCTGGCAGTGCAAGGACGGCTACGTCAGTATCACCACCAACACGGCCAAGGCCTGGGACGATTTAAGGGCTTGGATGGAGCGTGATGGCATGGCTGGTGACCTGATGGATGAGCAATACAACGACCGTTTCATACTGCGCGGCGAACACGGTGCGCACATAGAAGAACTGGTGGAAGCCTGGACACTGACCCACACTCGCGCCGAGATTACAGAATGGGGGCAGGCCAACCATCACCCCTGGGGTCCAGTCACCACGGCCGACGAACTGCTCGGTATGGAGCAACACTGGGAGCGTGGTTTCTATTCAGTAACTCCTGGCGATAAAGAATTGGTCTACCCAGGTTCTCCATACAAGATGTCCGAGAATGGGTGGCAACTGAATTCGCTTGCCCCTGAGATCGGCCAGCACAACCGTCAAATTTTCTGTGAAGAACTAGGTCTGTCGGCCGATGAATTGCAGACATTTATTTCGGATGGGGTTGTTTAGCATGTCTCAAACCGGCGCATTAGCTTTACAGGGCATCCGGGTGTTGGATTTCACTTGGATCCATGCTGGCCCCTCCGCCACGCGCATCCTCTCCGACCAGGGAGCCCAGGTCATCAAGGTGGAGTCCAACCAGGCTCTGGCAGTCGTCGGCGGCCCTTCGTCCAACACCACTCGAGGTTTGGGGCAACGGCACAACTGGAATGCCGGCAAGCTTTCAATCTCGTTGAACATGAAGATTGACGCTGGGAAAGACCTGGCCCGGCGGCTAGTGGCAGTGTCCGACGTTGTGGCTGAGAATTTCAGTGGCCGCGTGATGCCCAGTTGGGGTTTGGACTACGAAGGCGTTCGTCAGATTAAGCCCGACATCATCATGCTCAGCATGTCAGGTTTTGGGCGTACAGGGCCCTGGAAAGACCGCGTCAGTTACGGTCAGACGTTGCAGGCATGGTCCGGATTTACCGATCTGACTGGTTTCCCCGACACCAGACCCAGCGGGCCGGCCAGCGCCTACAGCGACGCTGTGGGTGGAATGACCGGTGCTCAGGCAGTTTTGCTGGCCCTAATCCAGCGGGCCAACACTGGACGTGGGCAGTGGATCGATGTTTCACAGATGGAGGCCATGTCTGCTTTGTTGGGGCCGTTGTCTTTGGACCTGAGCGCTAACATGACGGGCGCTCAGCGCACCGGCAACCGGCTGTCCCACGGCGGCGGCGCTCCCCACGGTGCCTACCGGTGCCAGGGCGATGACCGCTGGCTCGCCATCACCGTTTTCACCGATGAAGAATGGGGCAGTTTCGTCAGTGCAATCGGCTCACCGGCGTGGACGTCTGAAGATAGGTTCGCCACCGCTGATTCGCGGGAAGAGTATTCGGTTGAACTGGATAGACTGGTAGAGTCCTGGACGTCCGAACAGAACGCCGAAGCAGCCATGCATCTGCTGCAGGCGGTCGGTGTCGCTGCCGGCGTAGTTCAAACCGGAGAGGACATGGCCGATAACGACCCTCAGTTGCGGGAACGCGGCACTTTCCAGCAAGTACCCGATGCAGCCGGGGTGTTGCGCACCATAGAAAAAGCGCCCTACAAGCTATCCCGTACTCCGGGGTCGGTAACCAGAGGGGCACCGGAATTTGGTGCAGACCAAGATTTTGTACTTAGTGAAATCTTGGGACTAACCGACGAAGAACTGGCCAAAGCCGCCATTGCCGGAGCCTTTGATTAGACCCTGTCACGCCTTTGGATTGAATCGGTAACGGCGTTAATTGGGCTTCGCCATGCATTTAGATAGAATCGATTCTGATTGTTAAATTAAGGCCAAACATCCATAATACGTCTCGTTTTCCTAGTCTCGATTTTGGCTGGGAAAACCACTGTTCCAGTGAATAAAAAGGAGAAACCATGGAGACCAGCCTAGTAGGCAAATATGCCATCGTTGGCATCGGAGAAACCGAGTACAGCCGGGCCTCCGGCCGAACCACCAGAGCCATGGGCGCAATGGCCATCCGCAGGGCCATGGATGACGCGGGCCTGGATTCCACCCAGGTGGACGGGATGCTCAGCTACCACAGCGGAGATTCCACTCCCTCAACATCAATCATGTATGACCTGGGTCTAAGGCCCAACTTCTACATGGACTGCTCCGGTGGTGGTTCCAGCTCGGAGGCCCTCATTGGCTTGGCCATGGGTGCCATCGAGGCCGGTATGTGCGACACCGTCGCCGTCTTCCGGTCCATGAATGGCTACTCCAACTTCCGCATCGGTGGCACCGGTGCCAGGGCGGCCTCAGGAATCTCCGGTCTGGACTTGATGAAACGACCTTACGGCCTGATCAGCGCCGTGCAGCAATTTGCTTTCAACTTCACCAAGCACATGGCGACTTATGGGGTGAAGAGTGAAGACCTAGCCAACATCAAGGTGGCTCACAGCAACCATGCCAGCAACAACCCCAAGGCCATGATGAAACAACGCGTCACGGTGCAGGACGTGATGGACTCCCGCTGGATTATCCGGCCCGTGGCGCATCTGCTGGACTGCTGCTTGGAGACCGACAACGCCACCTGCGTGATCGTCACCTCCGCCGAGCGGGCCAAGAACATGAAACAGACTCCGGCCCATATCATCGGAGTCCAAGGTCGGGGCACCAAGCCCGGCGGCGATTTCCACTTCCAGCACGGCAACATGGGCCGGGTGGCCGGCCACTACGTTGGTCCTCGAATCTTCGACATGGCGGGAATTAAACACGAAGACGTGGACGTCACCGGCTGCTACGACGCCTTCACCTACACCGTGCTGCTCCAACTGGAGGACTACGGTTGGTGCAAAAAGGGAGAAGGCAAGGACTACGTGAAGAGTGGTGCCATTAACCTGGGCGGGAAACACCCCAACAACACCAGCGGCGGCCATCTCTGCGAGGCCTACACCCACGGCATGAACATGGTCATTGAGAACGTGCGGCAATTACGCGGTACGGTGGATGATTATTGTCCCGACGCCGCCAATGGCGTGCACACCTATGACTATTCTGAAGGTGGTTGCCGTCAGGTCAAAGATGCAGAGGTCTGCATGAATATGGGATGGGGCACCCCCGCGGTGGGCAGCGCTCTCATCATGAGGAAGTAATTAATATGGCTAATTATGAATACCGGGGAGCGATCCTGAGTATCCCCGAGAACGACAGCGAATACCGCGGCTACTTTGAGGCCGCCGGCGAACACAAATTGGTGGTCAAGAAATGCGGCGCGTGCGGTCTCCTGCGCGGCGAGCCCGGCCCCGGCTGCCCCTGGTGCCCGTCCCTTGAATGGGAATGGGTTGAGGTCAGCGGCAAGGGTACGATCTACAGCTACCAGATTGTCGCCCACACCGTGGTGCCAGCCCTCAAAGACCTGGCCCCGTTCGCCATTGTGTTGGTGGAACTGGACGAGCAGAGCGGCCAGCCAACGTCAGAGGATGGACTGCGTATCGTAACCAACCTGTTGGACGCCGATCTCAAGCCGGAGAAAGAAGAGAACGTGGCCATCGGCGCACGCGTCGAGGTGATCTTCGACGACGAGCCGGACGGCATCAGCATCCCCCATTTCAAACTGTCCGGAGAGCCGCCCAAGGGCGAGATTTGGCAGCACACGATTTAATCTCTTGGCCAAACTAATCAGTTTTGACATTGATGGCACCCTTGAAGTGGGTGACCCGCCCGGCGGAATAACCATGGATCTGGTCCGGCAGGTGCAAGACCTGGGCTACCTGATTGGCAGCTGCTCTGACCGCACGGTGAGCGAACAGCAGCGCATCTGGGTGAACCACGGCATCAAGGTGGAGTTCACCGTTCTGAAGCACCGGCTCAATGATGTCAAAGATCAGTTTTCCGCCGACGAGTACTATCACATCGGCGACACCGAGGCCGACCGTCGTGCGTCACTCCAAGCCGGGTTCGATTTTCTGCCAGTTGATGACGCTGTCGTCCGGTGGCTGAACGGACTCTCACCACAGTAGGGGTGCAAACATCGCACGACTTTATAACGATTTAGCCTACCTATGGCCGATCATCAGCCCGCCGGAAGAGTATGGCGACGAGGCTGCCTTCTTTGGCGATGTCGTCCAAGAAGTACTCGGGCCGGAACGGCACAGCCTCCTGGAACTGGGCGTGGGCGGCGGGCATAACCTATCCCACTTGACTGCCGATTTTGACTGTGTCGCCGTTGACCTTTCTCCAGAGATGACAGTTCTGTCGGAAGGTCTCAATCCTGGTGTGGAGCATCACGTTGGCGACATGCGGAATATCCGGCTGGGCCGGGTTTTCGATGCTGTGCTGGTCCACGATGCCGTTTCTTACCTACTTACTTTCCAAGACCTTGAGGAGACTTTTGCCACGGCAGCGGCCCACCTGCGGCCCGGTGGCGTCCTCATGGTTGCCCCGGACTGGGTGCAAGAAACCTTCCCCGACGGCTGGGTCTACGAGTGGGACCGGGAACAGGTAGGGATTACGGTCAATATCGAAGAGGTGATGGAAGACCCTGACCCGTTCGATACCCAAGTTGAGTCGACCTACACATACACCATCACAAAAAGCGGGGAAACAACGGTGGAAGTGGACACCCACGTCACGGGTCTGTTCCCCATTAACACCTGGACTGAATTGATGGAAGACGCCGGCTTTGAAGTCGAGGTCAGACCACTGCCGCCCAACGAGGGTGGTTACGGGTCATGGTTGTTTATTGGTGTTGCAGGGTACGGGGTTCCGGGACAAGACTAGATGCGCAGTGGATTCCTGCGAAAGCAGGAATGACATGGCGGGCGGTTCGAGGTTGACCGATGCACGCCCTTCGACAGGTCCGATAAATCGAGACTCTCGACTTCGGTCGGAGCTCAGGATGAGCGGTTCTAAAAAAGATTTGTTCACCACGCACCCCGTCTTTCCCGCGAAGGCGGGAATCCATGTATCACGCCGCAGACACGTTTATTTCCAGCAACAATTCTGGATTCCTGCCTGCGCAGGAAGGACGGAGGGCGCTCACGGCTTCATTAACGCTAAGCATTTGCTGGAATTGAAGATGTAGGTCTGCAGGAACTCAACGATCTCCGGCTTGCGGTCCAGCTCTTGCATGGCGCCGGCCAGGCACATCCAGTTCAGCATTTCTTGTTGACCGGCGTTTTCGATTTGTCTGTTGGTGATGCCCCGCCAGGCTTCATAGTTGCCGGCCTTCAGTTCTTCAAAACGGGCCAGGTCAGATTCCACATCAGGGTAGAGCCACCAGTTCTTGGGCGTGAGGAAGGCGTGGGACCAACTGGATGATGCGATTAGGGCCACCTTCCAGGGGCTGGCTTTCAGCGCGCGAGCTGTGGCTGCTCCCAGTTCCATGCACCTTTTAAGGGAAGGGCCGGGCGGAACCAAGGCCATGTCCACGCCATTGATCTGCCGGGTGTGGGGGCCGCCCTGGTTTCGAATGATGTTGCTGCCGTAGCAGTTCACAGAGAATGGAATGACCGGGTAGTCGAAACCTTTCCGGTCGTAGTCCAGATAGAGCAGGGTGTTAACAAAGGCGTGGCCCAAGCCTTTCTGGCGCAGCGGCTTGTAGGAATAAGCGATGTCGAATCCGTCTTCTAGTAGTGCGCCGGCTAGATAACGGGCGGATTCGTGTCCCTTGTAGGTGAAAATCTTATCGGCGGGCTCGTCCCAAACGTTGGGGTGCTGGCTGCCGTTTTGCCCGGCCATGGGTTGGCATTCGAACTCGTCGTAGGCCATCACGCAGAAGGCCGGGATGATGTCTTCTTTGAAGTTCTCGTACTGGTCGTCACCCCAGACCAGGATCACGTCGGGGTTGAACGCGTCAATCTCGGCGCGCAGCTCGCGAAAGCCGTTCACCAGCTTCTCCCGCTGGTATTTGGCCGCTGTGTAGCCTTCGTCTTCGCCCCATTCGGCGCGCATGGCTTCCGGCCAAGACGCTGGGTCTTTACGATCTGCTGGGATTCGGTCATTGCTCCGCAGCGCCCTTGTGAGGGAGTAGTTTTTCAGTTCGTCTGGTGCGATGAGGGATTGGGAGTGGGTTAGCCCGACTCCTAATATTTCAGCCATGCGAAACCTCCTGACGACCGCAAAGTGGTCATCTCATGATGTTTAGTATCTGGAATTCGCCTGGTTTTAACAGGGGTATTTAGCAGTGTCAAGATTGTTTTGCCTTTGATGAATGTCAACCGACAAATAAGAAGGTAATGGCGACGATATCAGGTTAAATGGCATCGGTTGTCCCATTTGACTGGCGCAGTGATAATACCGGCAAGATTGAATCAGATGGTGAACGATATATGAGCGCAATTTCAGATTACACGGCACTGGTTAACGCCGTGGAATCCCAGAGAGAACGATTGCAGGGACCGATTCGCGAAGACTTTTGGGGCGGCGATATTGCCAAGCGTTTTAGGGCCGACCCCAAACGGAAGATGGAAGATAATTTTGATCTGCAGGCGGCGTTCGTCCGGCCTGACGACGTATTTGTTGACGTTGGCGGTGGGGCCGGCAGACTTGGGCTGCCCATGTCCTACCGTTGCCGTGAGGTGATCAGCGTTGAACCTTCTCAGGGCATGGTCCAGGAGTTTGATGAGTGTGCTGCCGAATTTGGCATCAACAACGTGAGTTCTATCTGCTCCGATTGGTTGGATTCGGACGGCGTTAAGGGCGACGTGATTCACGCTGCCAACGTCACCTACTTTGTTAGCGACATTGAAAAGTTCGTTAACAAATTGGAGGCTGCCGCCAGACGCAGAGTACTCATCACTATTTGGAGCATCGCCAACCCGATGCACAACGCCGTTCTGTACAAGATGGTCTACGGTGAAGAGCAGGCACTTGTTCCCGGCCACCCTCAATTGCTACCCGCCCTCTGGGAGATGGGAATCTTGCCGGACGTGCGTTTTCTACCGCAGGGAACATCTTTTGATGGTGTCATCGAGAAGCCAAACTTCCCCCAGACCAAGGAAAACGCTGTGGGAATGGCCAAGGCGGGCATCTGGTTGGCACCCCATCATCAGGACCGGGGCGAAGTGGTAATCAGGGAGAATTTCGACACCCTGTTCGATGGGGAAGCCGAGGGTTTCATCCCAC
Source organism: Dehalococcoidia bacterium (assembly GCA_028822675.1). Next base: position 57,706 of record JAPKDE010000001.1, on the reverse strand, counting down.
AATGGCTGCCCGACGCCCGTCAGGTGCTGATCACCTGGGAGCCGGGCCAAGCCAGTTAACACGAGGTCAACACCGGTACAACACCGGTCAACTGTGCTGGTTGCTGAACTTGTTACACGGGGCGTCAGCGGGGATAATAGCCACGTTACACAGGTCGACATAAGTTGGCGGTAACTGGCATAGGGCATTAAAACACCTGCAATTAGGTATCTGAACTAAATCAAATCAAGCGAGGTATGGATATGGACTGGGGAATGGCAAACAGAATGGCGCGATTGATCCAACCTGACGGCCACTGCATGTTTTTGCCCATCGACCATGGGTATTTTCAGGGGCCAACCAGGATGCTGGAACAACCGGGAGAGACCATCAAACCCTTGCTTCCTTATTCTGATGCGTTATTTGTAACCCGCGGTGTGCTGCGGGCCGTGGTCGATCCGGCCATGGACAAGCCAGTAATTTTGAGGGTGTCCGGCGGCACCAGCATGGTGGGAGCCGACCTGTCTGATGAGGGAATCACCACCTCTATGGAAGACGCGGTCCGTCTGAACGTGGCGGCGGTGGGAATATCTGTATTTATCGGCACCGAATTTGAGAAACAAACCCTTCTGAACCTGGGCAAGCTAGTGGATGAAGGCGAGAAGTACGGCATCCCAGTGATGGCCGTAACTGCTGTGGGCAAAGAACTGGACAAGCGCGACGCCCGTTACCTGGGTCTTTGCAGTCGCATCTGCGCCGAGTTGGGTGCCAAGGTTGTTAAGACCTACTGGTGCGAGGAATTTGAGAAGGTTGTCGGCGGTTGCCCGGTGCCCGTGGTCATGGCCGGCGGACCCCAGGCGGACACGGAGCGAGAGGTCATTGAGTTTGTCAAAGACGGCATGGACCGGGGCTCCATCGGCATAAACCTGGGCCGCAACATCTGGCAGAGCGAGTACCCAGTGCCGATGATTCAGGCGCTCCGCCACGTAGTCCACGAGAATGGGACTGTTGATAGCGCCCAAGAGGTCTTCGACAAAGTTAAGGCGGGCAACGGACGGGTGGCGTCTGTCCCGGCTTAAGCCTTATCTTGATTTAAATTCTGGGACGCGCACTAAGGCTTGAACAAATGCGCGGGTATTCCGCTCATCCTGAACCTGTCGAAGGACTTGTTTGCGGCTAACAGATGGTTGGACGGGCTCACCACGAACGGAGAAACCTTTACCAATGGCAAAGCCAAATTTCAATTAGGAAGTAATACCAACATGGGTAACATGCGTGTCGCCATGTACTACAACAACCACGATGTGCGCGTGGAGGAAATGCCGGTGCCGGAGATTGGCCCCGGTGAATTGCTGGTTAAGATTGAAGCCAGCGGAATCTGCGGCAGCGATGTCATGGAGTGGTACCGAATCCAGAGAGCCCCCATGGTTTTGGGCCACGAGGTTGCGGGAACAATTGTGCAGGTTGGGGCCGGTGTTGACCGATTCCGTGAGGGTGACCGGATAATCGTCACCCACCACGTTCCCTGCAACTCATGCCATTACTGTCTCACCGGCCATCACACGGTCTGCGACACCTTGCGCGAGACGACTTTTGATCCGGGCGGATTTTCCGAATACCTGCGGGTGCCGGCTATCAACGTTGACCGGGGCGTCTTCAACATTCCAGACGGTGTTTCCTTTGATGATGCTTCTATTGCCGAGCCGTTGGCCTGTGTTTACCGGGGCCAGCGTCGGGCCAACATCCAGCCGGGGCAAAGCGTGATTGTCCTGGGTAGTGGTTTGGCTGGCCTGCTGCACATCAACTTGGCCCGCGCTTTGGGAGCCGGAAAAATCATCGCCACCGATATGGTCCCTGCGCGCTTGGAAGCCGCCAAAAACCTGGGGGCTGACCACACATTCCTGGCCACCGACGACATTCCGGCCCGGTTGCGAGAGGTCAACGACGGTCGCTTGGCAGACTTGGTGATTGTCTGCACCGGAGCGCCTCCTGCTTTGCAGCAGGGCATGGACTCGGTCGACCGCGGCGGCACCGTTTTGTTCTTCGCCCCCACAGAGCCAGGCGTGAGCATATCTGTGCCAGTTAATGAGATGTTCTTCCGCAACGACGCCACTCTGACCACAACCTACGCTGCCGCGCCCGGCGACCTGTCTACGGCCCTGGAGATGATTGCCACCGGGCGGGTCCAGGTGGGGCAGATGATTAGCCACCGGCTGGGCCTCAGTGAAGCTGGTTTGGGGTTCCAGTTGACTGCTGAAGCCCAGTCTTCTTTGAAAGTTATTATCCAACCGCAAAAAGGGGTCTAGCTGACTTAGTAGTTTTGCGGGATGCGGTTATGCTAGAGATTTTCTCTAAAACCCCTAAATCCCGCGGGGCTAAAAAACGACCAACCGGCAGCTACGCCCTGGTGCTGCGTCCTCCATCCCGCCGTCGGGTTGCCGTTGGGAGACTGGGTGAGGTTGATTTTCCCAGGGGCTACTACATCTACGTTGGCAGCGCCCTCGGCGGGCTAGAGGCCAGGGTCTCCCGCCATCTGCTCCACGAGAAGAAACTCCATTGGCACGCCGATTATTTAAGTGCTTCAGTGCCATGGTCACAGGTCTGGCAGTTGGCCGATGGTCAAACTTGGGAATGCGTCTGGGCCCGCGAAGTCATTGAGTTAACTGCAGCCAATCGCGGTGTCGCCCACCCTTCACCGGGGTTTGGGTCTTCCGACTGCCACTGTTCCACCCATTTAGTTCGAGTAAACAACCCTCAAAAGGTGCGCAAGTTGCTGCGCAGCCTTTCTCCGGCGCCGCGCCGAATACGCCTGGGCCAACTGGCTTCAGAGTAAAAACACTGCCGGATTGCGGCGGGTTGACGGTCACCCAACGAGTTGTACTATCATAGCGGCCACAACGCCGACATCCCCTGCTGGACTGTCGATTTTCCATATTCAATACGAATATTTCTGCCCATATATTTTTCGGTATGGCAATTGAATCAGAGAGGCCGCCATGGAATTAGGAATGTTCCTCGAGTTCCCAGTTCAAGACGGAGGCACGGAAAAGAACGCCTTTGACGACTCCATTATTCTGATTAATGAGGCTGAAAGCCTGGGCGTGGATTCCCTCTGGTTGGCGGAGTATCACTTCAATCCGGGGCGTGTGATGGCCGCGCCAATAACCATCCTGAGCAACGTTGCCGCCCGCACAAAGAACATCCGCCTCGGCACTGCAGTAATCTTGCTGCCACTGGCGAACCCTCTAAGGGTGGCTGAAGAGATTGCGACATTGGACCTTGTCAGCGGCGGACGGGTCGAGTTCGGCATTGGCCGAGGCACATTCCCCAACGTTCACGAAGGTTTTAGTTCCCCGTTCGAAGAGAGCCGGGGACGTTTTGATGAGAGCCTGGAAATCATCATCAAAGCCTGGACCAGCAAGACCTTCTCATTTAAAGGGGATTTTTACAGCTTTGATGACGTGACCGTTACGCCGAAGCCGCTTCAGAGCCCCTACCCTCCGATCAGCGTGGGAGTGACTTCTGCAGAGAGCTTTGCTGTTACTGGCCGCATGGGCCACAACATGATGATCAACCCGTCACGTGTGTTTACTCTGTCTGGCTTGAAGCCTCAGATTGAGGAATATCATCAAGCCTGGAAGGATGCCGGTCACACAGGGCGCGGCAAAGTTTGCCTTCGGGTGCCGGTCTATGTGTCAGAGGATGCCCAAAAAGCCCATGATGAACCCATGGAAAGTGCCCTGTTTTCCATGGGACGGCTTTCAGACCGAGTGGCCAAATATGCCGAATACGGCGGCACCACCGGTAATTGGGGGCAAGAGGCTGAGATAGTCAAAAATATGTCCTACGACGATTGGTTCCGCGACAAGGTGGCCTACGGCACGCCCGAAGCGGTGACGGAGAAGCTACAGAGTTTGACAGAGGAATTGGGCTTGGATCGGATAATGTTTGAGGTCAATTTTGGCAACAAGATACCCCTGGAAATGCAGCAAGCCAGCCTCAAACTGATGATGGAAAAAGTAGCCCCCAATTTGACCTAACCAGGTTTCTATTGGAGCAGTATTCCAGGAATTTTAGGGGAAACCTTGATTTCTCGTTATGAAAACGAATTCCAATTAGTGGCAGGCGGGAGATAATAGAGATGTCAGTAAGATGGGATGATTTGGAAATTGGGTCTCGGGTGGAAGCGCTTGAGACATTTGAAGTGCAGATGGGCATGGGTGCCCCTGTAGGCAGTGGATCCTTCAATATAGAGGCTGGGGACACTGGAGAGGTCACGGTCAAACGCCGTGCCGGTAAGCTTCACTGGTTCGTTATCAAATGGGACCGGTTGGGGCGGACCTTTAATCTGAACGTTGACCAATTTGATTTAATCCAGCCCGCTAAAGACTGATAGTGCCATTCGGACATTATCCAACTTCCCAATTTTATGCTAGTATCCCCGTAATTCCGTTTTTAGCGTTTCGGCAAAACCCCGAACAAAATCTTAATGAGGTGTTCTAGGAAATGGTTCAAGCAGAGATTAAAACCAGATTCGAAGTCGGTCCTATAACGTTCATCGCCCGTCATGAATTATGGGACGGAAACATCCAAGACCATGCAGACCAAGGTGTTTCAATCGTCATCCAGAGTCAAATAAATGGCGAAGACACCACACTTCTTCGCTTCAACTGCTTCGACATTGAGCGAAGCTACATCTATGGTCCGGAGAACCCCGACCTAATGGCGGACGGACCCATGATGCTGGCCGGCCGGACAGAAGGCTCCACTGGTATGGGCAAGCTCTACCGGATGGACCCTACAGCCGATGGCAACCCCATTGGTTGGACCATCAAGACCATGAAGGCAAAACTTCCAGACATGCTAAATAGAGCTGGCTACCCGGAGATTGCCAAAGAGATAGACCTAGAAGTGCTGATGGAGGTTCTTCCTGAACTGGAAGCCACCGCCAGAGAGCTTTTCGTTTCCAAGCGGAACACCGTAAAGCACAACCGTGGCACAGACATCTTCGAAGCCGGTAACATCCGTTTCGGCCTTGAGATGCGTCGTCTTCCCGTCGGTGACGGTGGACTGGCCATTCACGTATTGTCAGACATCGGTGGCGCCACCTCGAAGTCCTTCGTCGAAGAGACCGAGCTCATGGCCTTTGACCTCTTCTGGGACGGCCCCCACTACCACTATGGCCCCCGTAACAAGAACCACCGCATCTATTGGGACAGAACCCTCGTCCAGGATTATCTAGGATGGGTTTTGGACAAGATTGATGGCAAGAAGCTGGGAGCCATGATCGAGCGAGCTGGTTATCCAGGCGTTGCGGCAGACCTCGACCAAGACATGATCGATGCCGTTCTTCCTGCTTTGACTAAGAGGGCACGCGAGATGTTGGACCTCGGCGAGACTCTAACCGGCCACCCTGGTTTGCCGGCAGATGTCACCCCGAACCTAGTACCCAACTAAGCTTTTACGCAGGCAATAAAAAGGAGTCCTTCCCGGCCTACCGGGAAGGACTCCTTTTTATTGGCGTTCTATTTATCTATAGTTCTATTTGTCTATATCACCCTGGCAGGGTTTGCCGAAGGGTTTAGCTGAAATTAATTATCAGGACAATGACTGCGATTGGAATGCCAAGTACCACCAGCATACAGCCAAGTTTGAATATGCAACTCATGATAGTGAGCGGCAATTTGATTAGCTTCAGTGCCAAATTAATGGGCATAGTTATTAGCCCAAATAGTTTAAACATCGACTACGCAGTAGCCCACTGAACTCCGTTTAGTACCATCTTCTGGAACTCCGGGGAATCAAAGCTCTTGCCATCATGGCCCAACAGCAGGGTGAAGACCTTGCCCTGGCCGTAGGAGCGGGTCCACCCCAGAGGGAAGGTTCCGGCGGGCATGTGGGTGTCCTTTCGGTCTGGTCCCCAGGGCCAGGTTCCTTCCACAGATGTTCCCTCGAGGAAAACATCGTTGTCGGAACTGTATTCAATGCCCATGTACAACTCGTCATCGGTGGTGAAGTCGGAGACTCCGGCTGCGCCCGCGTGGCTGGCGTTCTTAACCTTGATGTCGAATTTTCCGTACGGTGGGTGGAAGCTAGTGCCGGTGATCCAGCCGCCGCCGGTGATCTCAGCGAACGCCGGCCAGTAGTCGGCCCCGCAACCGGAGATATGCAGGCAGAGGAACCCCTTGCCCGACTTTACATAATTGATGACGCCGCTCTGTTCTGCTTCAGACATCTTAAATTCTTTGAAATCAGCGGCGTTCTCTCGGCGAGTGTTGAAAACCAGAGCGTCGTAGGCGGCCATCCCGGCAGCGTCAGCCAGTGCAGAGGCATCCTCCGTGACGGTCACATCGTGGCCAGCCGACTTCAGGAACGTTTCCAGGATTGGCGTGGATTCTTCATAGGGGTGTCTTCCACCGGATATTACGAGCAGCTTCAATTCTGTTGCCTCCAGTTATGCTATTTAAAATGAATGCTTACGGGGTGATATTATACGCCACCTGCGCCGGGAATTTAGCCACGATGAGTCATGGCGTCGGCGGGACTGGTTGTAGACCAGTTATAGAGCAGGAATGACCACATCACATAGCAGATTTAGAGCTTCATCAACATCTGGCCCCAGTTTGGAAAACATCAACTGGTTAAAGCCCTGGGACTGGGCGATGCCTTGCACTTCTATCATCCGGTCAAGGCAGTCTTCCGGCTCGCCAGCTATGAAAATGGCGTCAATCATTTCGTCAGTGACTAGGGCATCAAAATCCGTAGCGGAGACGCCGGCTTTTTCGGCCTGATCCAGCCGTTCAGCATCCTCTATCTTCACGCCCAGCGACCGAATATCTTCATGGGTGTAACCGAGGCGGTACATGTTTAGGATGCGTTGACCGGCGCTTTCTTTCACAAATGCCCGAGCTGCTTCTCGGTTGCTGGACACCGAAATCTTGATCTCCGCTATCTTGGGGCCATTGGTGTCTTTGCCGGACTACCGGGCGGCGTTGTCAAAGGTTTCAATCAACTCGGGCACTCGGCCGGTCATGAGTGCCGCCATGTAATGACCGCCAAAAATGAGACCTTCCATATTCTCCCCTCCCACCGCCAAGCCAAGGGGTCCGTTACTGCCGGAGTATTGGAGAATGGGAGTCTTGGGGTTGAAGTTCAACCTAAATTGGCCGCTGGGATTGAAGTTGAAATAATCCAACAGGGTGGGGTAATCAGCGAAGCAGACCGTTTCGCAGTTGAGCAACCTACGCAGGCTCTGGGAGGTTTCCCATAGCATGCTGATGGGCTTGGGTGTCTTGATGAAGTTGTGGGTGCGTGGGTTGCCAAAACCCAGGCCGATGCTAAGTTCCTGGCCATCCATCAGTTCACTGATGGAGGCGACCATGTCGGCCAGGTCAACGGGATTCCGGAAATACTGCACTGTTATCGCAGTGCCCAGCTTGGCATCAAGTGCACCGGCGAACGCCGCCAGCACAATAAAGCTGTTGCGGCTCCTGAGATTATCAGTGACCCAAAATTAGTCAACCCCTTTTGCCTCTGCCCGCTTGGCCAGATCGATCAGTTGAGGAAGCGGTACATGGGAGTAAGTGGGCAGATGGAATTGAACACCGATTTCCAGTGCGGGCATATCCGTGTCCTAGCGCCAGGTTGAGAATGGTGAATGGCTAGGGGAGTTTACTGCATTTGTCCCATTTACAAAGTGCCTGCTGATAATATGCAGTGGCATCCTAATCCCAAGATTGAGTTACGAGAGAGGACCGATGAGCGAGACAGATGGCGCGCAGCCGGGAGTGGTGGTTACCAAGCTGGAGGGCCGGGGGCCGTTGAACCTGCTGGGCCAGGATACTTTCGTGGCCCTGAAGGCTGAGTTAGACCGTCTGGACCAAGACCGTAGCGTCCGGGCAGTAATTCTGACTGGCTCCGGAGACCGCGCTTTCTCAGCCGGAGTTGACCTGCATCAAATGAAAGACCTGGACCCGGCCGACGCTGAGTCATTCATCATGGCGCTACACGCTCCGGCCAGAAAACTGCTGACCATGGCCATTCCAGCCATCGCTGCCATCAAAGGTCCTTGCTTGGGTGGTGCCTTAGAGCTGATCTTGGCCTGCGACATCCGTATTGCCACCGAGGACGCCATTCTGGGCCTGCCAGAGGTGCAGGTGGGGATACCGTCGGTCATTGAGGCTTCTCTCTTGCCACCGACCATCGGGCTGGGCCGCGCCCGCCGCCTGCTGCTCACTGGGGAGACCGTCAACGCCTCGGAGGCTCTGGCTATAGGACTGGTGGATATGGTGGTGCCAGCAGACTCCCTGATGAAAACGGCCCATGAGACGGCAAACCAGTTCTTGGGGATGAGCCGGGACGTGCTGGCATCTCAGAAGGACATTGTCGCCAAGTGGTTGGAACTGGGCGAAGAAGATTCGGCGAAGTTCACCATTGCCGAGTTCTCCCGCATCTTCAACACCCCAGCCCCCCACGAGGGCATGTCAGCCTTCTTAGAGAAGCGTAAGCCTAACTTTACAGACTAGCCGAAGCCCGGCAACTTGAAGCCTATCAACCCGAAGCCTGCAATCTGAACCCTACCAGCCGATGGGCGGTTCGCGCTCTTGCAGCACCTCGCCGAAGAGGGTCAGCACCTGGTGAACGTCCAACACGACGATGGCGGACTTGATCTCCGGGTCGGTGATCAGACCGGCATCGGTCAGGCGCTTGATGCCATCCTCGTAGACCGGGCCCTGTCGGTGGACGTAGGACGTACAGCGAAACTTCCAGCCTGTCTGTTGCTGGGCGTGGCGAAATAACATCACCACTCGCAGGTTTTCTTCGATGTTATCGGATGGCAGGCGGCCGCTGCGGTCGCGGTAGATGAACGTTGTATCGTCGGTCGCCAGCATGGTGCCGATGTAGGCGCAATCGGGTGTGCCGTCAGTGGCGGAAGTGGCGATGACGCAGGGGTTGCCACTGAACCGAGAATTGCTTACCAGCTCCCGCATCTCGTCCGTTAGTTTTATCAAAAAAATCTCCTTGGAACCTAGTTAAGCGAGATTATATGGGAAACCAGCCGTGGCTCCCAACCACCGCGCCGGCAATGGTCAGTAAGCTCAATGTGAGCATGACCATATGAAAGATCGGCACGAATAAGAATGTCTTCGCGGGCTTTGTCTCGGCGTATTTTTCGAACAGGCGATGTAGGCTGCGATAAAGAGCACAAACATGAACAACGCCCACACCATGGTCATGGCGTGGAGCCACCAGAACCGAGGTTCAGAATATCGGCCCCAAGCGTCGATGTAGTCAAGCATGTAGAAGCCCGACGCACCGGCGATGAGAATAACTAACTTTACCTGCCTGGCAAACTTATTTTCCAACGCTTCGAAGAGCTCTACTGCATCCACGCCTGACCGATATTTCCTTAAAGTCGGTATCAGCCCGGTGGTAACCATGGCCATGCCACCGATCCAGAACACCACTGCGATCACGTGAATAACCCTGGCCAATGCGAACTCGTTCAATTTTCATCCCAGTTATTTTTCTAGAACCAGTCTTAGTGATTAGGCTGGGTACTGTTCCTTCCACCAACGGGCAATCTCATCACGCCGGGCAAACCAGACACCGGATTTTTCCGAAGCATATTTCAGGAACTGGTCCAGAGCGTAAGCCCGGGACGGCTTGCCAATGATGCGGCAGTGGAGACCCACTGACATCATCTTGGGATGGGTTTCGCCTTCTTCATAGAGCATGTCGAAGCAGGACTTAGCCGCTTCAAAGAAGTCGTTGGGGGTAATCAACTCACCCCGCCAGAATTTGAAGTCGTTGACCTCCAGCGAATAAGGCACCACCAGCCAGGGCTTGTCATGCACCTGGGTGTAATAGGGCAGGTCGTCGTTGTAGGCGTTGCAATCGTACTCGAACCCGCCCTCTTCAACCACCAGTTCTCGAGTGTTTAGGCTGGGTCCGTAGCGGGTGTACCAGCCGATGGGGCGCTGTCCGGTAGTCTTGATCATGGACTCTACCGCCTGCCGGATCGCTTCCCTTTCTGAGTCCCGGTCCATCTTGTAATACTCTTCCCAACGGTTGCCGTGGCCCATCACCTCGTGACCCAAACGGACAATCTCCAGGCCAACCTCTGGGTTCCGCTCTAGGGCAAGGGCACAGGCGAAGAAAGTCGCATTGATGTTGTGCTTTTCCAATACCCGCATCAACCGCCAGACACCAACGCGACTGCCGTACTCGTAAAAAGACTCATTGGCCAGGTCACGTTCTCCTGGGGCCATTGGGGACGGCGACTCGCCACCGGTTTCCTGTCTGGGGTCACCGTCTAGGGTTGAATACTCGGACCCTTCTTCGTAATTGACCACAACCGAGATTGCGATTCTAGCTCCGTTGGGCCATTTGACCGCCGGGGGATTTGCGCCGTAGCCAATCAAGTCTCTCGTACTCATCGTCGCTCCATATTTTCGCAGGTTGTAGTTCCGCCAATAAGACCTATTGGCCCATCTTCCAATAAATGTCCAAGTTGTAGGTTCGCCTGTAAGTCTTACTGACCCATTTTCCAATGATAGAGAATCACCGCCACTGAGCAGGCCAGGTTCAGGCTGGAAACGCCATTCTCCATGGGGATCGACACCCGGTAGTCGGCTACGTCCAATAGTTTCTGGCTGAGACCTTGTCTTTCGGTGCCGAAGGCCAGCAGTGCCCGGTCCGGCAGGTGGAAGTCTGGCAGGGTTTCTCCGCCCCAGTCCACAGCCACCAGGAGGCGGTCACACTTGGGTAGGTCATCGGACTGGGCCACTGGCATGGCGAATTGCAGGCCCACACCACTGGTCAGAGCGGCGGGTTTCCATGGGTCCAGGTTTCCGGTGTTCACCACTCCGGCGGCCCCAGCAGCAGCGGCGGCACGGACGGCCGCACCGATGTTGAACAGGTTCCGTGGGTTCTCCAACAGCACCACCGGCACCGGGTTCGGGTCGGCCAACAGCTTGGCCAGATCTACGTTTGGACGCCGGGCAATGGCCATCACTCCGGTGGGCGGTGTGACCGGGCCAAGCCTGGCGAACACCTCATCAGGAATGGCAGCAACTCGGCCATCAATCGCGTTTGTGATGTCGGGCGCATATTCGGCCTGCAGCGCAGCTAGGTCTTCAAGATTGGGGCTGACCACCTCCAGCAACTCCGCACCAAAGCGGACGGCGTGTTTCAATGGGTGGAAGCCTTCTATGACCACCAGTGATGGGTCGTTGCGTGCGTTGCGGAAACGGTCTTCAATGGGCTTTTGCTTCATTGCGCCATTATCGCAGATTGGCGGTGGGCGTTCCCACGGGTCTTCAAAACGAGAATGTTGGTAGAATTACCACTGGATTTGTACCCATCTGAGAAATAGGAAGCGGCCAAAAATTAATGATGGAATTAAAAGTGGGCCAGAAGGCCTCCCGCGAGAACACACTGACCTATGACTTTGTGAAGACCTACGCCGAAATCACGGGCGACTATAACCCGCTGCATTTTGATGAATCATTCGCTGCCAAGACCAAGTTTAAAGCCCTGGTGGTACAGGGTGGACTGACGTCGGGGCTGCTAAACGCCCTGGTGGCCATGGACATGCCCGGACCGGGCACGGTGTTCATGAGCCAGGACCTAAAATTTATCGCGCCAGTTTTCGTTGGCGACACAATCACAGCCGAAGCCGAAGTGCTGGAGGTCCACGCCACCAAGCCGGTGACGAAGCTAAAGATGACCATTAAACGTCAGACCGGCGAGATTGTCCTCGAAGGTGAATGTTGGTGCTACACCTTCAGTCCGGAAGAGCAATAGGTTTCGCCATAACTTAGCCCTTTAGGCCGAGACTGTGCCTTTGACTGCCAAGGCCCGTGGGATCAGGTGAATACTGCCGTCAGGGGTTAGAGATGAGGAACTGCTTTCTGCAAGAATTCCTCAGAACGCGCAACTGCTTGGCAACGGGGAGAGTGTTTCCAGGCTGGCGGCAAAACCAAGCGGAACGTCAGCCTTGGCGAACCCACCAGCAGCCGTTCCCTGCATGACCTGCCCACCGTAGCCGGCACCGCTCATGTGGGCGCGAATAATTAGAATGTCGGTGGGCTGGACGTTGTACGGGCCGCCGGAGCGGGTGAACGGCTGCTCGTCAACGTGGCTGTGCAGCAATACGCGACGGGTGAGCAGTTCACCATCCTCTGAAACTACATCCCACCAATCTGCGAACGACTCGCACCTGATATCAGGACTGTCCACCGTCACCGAAACCGAGTAACTCCCAGGATTTCCTGAGAGGGATACGGCAACAACGTTAGCTCCATTCGAATCGATGTCGGTGCTCTTGGTATCGGTATCTTTTGTTGCAGCTATGGCCGGAGAGGTCGCCTCGGCTATTCCGGGTGGCGGCGTTGCTGAGTCGCCGCAAGCAGCTATCAGGAAAACAGTTATCGAAACGATGACTACGGCGGTTTTCAACTTAAGCTGGCTCACAGTTGGGTAGTATCCCAGAAATGCGTGGGTTCGGGCGAAACTGTAAACTGTTCCGAACAGACATTTCAGGAGATAACACATGCGTGGAGTGACCTTTCCGGGAAATAGACAGGCTGAAATCAGAGAGTTTCCAAACCCCCAGGCCGGTCCGGGAGAGGCAGTGCTAAAGGTTAAAGCGTCTGGTCTTTGCGGAACCGACCTGCACCGATATAGGGGTTCAGAGCCAACGGACATGATTACTGGCCACGAACCCTGTGGTGTCATTGAGGAACTTTCGCCAGGTGCCCCTCCCGGAATCAAGGTTGGGGATCGGGTGATCTGCCACCACTACGCCGGCTGTGGAGTCTGCGAGAACTGTTCCATGGGCTACGAACAATTATGCCCTCAGGGGCGTATTACCTTTGGCGGCGGAACTGGCCACGGGGCCAATGCTGACTACATCGTAGTGCCATCCCGAAGCCTCGTGTTATTGGATGACGAATTGTCTTTTGAAGAAGGCGCGGCCATATCTTGCGGCACCGGCACCGCCTGGAACGGTCTCAAGAAAATGGAAATTTCCGGTCGGGACACCGTAGTGGTTTTTGGACAGGGTCCAGTAGGCGCAAGTGGAACGTTGTCGGCTAAGGCCATGGGTGCAAAGGTCATTGCTGTTGATGTGGTCCCGGAGCGGTTGGCGCTGGCCAAGGAATTAGGCGCGGACCATGTGATTAACGGACAAGAAGTTGATACGGTGGAAGCGGTTCGTGAATTGACCAGTGGTTTGGGCGCTACGGCCACTCTGGAGACTTCAGGCAATCCCCTGGCCAGGCAGCAAGCCCTGAAAAGTCTGCGGCCGTTTGGTCGCTGCTGCTATGTGGGCATCGGCGGTGCGGCAGAAATCGATTTCAATGCCGATGTCATTTTCAAGGTGGCAACTATCTTCGGCTCATGGACGTTCAGCAAAGCCGAGCTGATCGAGATAGAACGTTTCTTTGTCGACACCAAAGCGCCGTTGGATAAGCTCATCACTCACCGCTATCGGTTGGATCAGGCGGTGGAAGCATTCAAAGAATTCGACGGCGCAAAGACCGGAAAGTGCGTGTTTGTGATGGACTAGAAATGTCCGCTCTGAGGCTGGTCCATCTAGTGGACGCATCGCTACAGGTGCCTCTGGCATCGGATTAGACAATGGACGACTGGGATTGACCGACGGGAATGACCGAAAATTAACCCGACACAAACAAGGTGACATAACTATGAGTACCACTGGAAGCAAGTCGGGGCGATTAGGAATACTAGTTAGCGGCGGGCCAGCCCCTGGCATTAACAGCGCCATCAGCGCCGCAGTAATTGAGGCGGTGAACTCGGGTCTGTCGGTGGTGGGAATATTCGACGGGTACAAGCACCTGGCCGTGGGCCGGACAGACATGGTTCGGCAACTTGAGATATCTGACGTGTCATGCATCCACTCCCAAGGTGGTTCCATACTCAGGACCTCGCGCACAAACCCCGCCCGCAACCCGGAAGACCTGGAGCGGACGGTGGATAGTGTCAAAGCGCTGGGCATCGACTATCTGGTGACCATTTGTGGTGATGACACCGCCTATGGAGCCTCCGAGATTGCCCGGGCTGCTGGTGGTCGTTTGAAGGTTGCCCACGTGCCCAAGACCATCGACAACGACCTGCCTTTGCCGGCGACGCAGCCAACGTTTGGGTTTGAGACCGTGCGCCAGGTTGGCACCGAAGCGGTGTTTAATCTGATGGAAGAATCCCGCACCACCAACCGCTGGTACTTCATCGTTGTCATGGGACGGGAGGCTGGTAACCTGGCTCTGGGCATTGCGAATGCGGCTGGGGCCACGCTGGCGCTGATTCCAGAGGAGTTCTCCGAGGACGGCCCGAGGCTGGACCAGATATCCAAAGTTCTGGAAGGTGCCATCCTAAAGCGCCGGGTCATGGGGCATGAGCACGGAGTCGCCGTCATCGCGGAGGGCATCGCCGAGAAGTTGTCTGTTGATGAATTGGTGAACCTGCCCGGTGTGTCTGTGGAGCACGACGCCTTTGGCCACATCAGCCTGAACGACATCCCCTTGGCGATTATCCTGCGTCGTCAGGTTCAGCAGGCTTTCTCAGCGCGAGGCGAATATATTTCCATCGTGGACGTAACCTTGGGCTATCAGCTCCGGGGCGCTCCGCCTATACAATTCGACATTGATTACACCAGGACCCTTAGGTTTAATATGCGTTAAAGCGGCCAAGTGGATTAGGTCAATCGTTAAAAATAATAAAAGGGCGCATCAGCGCCCTTTTATTATTTTCGATTTTTTGATTGAGTAGCGTTAAATACAGGTGTCGCGGACGGCCTGGGATACGGCGGCCAACCGGGCGTTGTTGGTGACAGTACCCCGGAAGCCATTGGTGATGTAGCCAACAGCCAGACCCGAGTCGAAGTCGGCCCATCCGATGGACGTGCCTGCGCCGCCGTGGCCAAAGGTCTTCAGCGGATCACCAGTTGACTTGCCCATGCGTTCGTCTGCCAGAGCCAGGCCCAGCGATCGCTGTGCAAATGCGCCGGTGGACTTGTCCACTCCCTCAATCTGGAAGGTGGTAGCCTCTTCTGTGGTTTCGGTGCTGATGATGGTCGCTCCGTCCAGCGAACCCTTGCGTTCCATCATGGCGTAGAACCGGGCCAGGTCTCCGGCAGTGGCGACTCCGCCGGCGCCAGGGACGATGGATTTAATCACCGAGGACTGGCTGAAGATAGCGCTGTAACCGCTGGGGTCAGCGTCGTCTTCCATCTTGTGCATCGGCGAGACCTTGTCTTCCAAGCCTGCCGGCAAACCCACGTGAGTAGTTGTCATTCCCAGTGGCGCTGACAGTTCATCTGCGATGAAGTCAGTGAAACTGCGTCCATCGACACGTCTGATGATCTCGCCAATGACCCAGCCGTAGTTGATGGGATGGTAGGCGAGGGTCTCACCGGGGGTATAGATGGTCGGCGCTTGCTCCATGGCGTGGACCACTTTGGACCAGTCGGGCCAGTCACTCGGTGGTAGGGACTCGGGAGTCTTCGGGAAGCCACCACGGTGGGTCAGGACGTGGTTAATGGTTACCGTCTCCTTGCCAAACTGAGCAAACTCCGGCCAGTGTTTGGACACCGGATCGTCGTAGGAAATCTTGCCCCGTTCTTTAAGCATGTAGAGGCAGGAAGCGGTCAGCGGCTTGGTGGAAGACATCAGCACAAACATGGTCTCGCTGGTCACTGGTTTGCTGTCGCTCACGTTGCCGCCGTGGATGTCCAGCACCAAGTTCCCGTAGCGGTACACCGCCAGTCCAGCTCCCGGGTGTTGGCCATCGTCAATCTGCTTTTGAAAAAGCTGTTTGACCTGTTCCAGCTTTTGGCTGTCCATTGCTACGGCGTCGGGTGCTGTCAGTGTGGCCAAGGTATCTCCTCGATTAAGTGCTGCGGGTTTTGGGTCTTCTGCCGGGGCGTGAACTGATCTGGTGCGATTAATCGCCTAGAGCTTCTTCACAACGTCGCCGGGTTTGATCTCGCCGTTCTGAACAACCTTGCAGTTGATGCCGCGCAATTGAAGTTCCTTGCCAACGGCGGAGCTGATGAACTTCAGGGAGTCGATGCCGAACCGGTCAGCGAATTTTGAACAGCCGGTGTGGGGCTGGTCAGTGGCTTCCAGAATGGCCGAGCCTATAGCGATGCGACTGCCGGGGGGCATGTTCGCTGCGCTGAGGTCGAGGTCGGCGAAAAGTTGGTCACCGGCCAGGGGCCAGCGTTCTTTGTCCTGGGCCACCAATTGGGCGACACGGGAGTTCATGATAGTAATCTGCATGTCCGGGTGGGCCTTGCCATCGCCGCTGATGGAGCTGGGCCGGTCCTGCCAAGTGTCGCCTACCAGACCTAACTCTATATTCAAGTCAGCCAGCGTCATGATTTCACGGCCATCTTCTTCCGGCCTACTAACAATCATGTCCAGTACAGACTCATTCTTCGGGGACTTCCGTATTTCACTAATAGCAGCTTCCAAGTCGGCCATGGTCAAGTGCTTAACTTCAGCTTGCATGTTGTAACTCCGTCGTAAGTAACAATCTAGTCAAATTGGAAATGATTGGGGTAGTTTAGCATGGTCCGGTTATCCCCTAAACCTCTATGCGCATCAGCTCCTCGGAGAAGATGATTTTGCCGTCGTACATGGGGGTCATCTCTTCGAAGTGGCGGTCGAAGGGTGTGTCTTTGGATAGGGTGGGGCCCATATGGACCAGGACCAGTTGTTTGACTCCGGCTTCTTGGGCTAAATGCGCGGCACCGGTGGTGCCGCACTGGCCGTTGGCTTCGTTGTTGCCTTCCATGACTGACTGCTCGTCCCAACACATGCAGACCATCATGTCGGCGTCGCGGGCCAGGTCTCGGACTGACTCGCAGGGCTCGGTGTCGCCGGTGAAGACCACACTTCCCTCCGGGGTGTCCACCCGGTAGGCCAGCGAGTCCAGGTACGGTTGTACGTGGATGGCCTCGGCCGATGTGACGGTCCAGTTCTTGCCCGAGGCCACCTCGCCGACGCCAATGTCTTTGGCGACGGGAGCGGGTGGTATACGGGGCAGAGTGCCGCCCCGGTTCACGAAGACTTGTTGGCTATAGGGGTGGTTAATGCGGGCCTGCCAGTCGGACTCGAAAGCTCCGCCCACGCCGATAACCTTCTGGGTGATCTCCTCGGTCAGCTTGGGTCCCCAGACGTTCAGCTCGTTGCCCTTGCCGGCGGCTTGATCCCAACGGCAGAGCAGAAAACACGGGTAATCTATGTTGTGGTCAAAGTGGTGGTGGGTGAAGAACAGGTTGTCCACCTGGGTTGGGTAGAGACCGGCCTTGACCAGTTTGTGGGTCGCCGCCGGGCCGCAGTCAAACATCAGCACTTCGTCGCCGATGCGCAGGGCGTGGGCGCTGCCGAACCGATACTCAGTGGGAGTAGGGGTGCCACCTCCCAGAACAAAAACCTCAACCATAGCAATACCTCCGGTTATCTATAGAACTAAACCGCTAGCAAGGCTCCCTCAGCGGGCTGGGACAGTATACCGTAGCCGGTTGATCTCATGGGTTGGCCTAAACCTGGGGTATTATCTCAATCTAGGCACAAACTATTGACAAGACGGTCTTCTGAATGCTAGAATAGCCAAGCGTTTTCAGAAAAGTTTCTGAAGGCGCTATTTTTTTGCCTAAATACGACGATGTTAAAAGCCCCCTCACATGAGGGGGCTTTTTTGTTGCTTGGTTCATTTGCCTAATGGCTGTTAGGAACGCTAGCCATTCGACAGCGTTTTGCTCAGTGCGACTTAATAATCTTCGTCGACGGGTATCTGGTAGCCATTGGCCAGGATGTTTGCTTGGCTGGCCACTCCGACAACAGCCAGCAGTTCGCCCAGCATCTCGTCAGTCATGCCCTGTTTGCGGGCGGTGTCGGTATGGCAGCGCAGGCCATACTCGCAGCCGTTGCTGGCGCTGACTGCCACAAAGATCATCTCTTTAACCAACGAGTCCAAAGCCCCTGACGCCATCACTTCTTTGGCGGTTTCCCAGGTGCGTTTTAGCGTCGGCGGGTGGTTGGCGACATGCTTCCAATAGTTATTAACATCGTCGATGCCACGGGTGGCTTTGATGTCGTCGTAGACAGCGCGCACCTCTGGCCCGGCATCGTCATAGTGGACAGGTTTCGATTGGGGCATCGTGACTCCTATTGGGTTGGCGGGTGGGCTTAAATCGGGTTGGTGGTGTTAAATCGGATGGGCGAGTGCGACTAAAGGATCTCTGAGAGGTCCTTTAGCTTTTCTATGGACTCGAAGACCAGGCCGTTGATCCCCAAACTGCGTGCGGAGAGGACGTTCTCGAATCGGTCATCAATGAAGATGCACTCGGCAGGGTCTATTTGCAGTTCGCCCAGGATGTGTTGGAAATAGTCTGGGTCCGGTTTGAGTAGGCCCATTTCGTTGGATAGGAATAAGCGTTCAAACTCGCCCAATACTTTGAAATGCTCCATGGAATAGGCGATGTGAATCGCGTCGGTATTGGAGGCTAGTATAAGACGGTGGGACAAGCCCAATTCCCCGACGTAGGAAGCCATGGTTTCGTCCTCACCGAGTAACCGGTTCCAGATGCCGATGAATTGGTCGAAGCCGATGTTCACCTGAATCTTGGCGCAGAGGGTCTCTTGAAATTCCTGGGGAGTCAGATGGCCCAGCATGGAGGATTCGACAATTGGGCCGTTTTGGATCTCCGTGGCAACTTCGTCGTAGGTCTGGGGGGACAACTCCGTCAATGGGGCGCAGACCTTGTCCCAGTCCAAATTCACCAGGACACCGCCAAGGTCGAATATTATCGTTGCAGCCATCTAAATCCTAGGGATGTTACGGTTTACGGCTATCTTATCAGTCTCGGGATTACCCCAACTGCTGCGTCCGCACTGGAGGGGGCGGCCTGGAGCTGAAGAAGAAGAAAACGGAGCTGGAGGCGTACATGCACAGGAAAACGATCAAGCCAACGCGGTAGGTGCCGGTATGGTCAAACAACCAGCCCAAGAATAGGGGCGAGGCGAGCATCCCCACGCTGTAAACGGCAGTGATGATGCCGATGATGGTGGCGAAGTTGCGCCGACCGTAATACTGGCCCATCAGCACCCAGTTCAGAGTGGTGGCACCTTCCAGGAGGGCGATGCCGGCCACGAACGCGTAGACCGACCACCCGGAGTCTACGAAGACCAGTATGGATAAACCCAGCGTGCCAAAGGCCATGCCCATTGACAGCACATAACGGGTTTGAAGTCCCGAATTGTACAGACCAAAGAACAGCCTGGCCGGAATGGCGATGAAGAATAACAAGGCCACGAGATCGGCTCCAGACTGCTCACTGAGACCCTTCCAGGCCATGATCGGTATGGCGTGGACCAACAATCCGCTGGTGACGGATATGCGGAGGGAACTGCCGGTGAGCATCAACCAAAACGTGGTCGTTTTGATGGCCTCTTTCACGCCAAAATCACTTTCGGAGACCCGAGCCCTGGCGACGGCCGACGTTGGTAGGTCTGGCGCTTCGGGCGACTGGTTAATGTCGATGCCGACGCTTTCCGGCGAACGCTTGATGAAGAAGGACGTGGGTATGGACAAGACAACCACGAAGATACCGGCGTAGAGCAGCACAGTTCGCCAGCCCAAGGCTTCAATCCCCCGGGACAGCAGTGGCACCATGAAGGCACCGCCGATTGTGTATGAGGTGATCACTAGGGTCATGGCAACGGCCTTGCGCTTGATGAACCACCGGTTGATTACGGCGAGGAAGGTCTGGCCGAAGCTGGTATTGTTGCCCACCGCCACCAAGCCAATGAAAACAGCCAGGAAGATCCAATAGGTATGAACCACGGATAAGATGGCCAATCCGCCGCCGACCATTAACCCGCCAAAGATTATGATCGGTCTGGAGTCGAACTTATCCACGATCCAGCCGGTGATGGGCCCAGCGATGCCAGCCTCGCCTCTGGATAGAGCAAAGATCAATGAGGTGGAGGCGCTGCTGAGTTCCAGGTCTCTCTGGATGTGCAGGAAGAAGACCGGGAAGCCGTAGACAAAGATACTGCCACAGAAAGCCGCCAGGAAAGAACAAGCGCCCACTACCTTCCAACCAGGGTAGGCAAGGGTTTGCTTCAGCTTGGCGATGGTGGACACTGAGTCGGTGTTTGGCGTTTCAGAAGTGGACACGCAAAACAATGTAACATAAAATCAAATACTAACCTAGTATTAATATCTATATAATTGATATTAATTGAGCCAACGCGTCGATTCTTACCGGAAGACGGGTACTGGCCGAGACAAACCAAAGACCCCGGTCATTTGACCGGGGTCTCTGGGGTTTTCCGCTGGTTGTTGTCTGCCCAATTACCCGCCCGGGTCGTTGATGCCTCCTGTGCCGGGAACGCTGGCTGTCGCCGATGGCACGCCCCTGGCGTACATCACGGTGCCCAACACTCCGGGTTGCTTCTTTTGTCGCACGTTGGCAAAGGCCCACTACGGTTCGAACTAACGTCCGGTGTTTGCTAGCATCGGTTAATGGGTCGTCACAGTTTTCTCACTGGTCTATTTGTTCTTGGAATCCTTCTATTCCTGGTTGCGTGCGGAGAAACCGCCGTGACAAGTCCGACTAGCATCAATCCAACACCCACGCCAATCGCTGATGCCGCAACTACTGTTCCTGCTGTTGATAGCACGGCTGAACCCACAGCTACTCCACTGCCGGCGATGATCGAGATTGCGCTAACCCTGGTTCGAGGAACTGGAGAGACCGAACAGGCTAAGACTTTTGCGCCGGCTACTCGCGTTCCTGACCAGCCGGGTGGCCGGATCGGGTCGAACGGCGGGCACGATGCCACGACCGGTACGGAATCCGTTGACTCGAGGGTCATGTGGTCGTTCAACGGAGTGGAATGGACGCCCAACGGCGTTGCTCCCAGTTGCTCTGAACCCCTTGGCTTACAGACGCCGCCAGATATGAGAATTGTTACTTCGGCTCTGTGGCCCGGCCAGCAGCGCGGGGCGTACGTGGCCCGTGGCGGGTTCAGGTTTGATAACAACGTGGACAACAATGTGATTGTCCGGGTGCCTATCGGCTCACACCTTGTTCAGGCGGCCAATTACGAGGAGAGCGGACAGGCTCAATACCTGCTGTTCTTCACTGCACCGTGCGGGTTCTTCTACCGATTTGACCATGTGCTGGAAGTCTCTTCGGAGTTGGCTGAGGCTCTGAAAGACATTCCGGCTGCTGGGGCAGGAGACAGCCGAACCACGTACCTAGACCCGCCGCTGTGGCTTGAACAAGGCTATATCGTCGACACGGCGGTGGGTATCTCCCCAACCAATATCTTTGTCGACTTTGGTCTGTACGATGTTCGGCAGCCCAATAACGTGGTGCCGGACCCGGCCTGGGCCGAGTTGTTTGCTGGGGATAAAAAGTTTGGACACTACGGCGTTTGTTTCTTCGACTACCTGCCGGGGACCGACGGCGAAATCATGCGGTCACTGCCGACCGGCAAAGAAGGGCGAAACTCAGATTATTGTGATTAGCCAGGGCTGCTAGTCGCAGGACTCCCGCCAGGCGTCCACATCCAAGTTCTTCTTTAACGAGTTGAAGCCTAAAGCTTTGGCCTCTGGACAAAACTCATCGGCATCCAGACTGTATTCAACGTTGAAGACCGCCTTGCCGGCATCGATGAACGGCTGCAGGGTCTCGCACTCTTGGAACTGGAAGCATTCCTCGTTGAGCGTCCAGTCAAAATACTGGACCAACTCCGGGGCCTGATCCATGTCATTCTTGAGGCCAATGGAAAGCCCGCGCTCGTGGGCGGTCTCCGCCAGCCAGATGTTGAATTCACGCTGGTCGTTGGCGGTCAGGTCAAACCCGGTGTCATTCAAGTAGCCATCCACATTGTCTGGCTCTATGCCGTCGAACCCCTTGTTCTTGCAGGCGATCATCCGGTCTTCCATGATTGGGGCCAGTACATCAAGACGGCGGATGTCCAACCAGCGTTCATCCTCCCAGCCGTCCAGGTTCTTGCCGATGATTTCTTCGGGGAACTTGGCTGCATCCGGCCGCCAGTCCTCCCATCCGCCCGCGTTCATATAGCAGATCACTATGCGCCCTTCGTCGTGCAAGGCCGACACCGTGGCGGCGTCGTTGTCGAACAGGTCGATGTCGTACATCTCAACGTCAAATGACCGGTCAATGGGTAGTCCGTTCAGCTGCCACTGCCAACTCGTTCGCGGTGCTGGTTGCCAGACGTCAGTATCTGTTGTGGTGGCCGATACTATTGGAGCAGCAGTTGCGGGGCTGGGCACAGAAGTAGCCGATTCCGACTGGGAGCACCCCAGCATAAGGATTGCAGCCAGCATCAGAAACAATGACAAAGATCTTTTAAGCATGACTAGGATTTTAGCGGCATAGCCGTGGCCGTGTTTGTCTGGGTCGGTCTTTTTGTGTAATATCCCCGCACAGAGTCCCAGTCCCAGTTCAAATTTTGACCGTTTAATTAAGGAGTCTCCATGGCCTATCAGATGTATGTTTCGTTACAGGGTGACAACCGGATTGTCAGGTTTGTGATGGACCCGGACACCGGGGCCTTGGAGAGCCGAGGCGCGGTGGAAGTCTCCGGTGGGCCAGCGCCGATGACCTTTAACCCATCACGCACCACGTTGTACGTTGGTCGGCGGGACGGTCTTGAACTAT
This sequence comes from Dehalococcoidia bacterium, assembly GCA_028822675.1. Next base: position 34,998 of record JAPKDE010000001.1, on the reverse strand, counting down.
CCAGCTACGACATTGACCAAAAGACCGGCGACCTGACGCCCAGTGGGAGTGTGGGGCTGGGCGGAGAGCCCTGTTATCTGTCCACCGATCACACGGGGAAATACGTGCTCTCGGCCTACTACCAGGTTGGTCACTGCGCCGTGCACCCCATTGACGGCTCCGGCGCGGTGGGGGCGGAAGCCACCGAGTGGCTGGAGACTGGCTCCGGAGCGCACTGTTTTCAGACTGACCCGTCCAACAGGTATGCGTTCTTGCCCCACATAGCCAATGGGTCTGGTGGGATTGCCCGTCTGCCCACGGACCGGCAGCAGGCGGTTAACGCCATCTACCAATACAAGTTTGACGCCGCCACTGGCCGTCTGACGCCCAATGACCCGCTGGTAATCCCCCAGGATGATGAGATTGGCCCGCGCCATTACCGGTTCCACCCCAGTAAGGATCTGGTTTACGTGTCGAACGAGCAGGGCGGCAGCGTCACCGTGTACGCGCTGGACATTGGCAAAGGCACGTTGACGGCCAAGCAGACCATCACCACATTGCCGGCAGATTACGTTGGCCATATCGCCTGCTCTCAAATACAGATGCACCCCCAGGGTACTCATCTGTACGTTGGCAACCGAGGGCACAACAGCATCGCCTCATTTTCCATCGATGCGGCAACCGGGATGCTGACGGCCACGGGCTGGGAAGCGGTGGACCCGATCCCCCGCGCGTTTAGCCTGGACCCCACCGGCAATTTCCTGTTTGTGACCGGATTGGACACAGGCAACCTGATTACCTTCCGCGTGGACCAGCAGTCAGGAGGGCTGACCCGCTTGGCCAGCCAATCGGTTGGCAGCCTGCCGATGTGGGTGCTGATTGCCAACCTGCCTGACTAATCTTAGGGTGGGTACGAGTGTTGGCCTCAGATCTGGCTAACTAATCATCAGGCAGGCACGAAAAACCTAACTGGCCGGTTGGGTGGTCTCGCCGAACTTGTCCCAGTGGATAATCTCGTCGAATGACCTGCGAGGTGTTCCGGCGGGCTTGGGGATGTCGGCGCGGTATCCAAAGGCCAGAATCGTAATTAGGTCCATCTTCTCCGGGATGTTTAGTAGCTCTTTGACGGCAACTATCTGGTCGTCGTCGCGCACGCCCACAAAGCACATTCCCACGCCCTCTGACCAGGCCATCAACTCCATGTTTTGCAGTGCCCTGCCGGCGTCCAGTTGCGGCCTAGGCGCGTCGTCCATCACCACGGCGATGGCCAAGGGCGCTGTCCCGACGAACGGGCCCTGCTTGCAGATACCGCCCAGCTTTCCCAGGACATCGCGGTCTTGAATGGCAATGAAATACCACTTTTGGGTGTTGCTGGAACTGGGCGACCAACGCGCGCACTTCAGAATCTTCTTGAGCAGGTCTTGAGGTATCGGGTCGGGCTTATAATCCCGCACCGTCCGGCGAGACCTGATGGCTGTGTAAACGTCCATGTTTGTTGCTCCTTGGGGAGTCGATATTGATTCGTGGATTATAGGGTATGAGCCAGCTCAAGGAAGCGTCTGGAAAGTGGTTGACGTAAGTGATGGTCCGTTTTACCTTTTGAATCATCAAAGAACCAGTAGGCCGAAACAACGGAGTTACGCTGCCGCGTCAATCTAATTCCAAAACTGCCATGTATCTAATCAAATCACTAGCATTAGAAATAGGACTTGAGGAAAGAAGATACCACCTAGGTGAGTCGATTGACTTGGAAGTTCGGCTGGAGGTAAAACGTCAAACAAAGCTACGGGGCATCGTTGCTGAATTGATCTGCGAAGAACGGTGGTCGCACCTGGCCTTTGTGCAAGAACGGTCGGCGAGCGACCGGTCAAGAGAATCCAGTGAATTCATAGGTTACATGGTGGACCGGGTTGGGGATGTGAAGGGTCTATTTGGTGACGCAAGAGACGTGGAGCCAGGACAAGGCCGGTGGGCAGAGGTCGAATTGGAAACTGATCGTAGTGAAACCTATCTGTTGGGAACGACCAGGTTCGGACAGCACCTCAATCTAGAGGCTGGATCGCAGGTTTTGTACACCCAAATACAGATTCCAACTGCGCCTCCACCGCACTCAAGCAAGGCTAAAATTGACTGGAGATTACGTGTAGGCTGCAGTGGCCTGGGGCTTGGATGCCACCGCTTCTGTGGCCATTCAAGTGATCTAAATTGTGGGTGGCAGTTTGGATTAGGCTGGTTTAACCGACAATCCTGTAGAAGATTAACTACTAACAATCCAGACCATGATTCTATTTAAACCCAGGCCGCTGGTGTGACCGCACAATCTCAACGTGTTGCTGGATTTTTTGGCGGTCCATGGTTAGGGGTTGGCCGTTGGCATCAAAGGGCGCGATGAAATCAAAGGCGTGGGAAGTAGGGCCGTTGTCGTGCAGGTGTTCCAGCCGCTTGGAGCCTTCAGCGCGGGTGGGCGTCTCATCATCTGCTATCTACCAGGCGACAAACGCTGGCCAATCCACCTTTACGAACCAGTCGTCGCGCATCTTTAGCACTTCAGCGTGGAATCCGGCGTAAGTGAAGGCATACACAGACTAAACGTCATCCCATAGTGAGAGCGTGGCTGCAGTGTCACGGTGGGCTTCGCTTGTTAGGAAACGGGGACTGACATCCCGGGTACCCCAATCGCGGACACGGTCGGCGGGGTTGCTTTTCCAACTGTTGCCGGACCGGTCGGAGAACCCTGACGAGTTCTCGGCGCTGACGTAGACAAATGGGTTACGGTCGTGGAACCCATTCGTTGGATTCTGAGGCGTTCGGTTCCTTGAATATTGCAAAGGTGTACAAGACAACTTTGGCCATTGGGTAACCTCTAATTTGTTCCTGAATTGGTCGCCTGGAAGCAGATTTTACTTCGAGTCATTATAGCTGACCTAGCGACCGAAACTTAGGTGTAATTCAGGTTAAAGAGGGCTTGGCGCAGAGCAGCTTGGTATAAAGGGGTTTGGCGGGTTATGCCTTGGCCTGGGAGTACGGGATGATGGTAATACCGAGTCCGGCTTCCACTCCAAAGCTGACTTCGTTATCCCTGGTTAGGTCAACATCGTCCAGCTTGACTACCGTAACTATGCGGATCACCTTGTCTAGAATCTTGCCGGTGCGCAGATTCAGATGTGTCTCGCACAATGAACAGATGCGGTGGAGAAGGTCTGTATTGAACGCGACAGAGTGGGTGACCAGCAAATCGTAATTCCCATGTTGGTCAGTCTTTTGCACGTGGAGAAGAAGCCAATGATTGCCTGCTCTTGGCTGGTGCCGGCCAGGTTAGTAATGGCGTCAATTATGACGACGGCAAACTTATTTTGGATTCGCTCTAATTCCAGCGCGAGCTCCTCCATTAGCGGTACAGAATCACGGCCCGTGACCGGTGGTTGCAATGGATAGACAACCAGCTTTCCCAATTTGAGGGCTTCCGACCAGTCCATGGCAATGGAACTTACCTGGGATTCCAGACTTCTGGGGGTGTGTTGGGAGGTGAAGTAGGCTACTTTATGATTGTTGGCGATTGCCCCATTGGCCAGATATTGGCTGATGACACTCTTCCCTGTTGCCGATGGACCTTCAATCAAACTCAGCGACCCCATCCTCAGACCTCCGGACATCTTCTTTTCCAGGGGCGCCAACTGAGTGCCAAGCGGAATCAAATTGGCAGTGGCATTTCCATTGTTTGCGCTTTTTAATAGGGTGGAGCCTCCCCAGACCATTTTGGAATCTCCGTCGCTGTTCGATATTGCTCCCGCCTCCCGCAGCGCCACCCAGATAGTAGCCATCAAATGTCCTGGCTCAAATGGTTTGGAAACATAGTGGGGAAAGCCCAGATTCATGGCATTTTGTTCGCCTTCCAGCGCACCTACTGCAGTCAACATGATGACCGGTATGGCATTAGTCAGGGGGGGCCTTGAGTTTCTCCAGCACTTGAAATCCGTTCAACTCTGGCATCATCACGTCCAGAAAGATTAGGTCAGGGATTTCTTTGCAAGCCAGATCGTAGGTTTCCTGCCCGTTCTTGGTTTCTAGAACGTCCTAACCGCGGTCGAAAAGGGTGTCGACCACCAATTCCCTGATATCTCGCTCGTCTTCGGCGACCATAATTCTAGCCATACCAGCTGTATCCGTCCCGCATATCTTTAGGTGTTGAAAATTCCGTTAGCCGCCCGAAGATAGCAATAGTTAGCGTCCAGTTAGAAAATGTAAACCGCATGGCCTAGCCATATAAACCACCAACTTAAAGCGCTTGGTTTACGCCATCCGCATTCATTGTTTCATTTGGTATGACATACGCCAAGCGCCTGATGGCTCAGACTATTGACTCTATTCGGCCTTGGAATTTGCGACCAAAGGTCGGCGGGACGAACCGGAAGTGTCAATGGCTTAATTAAGGAATAATGGCAATTGCCGCGCAGTCCAAACTAACGGCCGGTGCCATTATCAAATTGCACCAAGATGCCGTCCGGGTCCAGGCAGTAAAAAGAACTCATCTTGCCTTCTGTGTTCGTAAATGTCTCAATCCCACCGGGTATTTCCACGCCTTTGGCCACCAATTCTGCGGCCAAGCCGGGCAGGTCATCCACAGTGAACGCGTAGTGGCTTACTCCCACCTGGTCCAGCTTGATCGGTTCGCCGTCGGGCTGGTCTCCGGGATGGCAGGTCATCACCAGTATCGGCTCCTCTCCATCGGCCCAGCCCAGATGCACCACCCGCCGGGTGTTCCGTTGGTGCTTGTAGGTCTGAGTACGAGACCCGCCCCGGGTGTCTTGGACGGCGTCCATGGTCACTGTCATACCCAGGATGTCACGGTAGAAGACCAGTGACTTGTCCAAATCACGGACGCAGACGGCGATGTGAGAGATGGCTCTAGCTTTCATATTGGGTCAATCCTTTTTGGAAAATACGGGCAACCAGGATAAGTTTGCCTGGGTCCTTGTGTGTCCCTGGTAACGCCCGGTTTTTTATTGATACTGATTTTAAGGCAACCGCCCTAGGAATAGAGCGATTATGGAACCTCAAAAGTGAATCGGAAACTCGTTTTCGACTATTCGCGATTTTTATACGGACTGAAAATGGGTTGATACAAGAAAGTGAACTGATTTGTTTCCAAGATTGTGTATCGAATTGTTCTTCTGAAGATTGTAATGATTGACGTATTTAAGCTGGCGTCGAAACCGGCTACCGGTAAGAAATTCATGGCCGAACGAGCCCTGACCTTGGACTGCGTTCGCTTGTGTGTGATTTGGAATGGACGCCCCACTCAGACTGGGTGAATAACGCTGTGGTTGAACTGGACCGGCCCAGGAACAGATGCAATTCTGGGATCGATCCTGAAGACGCATTCAAAACCCCTTCTGTTGCAGCTGTAGCCCTAATGTTCGCAGAGGAGGCGATTATATGTTCTTGTGATGCGGTCATCTCCCGTCCCATGGGGACGTTGGTAGCTTTGATAGGCGATGACGGCGCACAGGATTTTTCAATGGCCGCAGTTCCACAGGCGGAATCTATCTTGATTGGGGAGACGTGAATTAACCCTAATTCTTTTTAGGGAAAATAAACAGCGCCGTCACCTAACCAATAGTGCAAAAACGAAGATGCCAGAGGCGAAAATTAATTGACGTTTTATGCCTAGATAACCTATACTTCGCCAGCTTAATTATTTACCCGTTGGGGGTAAGCGGAATTCGGCCGCAAGCCATGTTGCTCATAGAAAACCGGGTCTGTCCAGCACAATTGATGGACAAGTTCATTCTCGAAAGCAGCTTGACGTACCCTAAAATACCGAACAATTTTTGTTTAAGGAGATCAAACATGTCGACCTCGCGAGTCTTAAGAAAAACAGTATTAAGGTACTGGCCAGTGGCAATGATATTTGCCTTGGTGTTGATTGTCGCTTGTGGCAGTTCTGCCACCGCAACGCCTGTTAGCGACAGCAGCACCGGCGGATCAGTTCCCACCGCAGTTCCTGCGGATGCGGACACTCCCGCTGACGTATCTTCAGCACCGACCGGCAAGGTTGTTTTGGCAACCTCTGACTGGGGCAATGAACTCTTCACCGACTACGATGTACGTGGTGAGGGCGGAGTTTACCAGCGTCTAGTCCATGATTTCTTCATCCAAGGAAAACAGGGCAAAGAGTTGGTTTCTTCTCTAGCCGAGTCCTGGAGCTTCACTCCAGACGGTTTGACCTGGACCTTCAAAGTTCGAGAGGGAGTCGAATTCCACAATGGATCGATTCTGACCGCAGAAGACGTGGCATTCTCCTTGGAGGAGCAGTTTGGAGACGGGTCTGAAGAGTCTGCTGTCAGCCCCTCGATCCGCGCATTGGCCCGCGACACCGAGCCCTTTGTGGTTTCGAGTCCTGGCAATGTCAGCGTAACGACCAGCACTCCTCTAATGTTCCTCACATTCAACCTTTCAGAGATGGGTCCTGATCCGTCAGGCACAATCTTCTCCAAGGCATATCGTGAGAGCGTTGGCCGCGACGGTTACAACGACGACCCCAGCCCAGGAACTACTGGACCTTTCAACCTAGTCCGGCATGACAAGGGCTCGCTCATGGAATTTGAGCGGTTCGACGGTTATTGGGATATAGCGAACCGGGACCACCGGTTCAACACCCTGGAACTCAGGGCTATTCCTGAGCTTTCCACTCGCGTAGCAGCTCTCCGAGCCGGAGAAGTTGACATGGTTGAGGCCAACCTTGAGGTCCGAGACCAAATTGAGAATTCCGGCGGCCAGATTATATTTGCACCGGAAGCCGTCTACCTCTACATGATTACAGAGTACTGTTTCGACGAGACTTCTCCCTATCCTTGTACCAAGCCCATCCGGCAAGCGCTCAACTACGCCATCGACAAAGAGTTAATCGCCAACACCCTCTACGGTTCGGAAGTAGCAGAGACCAAGGGCTGGGCTCACGTTAGCCCGTCCGCCCTGGGTTACTCAGAAGAACTAGACTCCTGGCCTTATGACCCGGCCAAGGGCCAAGAGCTTTTGGCTGCCAACGGCTGCGCAGGCGGATCCTGTTTCCCTGATCCGTTCACTCTGTTCACCTGGGAAGCTTCTGAGCTACCCTTCGTTCCAGAGGCCGCACAGTTGGTCTGCGAAATGTGGAAAGACAATCTCGGCATCGCCTGTGAAGTCGAAGTCGGAGACTCTGTATCCATCAAGGACAAGATGCACGGCGCAGAGGTCCCTGGCTTCTTCGTCATCCGCCCCAACGAAGACCGCTTTGATGGCGGAAGCATCAGCTTCGGTCACTATGGTAGCTCCGATTCCTACGTATCCGAGGATCCCGTCCTTCGTGAACTCGCGCTCGAAAGCCTAGGGCTGATAGGCACCATGGAAGAACGTGGTGCTGCCTATAACAAGCTTTACGTTGAGGCGCGGGAAGAGAACTACGAGTGGAGCATCTTCACCGCCAACACCCCTTGGGGCGTAGGCAAGAAGATTTCCTCCTGGGAGCCTTGGCCTCTACTACCCTATGCCAGCGCTCTTTGGACCCTTGAGCTAGCTGAATAAGTAGCTCGAACCGGTCTTTTAGCAAATTCGTTTGCAATGGCAGTAGCTACTTCGGGTTCCGTTCAAAACGGGGCCCGGGGTAGCTGCCCTACAGATGTCAGGTATCTACAGCAATCGCATTCCGGCTATAATTGGTTTACGCTTTCCGCAGCCCCCATTGGGCTTTCCTACGGCTTAACCCCATTCTTTCAAGCTAATCTGAGGGATAAACCAAGATGACTAGATTCATCTTAATTCGAATAGTACAGGCTGCCTTCACACTACTGGCGCTAAGTGCTGGGGTTTTCTTCGCCGTCAATCTGACGGGCGATGTTGTTTCGTTCTTGTCTAGCCCTCAAGACACACCTGAAACCCTTGCGCTGATGCGCGAGAGCTTGGGATTGGACCGTCCGATTTGGGTTCAATATTGGATATTCGTATCGAACGCAGTCCAGGGTGATTTTGGCCAGTCTTGGACTTGGGGCCGACCAGCCACCGAGTTGTTGTTGGAGCGTTTGCCCAACACTCTGAAATTGGCTGCCACTGGATTCGTCCTTACTTTGATAATCGGCATTCCCTTGGGGATTCTTTCTGCGGTTTACCGGGATAGTCCCTTTGACAAGATCGCCAAGTTTGTATCTGTCCTTGGCATGGCTGCCCCCCAATTTTGGGTTGGTATCATGCTGCTCCTCTTTTTTGGCGCCTATTTGAACTGGTTGCCCACATTTGGTATGGGTGGGCCAACCCATTACATAATGCCTTCCTTTTCGCTATCGCTGTTCCTCATTGCAGGTATGGTGCGGTTAACCCGCTCCAGCATGATGGAAGTGTTAGACAGTGAGTACATCAAGTTCGCCAGGGTCAAAGGGACCCGTGAGCATCTGATTATTTGGAAGCATGCCCTTAGAAATGCAATCATCCCGGTGATGACCTTTGCCGGCATCAGCTTGGGCGGTCTGCTGAACGGGTCCATCGTGGTTGAGATAGTGTTCGCGTGGCCCGGACTGGGCCGCCTGATGCTAACCTCTGTAACCCAGCGTGACTATGCCGTGTTGGAAGCTACAGTACTTACAGCCGGAGCCATGTATATCCTGATGGCGATGATAGTGGACATTCTCTATGCATACGTAGACCCCAGGATGAGGGAGGAATAAATGGCTGCCATTTTTAATGACGCTGAGTCAGAAACCCAACCGAGTGTACTCAGCTTAAAATATGCCACAACACTGGCCAAAAGAATTCTTGCGGCCCGGCTGCCCTGGGCTCCCATAATTATCATGGCGGTGGTGGTTATCTGCGCCATCTTTGCGCCTCTGTTAGCCCCCCATGACCCGGCAGATATCGAACTATCCGTCCGGAAGTTAGCTCCGTTTGACAACTGGTCCTATCCGCTGGGGACCGATCGGTTGGGCCGCGATATGCTGAGCCGGATGATTTACGGCGCACGAACATCGGCGTTTATCAGCTTGGTTGCCTTGGGCGCAGGCGCTGTATTTGGAACCGCTGTGGGTCTGGTCTCCGGTTACGCAGGTAAGTGGGCCGACACGATCCTCATGCGAATAACCGACGCCGCCATGGGTTTCCCGACAATTCTGGCTGCCATGATAATTGTGACCATCATGGGGGCGGGTATTACCAATATTATTTTGGCGATCGCGGTCACGGTATGGGCACGTTTTGCCCGTATGATTCGTGGTGAAGTGCTGCAGGTTAGAAACCGGGACTTTGTCCTGGCCGCTCGCATCACTGGGGTATCGCCGATTATGATTATCTGGCGGCACATATTCCCCAATGTGATTAACACACTGTTGATTATTTTGACCCTGCTGGTGGGACAGACTATTTTGCTGGAAGCTTCGTTGAGCTTCTTGGGCTTGGGTCTGGCTCCGGGCGCGGCTGCCTGGGGGTTGATGGTAGCCGAGGGCAGAGACTTCTTGATTAGTATGTGGTGGTTGTCACTGCTGCCTGGCTTGGTAATCACGATGGTGGTGATGGCGTTCAACTTCTTTGGAGACTGGCTCCGAGACAGTTTGGACCCGAAGCTTCGGAGGTCCATATGACCTTAAATCTTCCTACTAAAAACCACCCAGCCAACATTGGTAATTTGAACCTAAATGGCGTTACTGCCAGAGAGTGCCGGAATTAATGGCTACCATAGATAGAACCGGTGAGCCACTGCTGCGGGTTGAAGACCTTCAAACGTATTTCTATACCCGCACTGGAGTGGTCAAAGCCGTAGATGGAATAACCTTTGATCTACACCCTGGTGAAACACTAGGAATCGTAGGCGAATCTGGCTCCGGCAAGAGCATGACCGCTTGGTCAATCCTGGGGTTGGTTCCCCAACCAGCAGGCAAGATAGTTGGCGGGAAGATTATCTTCAAGGGCCAAAACCTGTTGGAAGCAAGTGAAGCAGAGATGCGGGCAATCCGGGGGAGCGGCATCTCCATGGTCATGCAAGACCCTCTAACGTCGCTCAATCCAGTGTTCACCATTGGCAGCCAGGTAATAGAGTCGCTGCGGATGGAAAACAAAGGCTCAATGGCTAAGCTGAAAACAATGGCGGCTGAGCTGTTGGCCAAGGTTAGTATTCCATCACCTGAAACACGCTTGACCGCCTACCCTCATGAGATGAGCGGAGGCATGCGCCAGAGGGTTGTCGGTGCCATTGCCATCTCCCGGTTTCCTTCAGTATTGATAGCAGATGAACCCACAACGTCTCTTGATGCAACCGTACAGCTCCAGTATCTGAAGTTACTTAAAGAGATTCAAGAGAACACGGGCGCGGCCATCATATTTATCACACATGACCTGGGAATCGTCGCCAATATGTGCGACCGCGTGGGTGTGATGTACGCCGGGAAGTTTGTGGAACAAGCGCCAGTCCAACCGCTGTTTGATAACCCAGCCCACCCCTATACAGAAGCTTTGATGCGGTCTGTTCCTGATTTGGAAGTTGATGTAGACCACCTTCCTTCAATTGATGGTCAACCGCCGTCACCGGACGACCTGCCGCCAGGGTGCGCGTTTGCGCCACGCTGCGAGTATGCCTTTGACAAGTGCGAAGTCTACCCGGATGTATTCAAGATTGGCGAGAACCATACTGCAGCATGTTGGAGGCACAGCGGTGAATACGCGAGCAACAATTAACGCCGAGCCAACGGTTTCAGAATATTATGATGGGCCCTTAATCAACGCGGAAGGTATTAAGAAATACTACCCCGTAACCCAGGGCATGATTTTACGTAAAAACGTCGGCTACGTGAAAGCAGTAGACGGCATTTCGATCTCTATTCCCAAGGGCGAGACCTATAGCCTGGTCGGAGAATCCGGCTGCGGTAAGACCACAACCTCCAGGATGTTCTTGATGGTTGAGAAACCGACAGAGGGCGTGGTCTACTTCCGCGGTAAAGATATCCAACGCCTCACCCGCTCCGAGAAGGCCGAGTACCGCTCCTCAGTGCAGGCTGTGTTCCAGGATCCCTGGAGTTCATTGAACCCCAGGATGCGGGTGGACTCGTTGATTGCCGAGCCTCTGATTACGCATCAGAAACTCAGCAAAGTCGAAGTAAAGAGGCGAGTTCACGAATTGCTGGAAACAGTTGGTCTGCGGTCTTTCCATTCGGAGCGTTACCCCCATGAGTTCAGTGGTGGTCAGCGTCAGCGGATTGCCATTGCCAGGGCACTATCAACTCGACCCAGCCTAATGGTGCTGGACGAGCCAGTTTCCGCCCTGGACGTATCCATCAGAGCCCAGATATTGAACCTGCTGAAGCAGTTGCAAACGGACTTTGGTCTCAGCTACCTGCTCATCGCCCATAACCTGGCCACTGTGCGGTACATGAGCCACAAAGTTGGCGTTATGTACCTGGGTCGGATTGTTGAGGAGGGGAAGCCCGCATCAATATTCAGCGATCCCAAACACCCGTATACCAAGGCGCTGATCTCTGCGGCGCTGCCAGCCAACCCAACGAACAATCGAGAGGAAATAGTGCTGCGCGGTGAAGTTCCTTCGCCAATCAACCCGCCGTCGGGCTGTACGTTCCATACTAGGTGTCCAATGGTCATGGACCATTGCTCGAAAGAATACCCGGAGCGACGCATCGTGGGAGAAGGACACGTAACCTCGTGTCATCTGTACACTACCGACGCAAACTAATAACGGCGGCAGCTAGCCGGCCAACTTGTTTGAGTATTTAATCGACGCCTAACCAGGCGTCGATTTTTCTTTCAGATACTCTGTATTTTTGGCTGTAATTTCAGGCCGTATCTTTAAACCGAAATTGATTGACCCAAGCCACCGTGCCGATTAATATTCCGTGACGGGCTAGAACCACCTATACTTCCAATGCTCCTTGCACCCAACCCGAGTTTTAATCTGGAGATTGATCATGGCTAAGACCTGGACAGACATGGTGAACGAGGCAAAAGCCGTGGTGACGGGCGTGAGCCCCGCAGAGGCGCATCAGAGGCTCCGAGACGACGAAGAAGCTTTGTTGATTGAAGTGCGCGATGCTGAGTCGGTTCCAATTCAGGATCGGTCCCCGGATGTTGTAATGATTTCTTTGGGCTCGCTCCCCATGCGGGCTGACTTGGAGATAGTGGAGCGGCTGCGTGACCCACGTTTGGAAGACCGCACGCGGCAGGTGATCTTAACTTGAGGCGGTGGCCAAATGGCAGCACTTGGGGCCCAAGTGCTACATGAGATGGGTTTTACCAACGTGACCTACATGGACGGCGGAATGCGGGGTTGGAAAGCGGACGGTCTGCCAACGGCGGAATAATCAGGGCCAGGCTTATCTAAATAAGGCTGATAGCGGAAGCAGGTGCATGTCACATTTCGAATTACGCTGCCCAAAATGCGGCAAGACCAGATCGCCGGATATGTTGGCAGAGGCCTGCGGCGATTGCGGGTCGCCACTGGATGTTGCCTACCTGGATAACGGCACAACTCAGGTGGGAAAACACGGCCAGGAAATGCCTTCCCCAGTTCACGATTTAAGATTGCCGGTTTCACTTGGAGAGGGCGATACCGCCTGTGTAGAATTGACCACTTTGGGCGCTCGCCTGCCTCAGGCTGCTCTGTTTGCCAAGCTGGAGTACCTGAACCCTACCGGGTCGTTCAAAGACCGTGGGACGGCAACCATGCTGTCAGTTGCCCGTGAGTTTGGGGTGGCAGAACTGGTTGAAGACTCTTCAGGTAACGCCGGGGCGTCGGTGTCGGCCTACGCAGCCCGCGCTGGTATTAAGTCACATATCTTTGTGCCCGAGAACGCGCCCGAGGCAAAGCTCCGTCAGATTAGGGCTTACGGCACCACGGTGCACCCCATCGGCGGCGTTAGAGAAGATGTCACGTCCGCGGCCATCAGCTACAGCAAGCAACACAACTTGGTGTACGCCTCCCATATGCTGAGCCCCTATTTCGCAGAGGGTACCAAGGCCTTTGCGTACGAGGTGTTGCAGCAGTTCAACGGAAAAATGCCAGGCCATGTGGTGTTCCCGGTAGGCAACGGCTCCCTGCTGATTGGAGCTTACAACGGGTTCAAAGAGTTGCTAGCCTCCGGAAAGATAGAAAAAATACCCAGACTACATTGCGTTCAATCCCGCAACGTGATGCCTTTGGTTGCTGCTTTCACTGGCGAAGATTGGAGCCCGGTAAATGCGACCAAGACCGTGGCGGGAGGGATATCCATTTCGGCACCGTCACGACAATGGCAGATCCTAGACATCCTGCACGCCACAGACGGAAATGCCGTGGCGGTTGAAGAATCCAGTATCGTCCAGATGCAGATAGACCTGGCTGAACAAGAAGGCATCTTCGCCGAACCAACATCGGCGGCCGCATTTGCCGGACTGGAAGTGCTGGCCAACCAGGGCGTAATCCAACCAGGAGACTTAGTGTTGGTCCCGGTAACCGGGTTTGGACTGAAAGACGAGTCGCCCAGTTAAAACACTAACAGCCCGTCCACGACCCCCATTCTGAAACATATATAGAGAGTTAGCATGAAGTTACAGATCATGTCCCCGGCCGCAGACAGAGTAGATTTTAAGGTCCCACCGGCACCCCGCCTAAGCGGCCTTGACGGCAAGACGATTGGTCTCTACAACAACATGACCGGAGGCGCTGATATTGCGGTGGACCGCGTGGCGCATCACCTCAGTCAGCGGTTCCCCGGCGTGAAATTTGAGCGCTATGGTGGGGACCTTCGGCAAGGTAGACCAGTCCTCAGTCGTGGTGTCCATATTGATGACGAAGAAGCGACGCTGATCGCCACCGAAGTAGATGCCATGATTGGGGCCACTGCCCATTGAGGCGGCTGTACGTCGTGGCTTGCCCATGACATGGTCGCCGTTGAAAAGGCTGGAGTCCCCGCTGTAGCCATTGCCGCAAGGAGCTTTGCCAGGGCTTGGCAGTCTTGCGTGGACGGCTGGGGGCAGCCCAACGCGTCGTTCGTGACTATCCCCCATGCCACAACTGGACAGCAGGAAGACTTCATCCACAAAATGGTGGATGAACAGATCGATGAAATAATCGAAAGACTCACTTCTATCCCAGCGTCTGCCGGGGCTGCCAGAGGTGCCCGCAACAGCGGCCAAGCCACTGAGGTTTTCACGGTCGAGTTGAACGAAACGCCCGAAGGGCTGGACGCGGTCAACCGTTTCCTGGCCGAACGCGATTGGAGCGACGGCATACCGGTGATGCCGCCGACCCCAGCCGCTGTTGAGCAGATGCTAAAAGGCACGAGGCGAGCCCCCCAAGAAGTGCTCATGGTCATGGAGCCAGGATTTGGCCTGGCTACGGTTGAGAAGATTGCGATCAACGCTGTGATGGCGGGTTGTCGTCCGGAGCAGTTCCCGGTGCTTTTGGCGGCGATTGACTGCCTGGCCCAACCGGAGATGAACCACCGGGATATGCAGGTCTCCGGGCACACAGAAGCGCCAATAATCTTGGTCAATGGCCCGATTGCAAAGAAGGCGGGAATCAATTTTGGCACCACCGCCATGGGGCCGGGCGTGATCAATGCCGCCAACACGGCTATTGGCCGGGCGCTGCGGCTGTGCTTGATTAACATTGGCTACTGCAACGCCGGCGCCGGTGATCCCAACTTTATCGGCTTGCCGACAAAGTTTGGGATGTGCATTGCTGAGAACGAAGAGGTCAGCCCCTGGCAGCCGTACCATATGGACAGAGGGTTCAAGGGCGAGGAAAGCGCAGTGACCGTGGTGACGGTCACTGGCCCAACCACAATCATAGATCCCAGGTCCAAGACCCATGAAGACACACTGAATAACATTGGTTCAATGATGTTTTATCCCAACGCCGGTGCTGGCGGATGGGTCAAGGGTCGGCAGTCGGCACAGGTTGGGCACACCAACAAGCGCGTGCCGTACCAGGGCCCGTATCACCCCATAATCCTGAGCCCTTCGCGCGCGGTGATAATGGCTGAGGCTGGTTTAAGCAAACAAGACGCGCAGGAATGGCTGCATCAGAATTGCCGGGTGTCCATGAAGTCCATTTTGGCCTCGGGGCCGATGCCAATGGACGCTGACGGCAAGTGGCTGCACCATCCCGAATTGCAGCACTTGGCGGATGACCCCGAGGCGACAGTGCCGGCGTTGGAAAGCCCGGAACAATACCTGTTGTTTGTAACTGGTGGATCGACTCACTACGCCAACTTCTTCTACGGCACCTACGGAATTGCCACGTCGCCCGTAGAAGAAATTTAGTGGGAGAAATTTAGTGCCAAATATTCTGGCCGTTACGTTCTGATTGTCCAAGCTAGCTGACACGATTAATCGGGCCAGATACCCACTTTCCGTGTTCCGGTATCGTGACTTTATGCTCGCCTGGACTTCAACGTCGTTGGTGACCATGGGGGTCCAGATTGAGTGAGTGGTCTTGGGTTGGTTTATCCTCACCAAGACCGATTCACCCTTTCTGATGGGCGCTATTTGCTCGGCGCGGTTGTGGCGTCGCTTTTTTGGGCCATGTTCAGTGAGTTGCGGCACATCGGAAAATCAATAATTGCGTCGGTCATCGTATGGCACGCCAGCGTCCTGGTCTTTGCCACATCGCAGTCGTTCTACCTATCGATGGCAATCCTGGCGGTGACTGGCGCGGGATTTGCCTCGACCCAGGTTTTCATGCTGTCTTCGTTGTTGGGTAATTCCCGGTCTGATTTTAGGGGCCGGGTTATGAGTCTGCGGTCCTTGGCAATCTACGCGTTTGCCCTGGGCAGTATGACCTCTAGCGCTACGGCTGGTATTTGGAGCGCCCCAGTGGCCGCAACTGTTGTGGGGACGATGGGGATCGTTTTGGCGGTGATGCTGGCGGTTTTAGCCCCCAAGTTACGCCGACTTTAGCAGGCACTGCCCGCCAATTTGGTGATAGCCTTGTTTGACCACAACGTGGGTGGGTGGTAGCGTTCGACCAATATTTCTTGCGCACCACTTCTTGGATTAATGCATCTGGCTAAAATCCCTGGCTGAAGTTTATTGCCGAAATTCATTGCCAATCTAATTGGGCCCGGCGCTCCACTCTCGGTCTTCCGATACCGTGATTTCACCTTTGCCTGGGGTTCCACCTCCCTGGTGACCATGGGCACACAGATGGAAGCGGTGGTGCTGGGTTGGTTCATCCTGACGCTGACTGATTCCCCGTTCCTGGTGGGCGCAATCTCCGCCGCCCGGATGGCCATGAACATCATGGCCCTTTTTGCTGGAGCGATTGCTGACCGAGTTCCCCGACATCGCCTGCTGGCGGTAGTCGAATTCATGATGGCCGGTTTTGCGGCGTTAATGCTGGTCTTGATCCTTAGCGGTCAACTGGAAACCTGGCACATCTTTGCGGTGGCTGTCGTGGCCGGAATGGTTCGCGTATTTCAGATGCCTGCGGCCCAGTCTCTTGTTGCTGACACGCTACCGCCAGACCGGATCGCCAACGGCGCGGCGTTCAACAACCTGGGAAGAAACATCGCCATGCTGCTGGGGCCATTAATTGGTGGTGTGCTGTTCAACAGCTTTGGGGCCAAGGGCGCATATATCGCCATCGCTGTGCTGTACATCATGAGCGGGTGGGTGGCGCTCTACATCAGGTCATCCGGACAGAAGATACCCGATAAAAAAGACGGCCAAACAGAATCGGTGTTCCGCACCATTATTAGTGGCCTGAAGTACGTTAAAGGACAGCAGGTACTCTGGGGCACATTGGCCTTGGCGCTGGTGATCGAGTCGTCGGGTTGGACCTTTCATACCACTCTGATGCCGATTTTCGCCAGGGACATATTGGATGTGGACTCAACCGGGCTGGGGCTGTTGCTGTTCGCCTTTGGGGTTGGAGCGGTGGCTGCGTCTTTGGGCTGGGCCATGGTCAGCAACCTGCGCCACGTCGGAAAACTGATGATAGCGTCGGTGGTCTTCTGGCACGCCAGCATCCTGCTTTTTGCCACGTCGGAGTCGTTCTACCTGTCCATGGCGATACTTACGCTGACCGGGGCGGGCTTTGCCTCAACCCAGGTTTTCCTGCTCTCGTCGCTGCTCGGAAACTCACGGCCTGAATTTAGGGGCCGAGTCATCAGCCTGCGGTCGTTGGCGATTTACGCATTTGCGTTGGGCAGCATGTCCTCGGGGTTGATGGCCGGTCTGTGGAGCGCGCCGGTGGCAGCCAACATTGTTGGGGTTATGGGCATTGTGCTGGTTCTGTTACTGGCCGTTTTCGCTCCAAAATTAAGACGACTGTAAAAGAAAAATGCCAGGAGTCAGGCGACTTTAATCCATAAGTCGGACCCTCTGGCATTTGTAGTTTTTGGTTGCCGGGGTAGGAGAAGTTAGTCTGCGATCTCGAGGATCATCTCAATCTCGATCGACGCTCCATTGGGCAGCGCGGCCATGCCGACTGCGGACCTGGCATGTGCTCCGGACTCTCCGTATAGCTCGAAGAGTAGGTCGGTTGCGCCGTTGGCCACGGCTGGTTGCTGGCCAAAATCCGGAGTGGAGTTGACCATGCAAAGCAGCTTGGCAACTCGTTTTACCCTGTCCAGGTCACCAATTGCTGCTTTAGCATCGGCCAGGCAGGCTAGAGCCGCATTCTTGGCCGACTCGTAAGCCTTCTCAACGGTGATGTCAGCGCCAAGTTTGCCCTTGAATTCTGCTCCGGCGGTATGCCCGCCGACGTACAGAATGTTCCCCACCTGGACAGCCCCGGCCCTGCCTGCGGGCGGTGTTCCAGCAGCGGGCAACTCTAGTCCCATAGCTTTTATCTTGTTCTCTATTTCCATGATAATTCTCCTCGATCTTTAAATATTTGGTTGTCTTTGCAGGCTAGAATACGCCAAATTTGCCCGTTCGCCTAATCGGTTTTAAGATCAATCCGTAGCCTACTAAATAGATGTCTCCCAATCTTGGGCCCGTTCCATTGCTCTTTGCCATCCGGCGTACAGTTTGTTGGCCTCTGACCTTGGTATTTTGGGTTCGTAGCGGGCAGCTAATCTACGCTGCCCTGATAGCTTTTGCTGGTTGTCCCAAAACCCCACGGCCAGCCCTGCCAGGTGCGCCGCGCCTTGGGCTGTCGTCTCTGAAATCTCCGGCACTTCTACAGGCAGGCCAATCAGGTCTGCTTGAAACTGCATCAAGAACGAGTTGGCCGACCCACCTCCGTCTGCCTGCAGCAGGGTTATCTCCAATTGCGACGACGACCCGATGACTTCCAAGACGTCACGCACTTGGTAGGCGATGGCCTCCAGGGTGGCCCTGACTATGTGGGCTCGGCTGGTGCCACCGGTGAGGCCGACCATGGTCCCGCGGGCATACATATCCCAGTGGGGCGCACCCAGGCCGGCAAAAGCCGGGACGAAATACATGCCGCCAGTGTCCGCGATTGACTGGGCAATTTCTGCTGTCTCGGCAGCGTTCTTGATGATGCCCAGACCGTCACGCAACCATTGGATGGCAGCGCCAGTGATGAAGATGCTGCCTTCCAGCGCGTATTGGGTCTGCTGGCCGTTTCGTTGCCAACCAACAGTTGTCAGCAGGCCAGGCGGCGAGGGTATTGGCTGGTCTCCGGTCTGCATGAGTAGGAACGACCCGGTGCCGTAGGTGTTCTTGACCATCCCTGGCTGGAAGCATGCTTGGCCAAATAATGCGGCGCTCTGGTCTCCAATCAAGCAAGTGATTGGAATCTCAGCGCCAAAGAACGCACCATCAGTTTCACCGAACAGACCGCTGGAGGGGCGCACTTCTGGCAACAAACAACGCGGGATGTTTAGTTTGGCAAGCAGTTCTGCGTCCCATTCCAGAGTGTGGATGTTGAACAGCATTGTCCGCGATGCGTTGGTGACATCCGTGGCGTGAACCTGCTGTCCAGTCAACTGGTACAACAGCCAACTGTCGATTGTCCCGGCGCAAAGCTCGCCCGCTGCAGCCCGGAGTTGCCCGTTTGCGATGTTGTCCAATAGCCAACGTATCTTGGTGGCTGAGAAGTAGGCGTCGATGACCAGTCCGGTGCGTTCTCGGACAATCTGATCCATGCCCTGCTGCTTGAGCTCTTGGCAGAGTTGGGCGGTGCGACGGCATTTCCAGACGATCGCCGGAGCCACTGGTTCGCCGGTGAGGCGGTCCCAGATGACCGTGGTCTCCCGTTGGTTGGTTACGCCGATGGCCGCCAACTGCTGTGGCTGGATTCCCGCCGCAGTGATGGCTTCACGGGAGACCGACAGCGTTGATTGGAAAATTTCCACAGGGTCGTGATCCACCCAGCCCGGTTCCGGATGGTACTGGGTGATCTCGCGGGTGGCGGAGGCGACGACCCGCCCTTCGCGGTCGAAGATGAACGCCGACGAACTGGTGGTGCTCTGGTCAATCGCCAGGATATATTTTGTGCTGCTTGTTTGTTGAGCCATGGCTATTGGGCGGGTCTTATTACTAGACCACGCCCGCTTCGGCCAGGTAAGCCAGTTCGGTTTTTAGCAGTCCAAGTTCTCCGCAAAGAATCTCTTCATTGTGCTCCCCGATCAAAGGGGCACGAGTTGATATGCGCCAGGGAGACCCGTTATAGATAGCAGCGGCGCCGGGGTATTTAAAGGTCTTACCCAGCTCGGAATGGGGAACGTCAACCCAAAAGCCACGGTCGTTCAAATGGCCTTCATCGACCAATTCGTCCGGAGTTCTGACCGCGCCCCAGTTGAAGCCGCGTTCCTGGCCGCCGTGGGCGATCTCATCCCGAGTTAGGTTGGCAACGAAATTTTCTACAACCTTCTCTATGTGCGCAACATCGGAGTTGAAAACAGCATTGTCTTGGTAGCGTTCATCGGTTAAGTCGTCGGCCAGGCCGTGGCTGTCCATCCATTTCACCAATGTGGGGAACTGCCGGAAGGTGACCCTGGAGGCCGAGGCGTTCACGTACTTGCCGTCTTTGCAGCGAAGTTGGGCAATGGCGTTGGGAGTTGCCGCCGCGTGTCGTCCGGTCTGGCGCAGCACCACCTGGTTTTGGTAGATGTAGGTATTCACGTGCATCTCCGTGGTGAGGGCGCAGGCGTCGTGAACAGAGGCGTCGATATATTGGCCCTGACCGGAATTGGTGCGGTACATCAGGGCGGCCATGATAGCCATGTAGGCGTAATGGCTGCCGGTGTGCCAAGAATTGCCGCCGCCGGGGGCGATGGGAATCTGCTCCGGGTCATCCACTGGATCATAACCGCTGCAGCCCATCTGCCCGCCCGCTGCCAAGTGCAGCAGGTCGCTGCTGAGGAAGTCGCGCCACGGGCCGGTTTGTCCAAAGTCTGTGAGCGAGCACATGATCAAGCGGGGATTGGTTTTGACAAGGTCTTCGTATCCCAAGCCCAGCGACGGCAGATAACCTGCGTTAAACGTCTCCAGAATCACATCTGACGTGTCAGCCAGTTTCTTAAATAGTTCACGCCCATCTGCAGTTTCCAGATTTAATGTTATGCCCCGTTTTGATGTGTTGTAGTGCCAGAAGGACACACTACGGTCTCGGTGGGGAACGTCGTCCAGGAACGGCCCGACGCTTCTTGCGCCTTCGCCGCCGGTTGGTTCAATCTTGATAACCTCGGCTCCCAGGTCGGCCATCAACTTCCCGCAGAATTGGCCCTTCTCGTCGGCCAACTCCAGCACCCGCAGGCCCGTTAGTGGCGCTGCCTGAGGGTCGTCATTCTGAGTAGTCTTTTTCTTGGCTGGCCCGCTCAGGCCGACGAACGGCGTCGGTGCTGCCTTGAGCATGTCGTCCATGTAGGGATATCTGTCGAGTGTCTTGGGCCAGAAGGTACCGTCTTCATAACCGGCCACAAACTCCTCGTGGGTTAGGCCGAGCATGCCCTCAAAAACTTCTTGGTTGTGCTGGCCGATCATGGGGGCAGCGTGGTAGTTGATGGCCGGCGTCTCAGATAGCTTGAAGGGTGCGTTTTGAAACTTCCACTGTCCGATGACCGGGTGATCCAACTCCTGGTATATCTCCCGGTGGCGAAGTTGTGGGTCGTCGTCCACCCGGTTGCCGGTACTCTGCACCGGCATGGCACGGACGCCTGCACCTTGGCACAGTTCCATGAGTTGGTATTTCTCCAAGGTCTGAGCCCATGATTGGATGCCTTGATCCAACTCTTCTTGGTGTAGGAGTCGGCCGCCTAAGGTGGCGAACTTGGCATCGGTGGCCCACTTGGGCGAACCCATGACGCCGACTAGACGCTGCCATTCTTCTTCAGAGAAGCAGGCGATGGTGCACCAGTCGTTGTAGCCAGCGCCCTTGGTGCGGTAGGCGTTGTGGGGCGCGGTGGTTGGCCCCCGATAGTTGTTTAGCATAGGGGTGCCCGGCCAGTGGGCACGGTTGCCTGGCGGGTAGCCTTCCCTTCGGGAAGCGCGGCCATTTACCGTTGCGTCCAGCATCGCAGAACCGTTTAGAGTTGCACCCATGATCATCTGCGACAGGTCCACGTGCTGTCCTTGGCCGGTGATGTTGCGTCGGTAGAGAGAGGTTAGGGCGGAGAACGCGATATACATTCCGCCGGTGTCGTCCAGGTAAGACCAACCCCACCCAGCCGGGGGCGCTCCGGGCAGGCCGGAGAGAAAAGTCAGGCCGGAGAAAGCCTGGGCGATGGGACCCATTGTGAGGTATTCCTTGTGCCGTCCGGTGTGCCCAAAACCAGCCTGAGAAACGTAGACGATGTCCGGTTTAAGTTTGCGTAGTTCATCGTAGCCCAAGCCCCAACTCGTCAGCGTCTTGGCGCTGAAATTCTCGACCACCAAGTCTGATTCGGCGATAAGTTGCTTGACCAGCCCGAGACCCTTTTCAGAGCGCAGATTGACGGTGATGCCCTTTTTATTGGCATTGGTGTCGTTGAAGTTGGTGGCCGTGTTCAGGTTGGGCGTCATGCCAGGTGGCACTCCGCCAGTTGTCCGGCCCCGCTCCGATAGCGGCCATTCCACCTTGATGATCTCAGCCCCCATAGCACCCAACCAGCGGGTTGCCCAGGGCCCGGCCCTGACCCAAGTGAAGTCCACCACCCGGATACCCTCCAGGGCCTTGGGGCTCGCCGCGATCTGTTCCGGAGTTAGGGGCATTGATTCCTCTCTACTGTCTGATGGTTGGCGCAGTGTTCTTGGGCACGAATATACCCACGGTGTGCCGGAACGTCAATCTCTGCAATGGCATTCAGTGTGCTTGGAAACCAGCGCTAACGGACGGTCCCATTCCCTAAGTCTAAGACGCTGTCAGCCAAGACGCTGAGCATGCGCCATGATGCCTCGTTGTTCTTGATGGCTTCCAAGTCGTCGGCATAGGTATCAAGTACCACGTAGGAACAACCCAGAGATTCAAGTTCTGCCAGGTCTTTGTGTACCTGACTGAGACTGCCTTCGCCCACGACACGTTCGCTGTCGGGCAGGGGTGAATGAGTCAGCCGGAGCCTGATGCGAGGGCACAGCTTGGGCATGGGCCGACCTTCTTCGTCAGCTATTTCTTTTAGGCGGGGAATGCCGGTGTTCTTGAACCAGTCCATCTGGATACGAATGGGATGCCAAGCGTCGCCGTAACGGACAGTGCGACGCATGGCGGCATCGCTGGGGCCGCCAACCCAGATGGGTGGATGGGGAGCTTGAATCGGACGCGGCGCGGTGTGCACTTCGTTGAACGAGACGAACTTGCCGTCATAGGAAGCCACATCTTGGGTCCATAGCAGCTTGACCGCCTCTAGGTATTCGTTGGTGATGGCACCACGTGACCGGTAAGGGACGTTCAGCACTTTGAACTCTTCTTGGGCCCAGCCGATACCAACGCCGAGGATGAACCTGCCACCGCTAAGCTGGTCCACATTAGCAGTGGCCTTGGCCAACTCCAGGGGATTACGATAGGGCATGATGATTACAGTGGTACCAATCTCGATGGTGCTGGTAATCCCGGCCAGCCAACCAAGCAGGGAGATTGGCTCAAAGAATGGGGCGGGATAGCGAGACTGCACATCCGGAGTGATGGCAATGTGGTCAGACGTCATAATCAAGTGATAGCCCAAAGACTCTGATAGCTGGGCCCAGCTTCGCAGCGACGCTGTGGTTACGCCGGGGCCAAAGTTAATTAAGTTCACGCCTACTTTCATTTAAATCTCCTATCCAACCGGGGTGCAATCTAACGGAGTCTATTCCAATCGTGGTCAATCAGGCTGCCGCGCTGATTGCTCTGCATCTAATCTAGTCAAAGAATGGGGCGAGAATCATCTTATGATTGGGCAAGCCTGCTTACAATACCAGACGTATTTGGCATTTGAGTATTTGCATTTGAGTATTTGATGGAGATAGCCAATGGTTGAAGGAACTAATATCGGGCAGGCTCCGCCGAACATTGTTGCCCGGTATGTGGGCAATGAGACGATAAACGCGACGATTGGAGTGGCTCCGGGGCCAACCGGGCCTTGGTCATACATCACCGGTGTCCCAAATTCTGACCTGGATGTGGTCGCGCCGCCGCCCGCATACCTGTCGGTGGCGGGTTGGGCCGCTTGAACGGTGGTCACATTGGTGGGCGTGGCCTACCGAGGAAAGATTGCCCTGGATGACATAACAGTTGAATTCAAAGTTGAGCCGCTTGATACCTCAAATGGCATGGGCTTTGGCGTGCGAGAAGTTGTCACGCTCAAGGGTCAGATCTCGGAATCTGAGCGAGTCCGACTTGAACGAGCTTCAAATTTCTGCCCGGTGGGGCAATCGATGTCCAAAGGGTCCATAGAGTTTGAGGACGAAATTAGGTGGAGTTCAGGAGAGACGGCATTAGCATTTCCCGTGCCCGACGACCATCAGCCACTCACGGGGAATATCCCGGCAATTCCGGAAGGAACGGTATCCGGCATGTATCTTTTGGATACCAAAGAGCGTGACGAATCCGGAGCGATGATCCACGAGGGCGAGGCAAAGGTCTCCATCAGGTACGGGAACTTGACCCGGCCCAGCCGATCGGTCGTAGTGGGTGGGCATAGTTCGGATGGAATGGTGCCCGGTCCCTTCCCGCTGGCGCATAGTGGTTGGCTTTCGTCCACGGTTTCAACTCTAAGCAGGCTGCTGCCTTTTGGCGCTGCGGGCGCAGAAGGTCTGATGGTTGAATTGTTCATGCCTACTAGTCCCGGAGGGCCGGCCGCCTCTCAGTCTAACGCCGCAGAGGGCATCATTGGCTACCGACAGGTTAAGCGCCGGATCACCGTGCCCGGCACTCCGAGCGAAATACCCTTGGGCACCATCCAGGCAGCGCTGCTACGCGACCCCATGTCAATCACCTACAAGAACGGCGGTGTGCTGTTGAGTCACGACGTTGTCGTGGGGTAGTTCTGGGTAGTAATAAGCTAATTTAAGTAGATAAAAAGGCCCCAATTCTGTAACCAGAATTGGGGCCTTTTCGTGCCATTTTCTTGGCTTAACGCCAGCGGGATTTACTTCAGTTCAATCAGAATCGCGTGGGCTCCATTGGAACCAAAGTCAAATGCAGCGTGCTCAACCGCGTCCAAATAAAAAGTGGCACCAGCCGGTACTTCCACTCGTGCTGTGGTGCCGTCTGGGCCTGTTAGGTCCCAACTACAATCCGAGATTGCGTAGCCGACCATGTTGGGGTGGCTGTGCATGTCAGACGATGCTCCGGCATCGGTATTGGTGTCCAATACCCTGACCTTGTCATTCTCTAAGACCACCGTGTAAACGTGGGGTGCTACCTGTACTGCGTCTCCCGGCATTTTGTTCTCCTTCTGTCTCGTCAATAAGATCACCTGGACTATGTGAATCGCGTTTGATTCTTGATTCGAGGCGAATGATAAAACTCTGTTAGCATCTGGGCTTACCTGAGTATTTGATGCGAATAAATTAAAAAGGATTGATGGTGGGCTGTCGGGTTAAGTCCCATCCGCGTCCTTGGCGGCTTGGGCCGCCACCGGGTCGCCGGCCCTTAGGGCAAAATACTCGATCCTGGGCGTTAATACGTCCAGGATTCGCCGCAGTTCTGCAACCGGGGTTGGGTGCTCATCAACTCGCAGGTCGACCCTGGAGAACGGGTCAGAACCGTGGACCAGCAACGCGGCCGAGTGGTGCGGCGTGGCATCTTTAGCTTCGCCCCCGGCTTCTTGACCAGCTTCTAAAGCCCGGAGCAATCGCTCCTCCAAGTCCAGTTCCGGGTTGTCCGAGAAAAGTTCGGACATGGCCTGAGCCACCCCTTCCCCCACCAGGCCGTTGCCCATGGCAACGTGGTTTGGCTTGGCTATGTGACCGGACCAATCATTGTTCATGGAACCGCTTCTGGCGGCCGAGTTTCCGTTGCGGTCAACCAGGCCCAATTGGCGACGCTCGATATGAGGGTCGCTGATCTCCAGTTGTTTTAAAGCGCCGCTGGCAGAAAAGCCTTGTTCCATTAGCTTCAGGGCGAATATTCCCAGGTTGGGGTCGGTTGAAGCCTGGGTCGCGATTGCGCCGACCAAGGATTTAACGTAGGGACAACGTGCGCCGACTGAGATGTCGCTGGTCGTGATGGCGATGCCCAACATGCCGGTTCTTGCGCATCGGCCGGTGATGGAAAAGGTATTGAACTCTATGCCTGGGATAACTCCCATGGGTAGCCTCCTCATGCTTCAACTTAAGTTTCTGGGGTTGTCCAACTCGAATATGTTTTAGGATGGTCCGACTTCGCAGACTTCGAGAGCAGTCAGGGCCAGGGTCTTGGTGCACTGCACCATCTCGCTGATTATGACGCAGCTATCGTCTTCACCGCCGTCTTCGCCACCGCTGCCCCGAATCACGGCTGGGCCGTAGAGCAAGCAGGGTATGCCGGCGTTCCACAGATGACAGGTGTCGTCGGCAGTGTAGGAAAATGGGAGCACGGTCCCAATGGCCTTGGGTGGCACGCCGGTCACCACTTGATGATTACGGGCCACAGCATTGACTATCACTGAGTCCTGAGGCACATCCAGTGGGTCCATCACCAGGCTCCGGCTACCCTTGAAGTAGGCCGGGGGCGGTATTTCTATCTCATAGGAGAGTTCGGGGTCTGCGGCCTTTAGCGGGTCCAACGCCCGGCGAATGTCGGCGACGATGCCTTCCACTGTTTGGCCGGGCAAAAAGTGGACGTCCACTATTATGGTGCACAGGTCAGGGATATACGGCGGCTCCACCAACACATAGTCTTCGCCCAATCCGCCCAAGACGCTGCCCACGTTCAGCTTGGGAAGGTCTGGCAGGTCTGCTCGGGGCTGATAGGTAAACTCCACGTTCTGCAGGGCGTTGATTATTTGGGTCATCTTGACCACGGCGTTCACGGTGCCTTCCAGTTGGCGGACGTGGCCGGTTACCCCGTAGGTGTGGATTGCCATGTGGACGATGCCCGAATGAACGGTGACCAAATTGCCGACGCCAAAGGGTTCGGCGACCACAGCCATGTCGGTACGAAAGCCGGTTTCCATCAAGTAGTGGGTACCAACGCCGCCTTGGGTCTCCCCCACCACGCAGGCGACCACCAGGTCACCCTTCAGCCGGACTCCAGACTGGCGGACGGCCTCAGCGGCCATGATGATGCTGGCCAGGCCGCCCTTCATGTTCTGAATGCCGTGGCCGTAAAGATGATTTCCCTCAACTACAGGTGTCCAGGGATCTCGACGCCAGCGGCGCGTCAGCGAGTTAATGTCGGTGTGGCCGTTCAGCATCAGACTCTGGCCGCCGCCGGTGCCCTCCAGAGTGGCGATGGTCTGGAACCGCCCAGGTTCCACTTCTTGCAGGTCTACTTTGTAGCCGCGCTCGTTAAAGAAGTCGGCCAAGAAGTTGGCCAACGGAGTTTCCTCAAGCTTGAAACTGGGAATCTTAATCAACTCGCTGGCCAGATCTACGATGGCATTCTCATCAACCTGATTAATGATTTTAGTCTGTGTTGGGTTCATGTGGGTGGTCCCACTCCGTAGTTACGTATCTTCCCCCAAATGCTTGGGAGGCGGGGATGATTAGTTCCATTAAGAAGGCAGCGGCTCCAGTTTGATCGTCCGACCGGTCTTGGCCGACTCCACCATGGCTTCAGTTAACTGGACCAACTTTAGGCCGTGAACCCCCGACGCAGCCGGGTCTCGGTTTTCTGCGATGGCCTGTTGGAAGTCTTCAATGTTCTTCTTGACCAGGTAGATGAAGTCCGGTTCATAGGCGACTTTGGTGTTCACCGTTTCGCTGGACACACGCAGTTCCCCTTGCAGGCGCGGCCATGAGCCATCGGCCAGCATGACCTTGCCTTCGCTGCCGTAGAGTGCAACATCGTTCTGGAATTCTGGCAGCCGCATACCGCAGCACATGGTCCCAATTGTGCCGCCGTCAAAGCGCAGACACATGGTGGCCAGGTTCTCTAGAGGTCTCTCTGTTGTCTGACCGTCGGTGATTGCGGCCAGCTCCACCACTTGCTGACCCAGCAGAAATTGCAGGTCGTCGATGGCATGGACGCCGATGGTCATCATGGAAAAAGCCCCGCCGACCAACTCTGGTTGGGTCCACCAATCGCGCAGGCCAGCTCTTGGTTCCGGGTGCACGTTGCCCCGTTCTCCCTGTCCGATTTGAGCCTGGGCCAGGGCAACGGTGCCCAGTGTTCCTTCTGCAACCAGCCGCCGTGCTTCAATATGACCGGGGTGGTGGCGCAAGTGCAGGCCAACTCCCACCTTCACGCCCCTGTCTCGGCAGACCTGCAAAACATCTACTCCGTCAGCCATGTTTAACGCCAATGGTTTCTCCACGAGAATATGCTTGCCGGCGACGGCAGCCATCTTGGTGTACTCAACATGCAGGTGGTTGGGCGCCGTGATGTAGACCGAATCGACCCTGGAATCAGACAGCACATCTTCAACCGATGTGTAGGCAATCTTGGCTCCGTGTTTCTCGGCAAAGGCGTCCGCCCGACCCTGGTCTCGGCTTTGCACCGCCACCAACTCCCCGCCGTCCGCCTGGTTGATACCTGGAGCGCCCCTGGAATCGGCATAGTCTCCGGCGCTGATGATTGCCCACCCGATCGACATCGCTTACCCCTCTAAGTATTTATGCGTGGATTATAGAGGAGAGTTTCGAGTAGGCAAGCGATACCGCGCTGGATTGAACTCTGTATACTCTGTGGAAATCCGCAGTATTTGATCCAAGCTGATAATCAATTAGGTACAAGAGAGGGGATTCAACATGAACGAAGCCCGCAAACCGGTGGCGGTTGTGATTGGAGCAACATCCAAATGGCAGTCAGACGGCCGCAACACAAAATTAGCTCACGGCAAAGAACTGGATGACAGCGATCTGCCCGTTGGCGTGCGTTGGGGCGTTGGTGGCGCCATCGCCCAGAAGTTTTCCCAGGAGGGCTACTTTGTGGTGCTGACTACCCGCACTGCCAGCAATGCAACGGCGTTGGAGGTGGCGATTCAGAAACAGGGCGGCGACAGCATGATTGTTGAGCTTGACCTGGTCTCGACGGACTCCATAGCGAATGCATTCGCCAAGATCAGAGACGAAGCCGGCGACCCTGAAGTCCTGGTCTATAACGCGGGCTATTTGGAGGGACGTGACCTCCCCGCCGACAAGGAATTGCTGGAACACATCCCGGTTGAAATGTTTGAAACAGCGCAACACATTGCCAGCCGCGGGCCGTTCTTGGTGGCCAGGGAAGTTATGCCGTCCATGCGCGAGTCGGGAAAAGGGTCGTTCCTGATTACCAATAACCAGTTTTCTCTGCGCGGGAAGAAGAGATACACCGGCCAGTCTTTGTACTACCCCAGGGTGATGATGCGCACGTTGGCGCAGGTGCTGACCGAGGAATATTCCGAGCATGGTGTGCACGTGGCCAACGTCATAATTGACGGCCTGATTGACTCACCCGGCACCCGGGCTCTGCCGATTGCTCAGGAGCAGCCAGACGTGATTATGAACCCGGTCTCGATTGCCGAGGCTTTCTATTACCTACACAGCCAAGATAAGTCCTGCTGGACCCACGAAATTCAACTGACAGCATTCCCGAACAAGCCGAGCTACTAGGGAGTCAGTGTTAGGTAGTGCTGGCCCTAAGGGCTGCTGATGGTGACTTGGTCTAGGTCTCGGACGGCGCGGACGGGGCCGTTGAAGTGTTTCTTGGCGTCGTCTATCAGTGGCTGTGGCTCGCGGCTGAAGCCGGTGTCCAGGTGGGTCAGAATTAGCTCTCCCACTCCCGCCTGGTCAGCGGAACGGCCTGCATCACCTGACGTCGAGTGACCACGGCCAGCAGCGTGTTCTTTGTCCTCGTCGGTCCGGAGCGCTTCGTGGATGAGCAGTCGTGCCCCTTGGGAGGCTTTGATCAACTCAGGGTTGAACCGGGTGTCTGCTGAGAAAACCACTCCCATTCCGTCGGAGTCCACTCGCCAGCCCACTGAGCTTGCGATGTGGTCGGCGGGGAAGCACACGGCGGTGGTCGTGGGACCGAGACTAATCTCTCGGCCTGGTTCGACCACGTGCCAGCGAATGACCTGACGACCGGCGACATTGGTCACTCCGTCTGGATTAGCGTCACCTATTGAGGGGTTGATATTGCATAGCTTGTTGACCCATATAAGACATTCTTCAGTGAGGTAAACGTCTAGGGGCGGAGCATCTGGCCTGGCGAGTGCCCGGGCCTGTTGAACGTAGACCAAGCCCGACATGTGATCAAAGTGGTGGTGCGACAGAAGCACGGTGTCGAAGCTTTCAACCGGGATTCCCAATTCAAATCCGGAACGAGCCACAGAGTTTCCGGAACTGGCGTCCACCAGCAGCCGTGTACCGTCATCGCAGTCGTAAACTAGGGCCGTGTGGGCGCTGTTGGTTGATGTGCCTGAGCCAGTGCCAAGAAAGCTGATCTTCATCTCGGGCAATTGATGGTCTCCGTAAAAAAGGATTTAGGCGTAAAGAGTCATATATAACGGCCCAACGCTGCAACAAGGTAACGTTGGGCCGTTATAGGTTTTAACAGGGTGCGGTCGACTAGCTCTGGTGGGCCTTGAGGAAATCACGCATCTGCGTGAGGGTTGTGGCCATTACACCAGGGTCTTCCTTCCAGGGATAGACCGTGGTCACGGCGTTGGGTGCCAACTCGCCAACTTCGATTGCAACCTCGTACGAGTGTGACGGGGTATTGTCTGGCATGACCATTATCGGCGTTTGACAGGAGCGAACAAAATCACGCGACACACTGTAAACAAAGTCAGGTTCAATGTCGCGGTATAAGTTATTCAGGTAAGCGTCGATCGCGTCCTGACTCACATCAGATCTCTGGGCCATGATCCCGGGTCCCCATTGATTCTGGCCGGAGTCATACATGGAATCACGAAAGTCTTTGTTGCTGCCGACAGGCTGGCAGAGTACGGCAGCCCTGATGCGGTCTGGCGCGCGTTCCATAAGTTTGAGGGCGAACGGTCCACCAATGCAGAAACCAATGAAGCCGAACTGCTTTACTCCGAGGTGGTCCAGCAGGCTAAGTTGGTCGTCAGCGAAGGCCCCCCAAGGGTCTTCAACCTGGACCGGGCCAGTGGATCCGCCACCGGCGTTACGCTGGTCCATGGTTATGCAGCGGAATTCGTCCGAGAGATCCTCGAACACGTTCATAACTTGGCGAGGCCAACCACTGGCCACGGAGTTAAGGCCTCCGCCAGGGGTGACCAGCAACGGAAACCCGGAGCCTTTCTCTTCGTATTGGATGGTGACATCGCCTTTTGTAAATGACGGCATTGTAGGTTCCTTTACATAATTGAATATGGATGGGTCAACGAATTATAGCGGATTCGGTATTGCCAGTGGCGGTGGAGATGGCGACAGTTCCGTGATTTAAGAGACTTCAAGGTTTTAATCAACCTGACGCAGCCAGCAATTACCCCAAGAACAGCGTGTAGGCCCCTCGGCCCGCTTGCTCAACCGTCTGAGCATGGAATATCCGATGGTCTTCAGCCAACGCCCGTTTTGCAACTTGAATGTTTATTGGCGAGATTTGTTCCATAGCTTCAATCTCAGCCAGGCTAAAATACTCAGCCCGGTCTACTTCAGTCATGTCGGGGTTGGGCTCACCGGACTGAGGCCTGAGCAGCATCACGATGTACAGGCTGTTGCCGCCTTCTGCGTCGTAGCGGTTCCTGATGCCCAACACGCCTTGGACTGTGGACGTGACACCGGCTTCCTCTTCAACTTCACGGACTACGGCCAGTTCCATGGTTTCATCTTGCTCAACGAACCCGCCTGGAATCTGCCAATTACCGCGGCCTCGTCGCGACAACCGACGGACCAGCAGCAACCGGCCGTCGTTCACAACCGCGCCGCCAACGCCCACGTTATATCCAGTGTTGTATCTGTTTGGTGGTGGCATTCTTTTGCATCTCCCGTTAAAGAAAAAATTACTAAATGATCAATTGCCTTCAGGCTGGGATACTATAAGCTACAGCATAATCCTACTAATCTTTTCTACGAACGTATAAACCAGAATTTTAATCCTGAGTTTTTAACACGGGAACCATAATAAAGGAGAGCAACTACTCTATGGGCTGGTCCACACACCATCAAACAGGTCTGATCCATTATTCGCCGCAAAACAGCTACCGAGGCTACACTTTATTCACCAACCTTGGCGGTCATCAAACCAATCTCATAGACATGGATGGCCGCGTGTGCCATACGTGGCAATCTGACGAGGGAATCCACTACAGCTATTTATTGCCCAACGGCAATCTGCTGCTTAGAACCGGCGCACCGGGGCAGGAAGTTTCCTTTCTAGACCGCCCGGAGCAAGAACTTCTGCCGAGGGGTGGTAGAACCGCATCGGGTGCCATTCTGGAGTTGGACTGGGACAGCAATGTGGTCTGGGCCTACCGCGACCCGTTGCTACACCACGACTTTGAACGCCTGGA
Organism: Dehalococcoidia bacterium; assembly: GCA_028822675.1. Next base: position 3,100 of record JAPKDE010000001.1, on the reverse strand, counting down.
GAACGGGAATACATTGGTTCTGGTGTGGGAGAAACTCCCCGAAGAATTGGCGGCTCAAGTGCAAGGCGGTTTCACTGCCGGCACAACCATGGGTCAAATGTTGGGCGACGTTGTGCGTGAAGTAACGCCGAACGGTGACGTTGTCGACGAGTGGCGGTCGTGGGAGCATCTCAGCCTCGAAGAAGATGTGATTTGCCCGCTGGAAGGTCGCCTGGAATGGACCCACCAGAACTGCTTGAACATCACCAAAGACGGCGATCTATTGGTGAGTTTCCGCCAGACCAGCACTGTCGGAATCGTCGATCGGAAGACCCGTGAGTTCAGTTGGAAATGGGGCCCCGGCGACATCTCCCATCAGCATAACCCAACCTATCTGGACAACGGAAACATACTGTTATTCGACAATGGGCCGCACCGGCAAGGCATGAGCCACTCTCGGGTTATTGAGATCAATCCAAGCGATAACCAGATTGCCTGGGAATATAAAGGCGGCCCGCCGATATCTTTTTTCAGCTATCACATTAGCGGCGCAGAGAGACTGCCCAACGGCAACACCCTTATCTGTGAGGGCGCTCCCGGTCGAATCTTTGAGGTCACACCTGCTCAAGAGATTGTCTGGGAGTACATCAACCCGTTTATAAGTGTGAGCGGTGAACATGCCGGTGGCTCCTCATCGGATAATGGCAACTCTTTGTTCCGTGCCCACCGCTACGGCCCGGATCACCCGGCCATCCAGGGCAGAGACCTGGATCCAACTCACTACGCCAACTTGAACCGGCTCTACTGACCGAAATAAAGCTCATCATCACCCGTCAAAAAAAGACCCTCGGCCACAATGGCCGGGGGTCTTTCTATCAGCAATCATGCTATTTTGACCTGCGTTTAATTGGGTTCGTTTTGCTTTAAGAAACGGCGCCCGTGCTCTACAACCTCGTCGATATGCTCCTGAGTGTCCTTCCAGGGATAGATGGTCACCTCAGAGTTGGGGGCAAGGTCAGCGACTTCCATTGCGGTACCGTACGGATGGGCGGGCACATCATCGGGTGCGACCAAAATTGGGGTCTTCAGCGAACTCACAAAATCGCGTGTAGCGGTGAAAATAAAGTCGGCGCGGTCAGTGTACATGCTGGTGAGGAAATCATGGACCGTGTCCATCGTGACTTCTGATCGCCTCTCGCAGAGCGGCGGACCCCAAGCCTTGATGTTGTTCTGGTAGAAAAGGTCCGGGTGTTCTGGGCTGAACCCGCTGGGTTGCATCAGCGCCGCGCCGACGATGCGGTCCGACGCCAACCTGAGTAGGTTGTGGATCATTGGCCCGCCGATGCAGAATCCCATGACCAGAAACTTGTCGATGCCGAGTTCGTTCATCAGCCCAAGGTGGTCATCAGAATAGGAATCCCAAGGCCGATCGGTCTCCAGTGGACCGGTCGACTCGCCAGTGGCCGAGTTGCGCAGGTCACCAGCGATACATCGAAAGTCGTCTTTGTACACTATCATGGGGTTGAACGGCACCGACGTATCCAGCGATTTAATGGTGGCATTGAGACCACCGCCTGGGATGATTAGCAGAGGGAAACCGGAGCCAACCTCTTCGTAATGGATTGAGACATCGCCCTTGGTAAAAAACGGCATAGCAGCGTCCTTCAAATTCCGTGAATTCCAGATTTTAGTTTATGAATATTTCTGGGCCACCGGATTATAGCGGATTAGCTAGCTCCGGTGACTGCTAACTGGGTCCGGGAGTGCAGTTATTCAGCGGTGCTGTAATCTCTGCCTATTTGACGGGCAGTGATGCCAGGTACAGCCAAATGGCGTCCAATTCGTCGTTGGTCATCTGAGTGAAACGGTTCCACGGCATGTACCGAGGGTCCAGCAGATTGCCCCGGGGAGTGTTGCCACTTCGAATGGTGTCGATGAACTGGGACTGGGTCCAAGTTCCAATGTCTCCGCCCCGTGTGATGTCGGGCGCTTTGACACGGTCGTTTCCGGGGACTCGGCTTCCTGACAACCCGTCGCCATGGCAAACGATGCAGGTCGTGGATAGATACTCACCGTATTTAGCCGTGACCCCGACCTCTGGAGATTGTGGCCGCGGCGCTTCATGGTCGATCAATGACGCTGGTATCAGGCCTCCCACGAACGATGCGAGGGTACGACCCAACGGACCCAAACCAGACAGGCCGACTTCATTATCGACCGGCGGGAGGGTTTTCAGGTAGGCGATTATGGCGCCAAGGTCATCATCAGAAATTCTGTTGTACTCTTCTGCCGGCATGATCGTCAGGGCCTGGTTATCCTGGCCGATACCGTGTCGAATCGCCCGAATGTAGTCGTCATCGGTTAACGATCCACCAATGCCGCCGAGCCCTGATGTCAGGTTTGGCGGAGCAATCTTTCCGAACATAGATTCGTCTGAAAAGCCGATGCAGGGCACGTCTTTGCAGTCATCAATGACCGGCCCAGCTAAGTTTTGGCCGTGGCATACCTGGCAAACGCCAATAGCTTCTACGTAGTGTTTCCCACGGGCGACACTGGCAGTATCGGTAGGAATCGCTGCCGATGCTATCGCGACATCGTAGGTATGGTTCACCTTTCGGGAGCCTACAAAAAATAGTACGACAATCAGCAGCACAGCCACTACAACCAACCCACCGCCAATAACGCTGAACCATTTCAAAAATTTTCGCATTTAAGATGATCCTTCAGTAATTTTCGAGCACCGCACAAACGGCCAGTCGAGTATATCAGTGGAGAAATAATTTCAACGACGATCCGCGCCCATTTAGCCGAGCCCAAATGCTAGAGACCCTGGCGTCTTCCTGGAGCTAAACTGACTGGACTTCACCAGTTGGCAGTTGACCTAGCCGGACTAGGGTCTGACCCGACCGGGGCCGACCTGAAAGACGCCATACTGACCGGTGTTATCGGTGCGGACTTTACTGGTGATTTAAATGTCCTGGATTAATACATCAAAGATTTGGAATAGTCGAACCGAACCCGATGAACCAATTGCCAGGCGGGGGACCGAGCTTTAAAACCGGTGGTAGTGACCCCGTGTCAGTTCGACTCTGACGTTCGGCACCACTTTTCTAGGCACGAA
>JAPKDE010000182.1 GCA_028822675.1 Dehalococcoidia bacterium | reverse complement strand
TCGCCAAGCGAGATGCTATGGTTGCCGCACTGGGTGAGAACTTTGGCAGTGCCGTGACTTGGACCGTGCCCCAAGGTGGTCTCTACATGTGGATCAAGTTCCCGGATGGCACCGACCTGGCCGCAGTGCAGGAAGATGTATTCGAAGACGGGGTCAGTTACTACAATGGCTCCCAGTTCTCGCCGACCGGTGAAGGCTCCAACTACGTACGGCTCTGCTTTGGCCATCCGACCATTGAGACCATCCAAGACGGTGTCGCCGAGTTCGCCAAGATTCTAGACCGCCGCAAAGTCTTCCCCGCGTAGAACCCTGAGCTGCAATGCAGCCCTTCGACAGGCTCAGGATGAGCGGATTATTGAAACAATCTAAAAAGGCGTCCCTATTAAACGGGACGCCTTTTTAGATTCTGGTTGTTGCTGTATTCCTGAGCCGCCTTGCACCAATGTCACCCTGAGCGAAGCGAGGGGTCTGCCAGGCTGGGGATTGGCAGGTTCTTCGTCGGCCTACGGAACTCCTCAGAATGACAAGCTTTGGAGCAATATCTCGTCTGCCGTGGTCAGAGCAGCCTAACCCCAATGTCACCCTGAGCGGAGCGAAGGGTCTACCAGGCTGGGGATTGGCAGATTTTTCGTCGGCTTACGGCGCTCCTCAGAATGACAGGCTTTGGTGCCAGGTCTCATCTGCAGTAGTCCGAGCTGCCTAGCACTAATGTCACCCTGAGCGAAGCGAGGGGTCTGCCAGGCTTGGGATTGGTAGATTCTTCGTCGGCCTTTGGCACTCCTCAGAATGACAGGTGCTAGGACGAACCTCATTCTCAGAAACTGAGTCCGCGAGTTTCATAGCTGCGTTAGTCCAAGTCAACTGAACCTAGTCAAATGGCATTAACTCTATGGCCAGACCGTTAAGGTCTTTGACATGGATGGCTCCGCCGACTTCTTGATACTTGATCTTGGCCTGGTCGCACCGCCCCTTGATATCTAGAAAGCTGTTCCTGGCGATGGGCAGAGCAATGTGCATCACGTTACCCACTCCCTCAGGGGCTTTCTTCTGCAGGCGCGGCACGTGAGGGAAATCGAAGAACGACAGGCGCATACCATTGCCAATGGCCACATTCGTGTGGGTTGACTCTTCCACATCCCGGTTCGGCGCTACACTGACCACCGGCATATCCATGATCTCTTCGTAGAACTTTGCAGTCGCTTCTAGGTCCTTGGCAAACACTGCTATGTGGTTTACACCCAGGGTCGGGCCATCTTTGCCACCCTCAGGGATCAACCTACGGAGTCGTTCGCGCATTGCATTCGTAGGGCTATCAGCTGTGGACATTTCGGCACCTCCTACAATTTTTGGTTTGGTGTCGGCCTGGTGTTTAATCTGATGTTGGTCGGCTTAGTCTGGTTGGTGGGGGTTCTCCAGGTCCAGGATGGAAATCAGCCGGCCGTAGCCGATAAACTGACCGGCAATCATTCCCAGTTCAAATATCTCCGGGTCGGTAAACTCGGCTCTAAGCTTGGTGAAGAAATCGTCATCCATACTGTGGTGGTCGGTGGCCATTCGGTGGGCGAAATGAACCGCCAACTTCTCGCGGTCAGTGATGTCAGCAGTCTCCACGTCAGCAAGACTGGCAATCATCTTCTCGGTCATCCCCTGCTGCACCGCCGGTACAGCCCTGCCAAGCTTTCAAGTGGCGCATCCGTTCGCGTCGGCAATCTTGAGTCGTACCAGTTCTTTGAGCCGCTGCTCAAGCAACCCTTGCAGTTTTAGAGGACCGTAAAAGTTCCAGAAAGCCTCGTATGCCTCTGGTAGGTTTCCAGCCGCCTGAAAGATGGCCGGATTTAACTTGTGAGCTTCAGCCCCCTTGGCGATCTCTCGCATTTTAGGCGGCAAATCCTCCGTGGGCACCAACTTAATCCGAGCCATCTCTCATCTTCTCCGCAGCTAATTTCGTGACCGATAAAACGTTGTTCATCAGAGCTGACGCCCCATGAAAACACGGCTGCGCCGTTAGGCTACGGGGCGGTCGGTTACTGCTACGTCTATCTTGCGGGGGATGAACTTGCCACTGCCGGGCTCGGCTTTGAACTCCCGGTTATCAACAACCACATTGCCCCTTAGGATAGTGGTCACAGGCCAACCGTCAGCCTCGAAACCTTCCCAGATGCTGTAGTCAGTGATATGGAAGTCGTCAATGGTCAGCTTGCGCTTGAAATTGGTATCAATCAGCGTGATATCAGCATCGCTGCCCGGAGCAAGTACGCCCTTACGGGGATACAGACCCATGATCTTGGCGGCGTTGGCTGAGGAAACGTCCACGAACCGCTGCAGGGACATGCCCCGGCGGGAGACGCCCTCACTGAAAGTCACACCCATACGGGCTTCGGCGCCGTTATGGCCGCCGGTAACATCCGAAACCGTCCGGCCGGATATCTTCGTCTCCCATGACGTGCAGTATTCGTCAGTGGCCATGGTGCTGAGACCGTTGTTCACAATACCGTCCCAGAGGGATTGGCGGTCGGATTCCGATTTCAAAGAAGGATACGTGTGGTATTTCATGCCGTTCTCTTCTTTGTAATTCTCAGCGCCAAAGCAACAGTAGTTATGGAGAGTTTCGCCGTAGACTGGTCGGCCATTGGAGCGGGCCTCCAAAACAGCCTGCAGACCTTGGGTGGCACTCACATGAACGAAGTAAACCGGAGCGCCGGTCCATTCAGAAACGCGAAGCACTCGTCGGAAGGACACATCTTCAGACTCGGCACTGTGGACCAAGTGCATGTTGTACCACTCGGTCCGTTCCTCGCGGGCCAGCTTCTGATACATATGCTGGACCATGTCATCATCTTCAGCGTGAACCAGCAGCATGGCGTTCATCTTCTGGACTTCTTCCATCAGGTCATGGAGGTGTCCGGTGCCCACCATGCGAGGCTCGCCGGTGGTGGCTGGGGGCCGGATATTGGTGGTGAAAATCTTGATGCTTGGGTGTCCGTCTTCCACCGCCTCGTGCAAAGAACCCAAAATCTCCGGTGGAATCGAGCCCAACAGCATCAGGTGGTGGGCGTAGTCGGCGTAGGAATTACCCTGCCAGACCTCTGTCCGTTCTTGAATTGCCTGGGGAATATCAATGCCTGGGTATTGGATGGCAAAGTCCATCAGCGTGGTGGTACCGCCGATCAAGGCGGCGCGGCTGACTTCTTCGGGAGGGGCAGTCTTGAGGTCGCCGTGGCCCATGATGGGCGCAGAAATATGGGCGTGGGGCTCAATTCCGCCAGGGACAACCACCATTCCAGTGGCGTCGATTACTCGGGCAGCCTCATCGGGTAGTGCGCCGGGGGCTGCCACCGCGACAATTTTCTCGCCTTGAATCGCGATGTCCCACATACCGACTCCCATGGGAGTCACAACTTGTCCGCCCTTAATGACCAAATCCAGCATCAGTACACCCTCCATAATCTCCGGTAATTCGAACCTTCTCAGACTCGATAACGGAGTTTAGCACATAGGCGGAGGCGCAGCACCGGCTGTGTTTGACACCTAGCGCAGATGCAACAGCGAATTATGGGAAAAGGGCGAGTTAATCGCCGGCGTGTGAGTGGGCGTGGGTCGCCCCGGGAAGTTGGTTTTCCCAGTCTGGCAGTAGCTCTTTCTTAGTCGTGGGCAGCATCAGAATGCTGATAACCCCGACCAGGCTGAGCACCAGCGACAGACCCATAGTGGCGTCAAAGTTGCCGGTGATATCTCGCAAGTACCCACCAATCAGCGCACCGGTAGCCATACCAACTCCGGCGCCCATCATCTGGTAGCCGTAGGTAGTGCCAATGGGGCCGCTGCCGTAGTACTGACGGTTAATGATAGGGAACGCGCTCATCTCGCCACCAAATCCAATGCCAAACAGAACCGCAAAGAGGTAGAACTGCCACGCGTCGTGGGCAAAGAATAGCAAGACTATCGGCGCAACCTGCAAAAAGAAACAGCCGGCCATGGCCGGTTTGCTTCCCGCGCGGTCGGCGATTATCGGTACAGCGAACCGCGTGAGAGTGCTGGTGACAGAAAGGGTCACGAATATGGTTGCGGCGGCTCCTTTGGATACACCCTCAAATTCAGCCATGGAAGCCAGATAAACCAGGATTATGGCGTGTCCGGCACAACCCCAGAAATGAATACCAATTAGGTTCCAGAACGCGCCGGTGCGCTGCGCTTGTTTGAGGAACACTTTGGTACGGACTCTAGCGATTTCGCCCGTCTGAACTGCTCTAATAGGCTCGTCTTCGGGGGCACCCAGAGGTCGCACGCCAATTTCGGCAGGCTCGTTATAGAAGAACTGGACCAAGAAAAGAATAATGACGCCGCCCAATATCCCGGGGATGATGAAAGCCCCGCGCAGGCCGTCTATTCCGCCGCCAAAAAAGTGGATGATTACTAGCATGATCGGCACTGCAATCAATGGGCCAATACCCTGAGACGACTGCAACAACCCCATGCCAACGCCCAAATGCTTCCGGAACCAGAGTGTTACGGCCGCAGTTAGTGGAACTTGGAAGATGCCCATGGCAGCGCTGAGAATCACGCCAAAGAATAAGTAGAACTGCCACAGGTTCTGCATGAACCCAGTGAGTACCATGCCGATTATGAATAAAACGGCACCCAGCCTCATGGTCCAACGGACCCCGTACCGGTCACCCATCCAGCCCGCAGTGGGACCAAACATGCCGGAAACGATCCACTGGATGGCAAAGCCCAAACCCACCTGGCCAAAGCTCCAACCAAATGATTCAACTAACCTGGGGATCAAGATGCTGGAGGAAGAACGGAAGGAAGAACTGAACAAACGCATGACCGCGCCCACACCCACTATCACCCAAGCGTAATGGACGGATCGGCCGGCAATCTGCATGTCGGACGGTTTAAGGCTGAAATTTGCCATTGAAACCTAACTTATAAATCTGAATCGCACTGGCCCGTGCCTGTTACTAATTCCATCACGTAGGGACTACGCACGGAGCGAATCAGAGGATGTATCTTTCCAAACTGATTAACGAATACTACAGCACTCGCCAAATCAGGTACCTATAGAGTAATTAGGTAGAGTCATTGGATGATAGACCATAAGTTATCCAAAATGATAGTAATGGCGGTGGCAAAAAAATAACCCCATGGTTGCTTTGGCAAAAAGCCAAAATCCAAAAGGCGAAGTTTGCGAAAACCCAGGAGTCATTACGTTGACATTGGATTTATTACTTGTATAATTGAAGTTTACTAGAGCTATGCCTCACGTTACGAATTC